>NC_020059.1:3557500-3837060 GCF_000330885.1 Rhizobium tropici CIAT 899
GGATCGGCACCCGGAAGCTGCGTCGTCACCTGGATCGTCGGAAAATCCACCTGCGGCAGTGGCGCAACCGGCAGGAAGAGGAAGCCGAGAATGCCGCCCAACAGAACCGCCACCCCGAGAAGCGAGGTGGCGATCGGCCTGAAGATGAAGAGCGACGAGACGTTCATTGCTGCTGCGTCGGCGTAGCGGAGGAATTGTTGGAGGCCGAGCCGCCGCTCGTATCCGTGCTTTGTTCACTGCCGGCTGCCGGCTGACCATCCTGACCGCGATGGCCGTTGTGACCGCCCTGCCCACCTTGGCCGCCCTGCCCGCCTTGACCACCTTGGCCATTATGGCGTCGATGCGGGTGCTCGCTTGCATTCGCGGCCCCCGGAGCGGCATTCTGCGAATCGTTCTCCGCGACCGGCTGCCCGCTATTGTCAGACGTCGGAATATCCGGGGACGCCTGAGTCGGATTGGCCGAAATCTGCACCTTCGACCCATTCTGCAGCCGCGCGAAACCGGTCGTCACCACCTTGTCGCCGGGCGCCACGCCATCGGCGATGACGGCGAGCGTATCGTCCTGCTGGCGCACCTTCACCGGCTTCATGGCAACGGTCTGATCCTGGCCGATGACATAGACGAAGGTGCCGTTCGGCCCGCGCTGCACGGCACCGCTCGGAATGACGGTGACGCCTTTCAGCGTCTCCACGAGCAGGCGGGCATTGACGAAGGCGCCGGGCCACAGCGCCAGCTTGTCGTTCGGGAAATTCGCCTTCAGCTTAACGGTGCCGGTGGTGGGATCGACCTGATTGTCGACCACACCAAGCGAACCATTGTCGACCACCGTCTCGCCGTCGTTGCCCAAAGCCTGGACGGAAAGCGTTCCGGCTGCGCTTGCCGCGTTGATGCGGGCAAGCTGCTGCTGCGGAATGGAAAACAGCACGGAGATCGGCTTGATCTGCGAGAGCGTCACGATGCCTGTCGTGTCGCCCGAGCTGACGAGATTGCCGATATCGACGTTACGGATGCCGGTGCGCCCATCGAAGGCCGCTCTGATCGTCGTATAATCGAGCGTCGCCTGCGCGCTTTCGATCGCCGCCACATCCACCTGGACCTGCGCGGTGTATTGCGCCACCAACGAGGTCTGCGTGTCGACCTGCTGCTGCGTGCCGGAGGCGCTCTTCACCATCATCTGATAGCGGGCGAGATCGCGCTGGGCGCCCGCAAGCAAAGCTTCGTCCTGAGCCTTCTTGGCGATCGCCTGGTCGAGCTGCGCCTTATAGACGGAATCGTCGATGCGGGCGATGATATCGCCCTTCTTGATGTCCTGGCCCTCGACGAAATTGATTTCGACGATTCGTCCGCTGACCTGCGCGCGCACCGTCACGGTATTCAGGGCCTTCACCGAGCCCACGCCGTTGATGTAGACGGGGACATCGGCCGTCGTCGCATCCGCGGCGAGCACCGGAACCGGTCCATTGAACTGCGACATGCTGCGCCGTCCGCCACCGCTGCCGCCCTGCCTTTGGCCACCACGGCGTCCGTCCTGGGCTTGCTCTCCCGGTGCTGCGGCATTTTGGTAGCCAAGCAGCTTCTCCGCCGGCCCAAGCCAACGATCGCGGGTCGCATAGGCGCCATACCAGACTGCGCCGATCACTGCCAACCAAACGACGACCCGAAACGTCCGAGCCATTCACCCACCTCTTCAAATCCCGGGGTGATCGACGATCTCCCGCTATTCATGGCGCGACCTTAGCTTGCATCGTGCCGCTTAGGAATTTGGTATGGGCATTAAATTTTGTCCATTTTAGCGCCACTTAGCGTAACAAACTGTAACATTGGACAAAAACCAGGGTTGTGGTTGCAAGGGAGGGTGGCGCTACCCACACCACCCGTTGCAGCAGATCAAAGCACGCCCCAGCCCCGATAGCGCCCGCGCCCGGTCATTTCGCGCAGGCCGAGTTCGGTCACGAGATTGAGCGCGCCCCTTGAGGTAATGCCAACATGGCGCGCAATCATTTTCGCCGAGACGATCGGACGCGATAGCACGATGTCGATGACCTCAGGCAGGCTGCTGTTGGACCGCCTGTCCTTGAGCCGCACTTCCATCTGCAGCTTGGCAAGCGAAAGCCGATCAAGCTCCTTGAGGCCCGAATCGGCCGAAAGCGCCATGGCCTCGAGAAAGGCGGTCAGCCGCGTGGTGCGGTCCGGCGCTCGCCGGCGGTCGTGACGAACGGCCTTCAGGCCGACATTCAGGCAGAAGAGATGAGACGTGACCTTGCCCCGGCTGCGCAGATAGGCGCTCGCCAGCAAGCCGCCGAGCCAATGCTGTCGCCGCAGCGGTTCGATCCTTTCCCAGGCATCGAAAAGCACCGCGGCACCCAAGGTAGCCGGCAGCAGATCCGCCTCGCGCATGACGGCGCGCCAGCTGTCCAGCCGCTCATCCTCATCCCAATCCTCGTCTCGGATGAGAGCCAGGGGATCCTGGGCATCGATAATCGGCTGCCTGGGTTCCGGAACGCCGCCATTCAGGATCTTGTCGGATCGGGCGAGGATCGCGTCGATCTCGGCGAAATCGACGCCGAAATCATCCCCCTCCTCCGGCTCGTCAGGCTCGATGGCCCGGGCAGAGGTCGAACGCGGCGTGCTGCCCTCGTCGGTCTCGCCGACCTCCCCGCGCAGCACGGCAAGGCCAGCCGGCTCCAGGCCCCAGGACGGATCGGCGGCCCATAGACGGCGACGGCTGCGCAGCACCGAATGGGCGATGGTCAATTCATGCGTCGGGGTGCGCGTATCCATGCGCGCATCGTGCAGGACGAGATCCTCGACATGCACGAGTTCGCCGCCCACCCAGAGCGCACCGGCGGCCTCGAAAAAGTGCCCACGCTCGCGAAAGCCATTCGCCACCGCATGCCTCAACACGCGCTCATCCAGCCGGGCCAGCATATCTTCCGCCTTGACGACGGCAGGCAGAAGCGTGGCAAGCGGCAGCGTGGTCAGATCATATCGCATTGGAATCACATCATTGCATCGATCTTACGGAACTTATCATCGCCATCCGCAGCGAGATAGGAAGGCCGCCCTGTGAACTGTGGATGGCAATCACTATTTTCCGGCTTGACCTTCCAGCGATGGGAAGGTCCATAGACCTGTCCGAAGCCCCTTCGGGCAAAGGAGTATGACATGGCACCGCATGACGAGCACGATCACAGCCATCATGGACACGATCACCATAACACCCACACGCAGGATGAAGTGATCCGCGATCCCGTCTGCGGCATGACCGTCGACCCCGATGCCGGCAAGCCGTCGCTGGAATATCACGGCCGCACTTTCCACTTTTGCAGCAATGGCTGCCGTGCAAAATTCGAGGCCGCACCGGAAAACTACTTCACGGCCAAGGATCCCGTCTGCGGAATGACGGTCGATCGCGCCACTGCCCGCCATTTCACGAAGCACGAGGGCGAGAAATTCTATTTCTGCTCGGCCGGCTGCAAGGCAAAGTTCGAAGCGGACCCATCGGCTTATCTCGACGGCAGCAAGCCCACGCCAAAGCCGATGCCGAAGGGCACGCTCTATACCTGCCCGATGCATCCCGAGGTGATCAGCGACCATCCTGGCGACTGCCCGAAATGCGGCATGGCGCTGGAGCCGATGGGTGTCCCGGCCGCCGATGAAGGCCCGAACCCCGAGCTTGTTGATTTCACGCGCCGGCTCTGGATCAGCGCCGCCCTGTCGCTGCCCCTGCTTGCCATCAGCATGGGGCCGATGATCGGCCTTCCCATTCGCGACAGGATCGGCGAGCCGATCGCCACCTGGGTCGAGCTTGTTCTTGCAACGCCGGTCGTGCTTTGGGCGGCTCTTCCCTTCTTCCGCCGCGCCTGGAACTCGCTCGTCAATCGCAGCCCCAATATGTGGACGCTGATCGGTCTCGGCGTCGGCACCGCCTACCTTTACAGCGTGATTGCGACGCTTGCCCCCGGCCTGTTCCCGATGAGCTTTCGAGGGCATGACGAGAGCGTGCCCGTCTATTTCGAAGCGGCGTCCGTGATTGTCGCGCTCGTCTTCGTCGGCCAGGTACTGGAATTGAAAGCCCGCGAGCGTACCGGCTCGGCCATTCGCGCCCTTCTCGATCTCGCGCCGAAAACGGCACGACGCATCGGCGCCAACGGTAGCGAAACCGATGTGCCCGTCGACGAGATCCAGGCCGGCGACCGGCTCCGGGTGCGCCCCGGCGAGCGCGTCCCTGTGGATGGCTCCGTTATCGAGGGACAATCGACCATCGATGAATCGATGATCACAGGCGAGCCCCTGCCGGTCGAAAAGGCCAAGGGCGATGCCTTGACCGGCGGCACGATCAACAAAAACGGCGCGCTCATCATGCAGGCCGAGAAAGTCGGCGCCGAGACAACGCTCTCGCGCATCGTCGAACTTGTCGCCAAGGCGCAGCGCTCGCGCGCGCCGATCCAGACGATGGTCGACCGCGTCTCGGCCGTCTTTGTGCCCGCGGTCGTCGCAGCCGCCGTCATCGCCTTTGCCGTCTGGGCATTCGTCGGGCCGGAGCCACGGCTGGCGCACGCGCTGCTTGCCGCTGTCGCGGTACTCATCATCGCCTGCCCCTGTGCACTGGGCCTGGCAACGCCCATGTCCATCATGATCGCCACCGGCCGCGGCGCGCAGGAGGGCGTGCTGGTGCGCGATGCCGAGGCGCTCGAACGCTTCGCCAAGGTGGACACATTGATCGTCGACAAGACGGGCACGCTGACGGAAGGCAAACCGAACCTGACCGATATCGTCACTGCGGCGGGCTCCGACGAGGCACGCCTTCTCTCGCTCGCCGCCAGCCTGGAGCGCGGCTCCGAACACCCGCTCGCCGAAGCCATCGTTGCCGGCGCTGAGGAACGCGGTGCGCGCTTCGTCGAGATCTCCGGCTTCTCGGCGGTGACCGGCAAGGGCGTGGAGGGCCGCGCCGGCGAAACCGCGATCGCGCTCGGCAATGCCGCGATGATGTCCGACCTTGCCGTTTCGACCGATGTCTTGAAGGCCGAGACAGAGCGCCTGCGCAGCGAGGGCAAGACCGTCATGTTCGTCGCCATCGACCAGAAGCTGGCCGGCCTCGTCGCCGTCGCCGACCGCATCAAGCCGACCACGGCAGCCGCCATCAAGGCGCTGCATGAAAGCGGCCTGACGATCGTCATGGCGACCGGCGACAACGGCAAGACCGCCGCTGCCGTCGCCAGAGAGCTCGGCATCGACGAAGTGCGCGCGGACATGCTGCCGGAGGGCAAGAAGGCGCTGATCGACGAGTTGCGGGCCAAGGGCCGCATCGTTGCCATGGCGGGCGACGGCGTCAACGATGCTCCGGCACTTGCATCAGCCGATGTCGGCATCGCCATGGGCACGGGCGCCGATGTCGCCATGGAAAGCGCCGGGATCACGCTGGTAAAGGGCGATCTCAACGGCATCGTCCGCGCCCGCCATCTCTCGGAAGCGACGATCCGCAACATCAAGCAGAACCTCGCCTTCGCCTTCGGCTACAATGCGCTGGGCGTGCCGCTGGCGGCCGGCGTGCTCTACCCGATCTTCGGCCTGCTGCTGTCACCGATGATTGCGGCCGCCGCAATGAGCCTGTCGTCAGTCTCGGTGATCGGCAATGCACTGAGGCTACGGCTGGCGAAATGAGGACGGTTCATATGAATATGCATCAGAAATGAGGTTTGACTATTTCTGATCGGGAGGAACAATGTCCAGATTCTTCATTGAGTGGCTCTGGACGTCACGCCTCATAGGTCGGCCGGTGACGAAATTTTGTAATATCCCGTCAACAAACGTCGCGGGCATTTTCACGCGACAGTTGGCCGGATCTTCTGGATCAATAAGCAGTGTAACAATCCGGCCCGGCAAGTAATTATCGAAATCGCCATCATGTGTATTAAGGTCAAAGGCAGTAAGGCGTTTGGCCTCGTACTCATACTCAACATCAATGAACGGAGTTGGAAATTCCCCTACTAGAACGGAGCGTACGTCCACGACCGTTCCGCCAATCTCAACCCAACCGTGCGTTTTGGCCAGATAAACAAGCCGGACGCAAACAGCTAGTACCGCTAGAGCCAAAAGGCTCAGCCAGTGAATAAACGTCCAGATGGACCCTTCGCTCATAATGCCATCATTGGGTTACCTTCATGTTTGGTCAAGGTCCCTATGATTCATCGGTTGAGTGATACCTTCACCCGACCCTCTCCACGGCAATCGCCGTCGCCTCACCGCCGCCGATGCAGAGCGCAGCAACACCCTTCCTTGCTCCCTGGCGTTCAAGCGCATGCAGCAACGTCACGATCAGCCGCGCGCCTGTAGCGCCGATAGGATGGCCGAGCGCGCAGGCGCCACCGTTGATGTTGAGCCGGTCGCGGGCAATGCCGAGTTCCTTTGCGGCAGCCATGGCGACGACGGCGAAGGCCTCGTTGATCTCGAAAAGATCCACGTCGCCGATCTTCCAGCCGCTCTTGTCGAGCACCTTGCGGATCGCCGGGATCGGCGCTGTGGTGTACCAGGCCGGCTCCTGGGAATGCGTGGCGTGCGCCTTGATTTCGGCAAGGATCGGCAATCCCTCGCGCTCGGCGAGCGAACGGCGCGTCAGGATGAGCGCTGCAGCACCATCGGCATTGGCCGAAGCGCTGGCAGCCGTAATCGTGCCATCCTTGCGGAAGGCCGGCTTGAGCGTCGGGATCTTTTCAGGTGAAACCTTTTGCGGATGCTCATCCTTGGCGATCGTGACCGGGCCACCCTTGCCACTCACCGAGATCGGCGTGATTTCCGCTTCGAAAGCGCCAGTCTCGAGCGCCTTGCGAGCGCGCGACAGGGTTTCGACCGCGTAAGCATCCTGATCGTCGCGGCTGAACTGATAGGCCTCGACCGCCATTTCGCCGAAATCGCCCATGGAGCGACCCTTCTCATAGGCATCTTCCAGCCCGTCGAGCATCATGTGATCGAAGATGCGGTCATGGCCCATGCGATAGCCGCCGCGCGCCTTGGCGAGCAGATAAGGCGCATTCGACATGGATTCCATGCCGCCGGCGACCGCAATGGAGGCCGAGCCGGCGAGAAGCAGGTCATGCGCCAGCATGGTCGCCTTCATGCCCGAACCGCAGACCTTGTTGATGGTCGTGGCGCCGACGGCATCCGGAAGGCCAGCCCCGCGCGCAGCTTGCCGGGCCGGCGCCTGCCCTTGCCCCGCAGGCAGGACGCAGCCGAACAGAACCTCATCCACTCTCTCAGCAGAAAGTCCCGCGCGCTCCAGCGCAGCACGGATGACATGCGCACCGAGCTCGGGCGCCTGCAGGGACGAAAGATCTCCCTGGAAACGACCGAGCGGCGTGCGCGTGGCGGAAACGATGACAACGGGATCGATAGCAGGCATGACATCTCCTCAGATCAAGCAAACAGCTTGGTGTCATTGCTAGCACGTTAGATGATGTCCGTCATCTAAATACCGATGCAATCGGAATACAATCGGAAAACGGCGATTGCCCTCTTACCAGACACGCCCTAAGGATATCCCCAAAGCTTGAAAGGATATCTCATGCCGCTTTACATCAAGGACGACGCCATCGACCGCTTGGCGCGGCGCTACCAGGCCCTGACCAAGGCCCCCACCAAGACGGAAGCTGTACGGCTCGCCCTGCAAAAGGCGCTGGATGAGGAGCTAAGCAAACCGGCCCTTGCCGATGTCGCTGTCGCTTTTTGCCGCAATCTCAAGCAGAAGGCGGCCGCGCAGGGCCAAAACGCCAAGACAGGAGAGGCCTGATGTTCATCGACGCTTCGGTGCTGTCGGCGATGATGACCGACGAGGAAGAGGCGCGCGCCTTTGCCATCCGCATACAGCCGGCAACGGCACGCATGACCTCGCCGCTTGCCGCAGCGAATGCCGCAATCCTGGTCTCTGATGCTTTGGGATTGTCGCCGACCGAGGCAGGCGAAGCTGTCCGCACGTTTCTGCAGCTGATGAACATCCAACTGCTCGCCGTGCCGCCTCGTGCCGCAGTCCTCGCGACCGAAGCTTACGAGCACTATGGCCAAGGCGGCCATACGGCGCGCCTCAGCCTGGACGATTGCATGACCTATGCCTGCGCTCGCTATTATCGCCAGCCGCTATTGTCGAACAGCGACCGCTTCAAGCAGACGGATATCGAGCTGGCCTAGAGCATGTCGCGTAAGAGTGCGCAGCGGTTTTGCGACGACGACATACACAAAATCAAAGACCTAAAGCGTGAGAAGCGAATCTGAAAGATCGCGACCCGCTTTAGGCCAGCTCGAGCCATTACGCCATTACGGGCAAAGCGAAGCGGAGCCTGCACTATAGGTGCTCGAACGAGCGCCGACGGAGTTAGGGGCAGCGGCGCACTGCAGGCGGGAAATGGAGTCGCCGGCGCGGATCGGGCCGGTCACCGACGGATCGGTGTTGATCGTGCCGTCCGGAAGGATTGCATCTTTCGAATGGTCGACGCTGCCGACATCGGCCTGGAACGCCTCGACGTTGACGCGCTTGGGGTGATGCTTGTGCACCTGCTCGGCCATGGCGGCGCTGGACACGCCGACGACGAGAGCGGAGATGGCGAGGGTTCTGAGCAGCATGGGACTGCCTCCTGTGGGAGTTGACGCGAGTTTCATATGGGAACCGGCAGGCCATTTTACAGCGGCTTGCCTGTCAATATCATTAAGAATTTGAAGGTTTTGATCGGGTCTTCACTTTGTGGCGGGATACCTCTGCGCCGGCATCGTGCGGCAGGCTGATAAAACGCAATGCGGAGATGGCACCGATAAGGCCAATGATGAGGAAAGCCCAGCGAAAATCGATGAGCGAGAGCGTTTCCCCACCATGAATCGTGCGCGAGAGATTGAGAACGGCGGCGGCGACGGCGACGCCCAGCAGCAGCGAAACCTGCTGCAGCATGCTCGACAATGTGGAAGCGGAGCTGCGTTGCGCGGCATGGATATCGGCAAACCCCAGCGTATTCAGCGCGGTGAAGTTCATCGAACGCGACAGGCCGGCGATGAATAGCAGGCAATATATCAACGGGTCTGGTGTCGAGGAAGACAGAAGCGCGCATCCGGCAATGCTGGCCGACGAGATCAGCCCGTTGACGACGAGCACGTTGCGGAAACCGAAGATCCTTAACATCTGCGTAGTGATCGCCTTCATGCCGAGATTGCCCGCGAAATAGAAAAGCAGATAGGCGCCCGCGTCGATCGCCGAGCGGCCGAAGCCAACCTGGAAAAGCAACGGAATCAGGAAGGGCGTGGCGTTGATCGCCACACGGCTCGCCGTACCCGCCGAAAGCGTCGACATGGCGAAGGTTTGCACCTTGAAGGCGGAGAGATCGAGCAAGGGCGCATCGACCTTCATGAAATGCCGGGTGGCGATGATGGAGAAAACCGCGCCTGCGGCGATCAACGCAATGCTGGCCGCCAGCCCCGTCGTCCCCTGCACCACGAATTCGAGGCCGGCAAGCAGGAAGGTCAGCCCCGCCGCCGATTGCAGAAAGCCGATAAAATCGAGCCGCGCGACCTTCTCCTCCCGCTGATCCGGCACGAAGCGCAGGACGAGGCCGAGCCCGATGATGCCGATCGGGATATTGATCAGGAAGTTCCAATGCCAGCTGAGATAGGTGGTGATGAAGCTGCCGAGCACCGGACCGATGACCGGAGCGGTCAGCGCCGGCCAGGTGATCATCGACATCGCATGCACCAGATCGGATTTGCGAGCATTCTTCAGCACGATGATGCGTCCCACGGGCGTCATCAGCGCGCTGCCGATGCCCTGAACGGCGCGGGCAATGATGAACTCGGTCAAATTGCCCGAGAGGCCGCAGAACAGCGACGCCATGGTGAATATGGCAATGGATGCCAAAAACACCCGCCGGGCGCCATAGCGATCGCCAGCCCAGCCGGCGAGCGGCACGAAAGCCGCCATGGTGAGCAGATAGACCGTGATGCCGATGCTCATCGAGACCGGCTCGACGCCGAAACTTACCGCCATCTGCGGCAACGAGGTGGTGATGATCGTCCCGTCCAGAAACTGCATGAAAAAGGAAACGGCGACGACAAAGGCGATGATGCGGGACTGCCGGCCGAAACTTGCTTCGGAAGGCTCTTCTATAGTCCGGGCAACGGTCATGAGATGAATTTCACTGAATGGCGTTCAAGGGAGTCGGTGCGTCGGCAGCAATCATATGATCATTGAATACGCCTATGATGGTGGCTTGCAAAGCCACAAACCCGGCTGGCGCCGCGAAAAATTGACACGGCGACATAGGAACTGTGGTTCGAGACGGCCAATCCAAGGCCCCCTCACCCGCAGCGCTCCGGAAGCGTCAATCGTCCGAGTAGCGCTGCTCCCGCCAGGGATCGCTATACATGTGATAGCCGTTCTTCTCCCAGAAGCCGGCCCTGTCGGCGCCGATGAACTCGATACGGTTCAGCCACTTGGCGCTCTTCCAGAAATAGAGATGCGGCACGACGAGACGCATCGGGCCGCCATGTTCGACGGTCAGAGGCTGACCTTCCCAGGCGGTGGCGAGGATCGCATCCTCGGCCGCGAAATCCGCAAGCGGCAGGTTGGTGGTATAGCCGTCATAGCTCGTCAGCAACACATGATGCGCCTCTTCCGTCGGCATGGCGAGATCGAGGAGATCGCGCGTCGAAACTCCTTCCCAACGGTTGTCGTAGCGCGACCAGGTCGTCACGCAATGGATATCGCTGACACGGGTACTTTGCTCGAGCGCCCGGAAAGCCGCCCAATCCAAGCTGAGCCGATTTTCCACGAAGCCGATCACATCGAGCCGCCAGCTGGATAGCGAAATCTGCGGCTGTACGCCGAGATCCAGCACCGGCCAATTCCTCACGAGATGCTGCCCCGGTGGCAGCCGCTCTGCCTCGGGCCGGCTGACACGCCCCGTCAGAAACTTGCCCTCCGCCGCCCAGCGGCGCTTGGAAGTCGTGAGCTTGCTATCGGCGGGGATCTCGTCGCTCATGCCGGCTATCCTCTCTGCTGCGCAGAAATAGGATGCCCGAGCTGGGCAGGAGTCAAGTCAAGGAAGATCAGATGCGTCAGCCGATGGCATCCCGGCGAGCGCAATGCTATGGCTCGGCAAACATGCCGAGGGGGTAAGCTTGAATACCGATATCACAGCCGTTCGCGAAATCAGGTACTCGAAATCCAGCTTCATAGTCGTTTTGGTGATCTATTGCTTCCTTGCGGCAGGGCTCGCAGCCATGCTGATTAAGGAGGGTCCACCGCGATTCCTTGCCCTGATCTTGTTGCCGATGCTGATTTTCTTCATCGCCTTTGCCGTGTACGAATATTTCCGCCGCGACTTTGTGACTCCAGTGATAACAATCGGTCCCCAGGGCATCCAGGACATCCGGATTGCCAGCGGTTTTATTCCTTGGGAGCATATGGATGGCGTGATCTTCGCCACCATGGACCCAAGAACGGCGAAGGCTGCCACCATATTCGTCAACGCGGAAAGCAAGAGCAGCCTGAGCGACGACCTGGTCGCAAAAATCTGGAGGAGATCAAAGCGTCCGCGGCCGGTTTTGATCCGCCGCGGTCAGTTCGACACGCAGTTCAAGAATATTGCTGTTGCGGTCGATCTCTACTATCGCGCCTACAAGCCGAAGGCGAGGAATGCGGAAAACAGCTCCCAGCAGCCCATTCCGGCTTAGATTGCCGTGATCTCGATCAGGAAAAATCGTGCCGGTCCAGAAAGCCTTATGCACCTTCCGCTCGGACCATTCATAACGGCGCAATCCTGAGCGGACAATACAAGGCTCTGGTCTCCATCGTCGATACGAAGGCCCTTGTCGTCATCACAAAGGAGCAGCGTACTACCTGCGGTCAGCTGCAATTCCATGTGGTCGCTGACAATATTTCGCGTGACCCTGTGCGCATACCTACCCCGCCGCGTCATCACGTTGAGATCAGTAATCGTCCCATTGATCAATGTCGCCGAGGTCGGCGCGTCCGCCGCGAAAGGCAGCGGTTCGCTCGCCTGCGTCAGGCGTTCGGGCGTACGCCCCTCGATGAAGAGGGTCATGCCCTCGCCATCGAGAATGGATAGCGTACGATCGATACCCGGAAAAACCGAAAACGGCCCGTCCGTCGCAACGGTTGCCATGCTGACGCGCCAGTCAAAGTCGGCAAGCCCGGCGCCGTCGGGCGAAACGGCGATCTCCACCGTTTCCCCGCCGCCGTTTTTCCAGGGCATGCGCTTGTGATCACTGGCGCGGAGCAGCTTCATCTTTAGTTCCCCAGGATGGCCGGCAGGCGCAGGCCCTGCTGCTTGGCCCAGTCGAGCGCGATGTCGTAGCCGGCATCGGCGTGGCGCATGACGCCGGTTGCCGGGTCGTTCCAGAGAACGCGCTCCAGGCGCTGGGCCGCATCATCCGTGCCGTCGGCGCAGATGACCATGCCGGAGTGCTGGCTGAAGCCCATGCCGACGCCGCCGCCGTGGTGCAGCGATACCCAGGTGGCACCCGATGCGGTGTTGAGCAGAGCGTTCAGGAGCGGCCAGTCGGAAACGGCGTCCGAACCGTCCTTCATGGCTTCCGTTTCGCGGTTCGGTGAGGCGACCGAGCCGCTATCGAGATGGTCGCGGCCGATGACGACGGGAGCCTTCAGCTCGCCGTTCCTGACCATTTCGTTGAAGGCGAGACCGAGGCGGTGGCGATCGCCGAGGCCAACCCAGCAAATGCGCGCCGGCAGGCCCTGGAAGGCGATGCGCTCACGCGCCATGTCGAGCCAGTTGTGCAGGTGCTTGTTGTCGGGCAGCAACTCCTTCACCTTGGCGTCGGTCTTGTAGATATCCTCCGGATCGCCCGAGAGAGCGGCCCAGCGGAACGGACCGATGCCGCGGCAGAAGAGCGGACGGATATAGGCCGGCACGAAGCCCGGGAAGGCGAAGGCGTTTTCGAAACCCTCTTCCTTGGCGACCTGACGGATGTTGTTGCCGTAGTCGAGCGTCGGCACGCCGGCATCCCAGAAGGCGACCATGGCTTCGACATGCACCTTCATCGAGGCTCGGGCGGCAGCTTCGACGGACTTCGGATCGCTCTCGCGCTTCGCCCGGTGTTCGGCCACCGTCCAGCCGATCGGCAGGTAGCCGTTCAGCGGATCGTGAGCGGAGGTCTGGTCGGTGACGATATCCGGGCGCGGGCCGCCGGCCTTCATGCGCTTCACGAGTTCCGGGAAGATCTCGGCGGCATTGCCGAGCAGACCGACGGACTTGGCTTCGCCGGCCTTCGTCCACTTGTCGATCAGAGCAAGCGCTTCGTCGAGCGTCTTTGCCTTCTCGTCGACATAGCGAGTGCGCAGGCGGAAATCGATGCGGGTTTCGTCGCTCTCGACGGCCAGGCAGCAGGCGCCGGCCATGACGGCTGCGAGCGGCTGTGCGCCACCCATGCCGCCGAGGCCGCCGGTCAGGATCCACTTGCCCTTCAGGCTGCCGTTATAGTGCTGGCGGCCGGCTTCCACGAAGGTCTCGTAGGTGCCCTGAACGATGCCCTGCGTGCCGATATAGATCCACGAGCCGGCCGTCATCTGGCCGTACATGGCAAGACCCTTCTTATCCAGCTCGTTGAAGTGATCCCAGGTCGCCCAGTGCGGCACGAGGTTGGAGTTCGCGATGAGGACGCGCGGCGCATCCTTGTGCGTGCGGAACACGGCGACCGGCTTGCCGGACTGCACGAGCAACGTCTCGTCTTCGTTGAGCGTCTTCAGCGTCGCGGCGATACGGTCGAAATCGTCCCAGGTGCGGGCGGCACGGCCGATGCCGCCATAGACGACCAGCTCGTTCGGGTTTTCAGCAACGTCGGGATCGAGATTGTTCATCAGCATGCGCAGCGGCGCTTCGGTCAGCCAGCTCTTGGCGTTGAGCTCCGGACCACGGGGTGCGCGGATTTCGCGGATATTATGGCGTGGATTGGTCATGTCACATCTCCAAGGAGGGCAGGATGTCGGTTGAAATCGAGGCATTGAGCGCGCCGGAAGCGATGAGGTCGCTCGCAGCCTTCAAGTCGTTCGCCATATAGCGGTCCTCTTCCAGCGCGGGCACAGCGGCGCGGATCGAAGCAATGGCAAGGGTCAGTTCGGGGCTGGTCGTCAGCGGCGCGCGCAGCTCGACGCCCTGGGCGGCGGTCAGCGCTTCGATGCCGATGATGGCGAAGAGGTTTTCGGTCATCTCCAGCAGGCGACGGGCACCATGGCAGGCCATGGAGACGTGGTCTTCCTGGTTCGCCGAGGTCGGCGTCGAGTCGACCGAGGCCGGATGCGACATCTGCTTGTTTTCGGACATCAGCGCAGCCGAGGTCACTTCGGCGATCATCAGGCCGGAGTTCAGGCCCGGCTTCTTCGCCAGGAACGCCGGCAGGCCGTAGCTGAGCGCGGGATCGACAAGTAGCGCTATGCGGCGCTGCGCGATCGCGCCGATTTCGCAAACCGCAATCGCGATCTGGTCGGCGGCGAAGGCGACTGGCTCGGCATGGAAATTGCCGCCGGAAACGACGGAATTGTCCGAAAGCACGAGCGGATTGTCGGTGACGGCGTTGGCTTCGATTTCGAGCGTGCGGCCGACGGAACGCAGCAGATCAAGGCAGGCGCCATCCACCTGCGGCTGGCAGCGGATGCAATAGGGGTCCTGCACACGCTCGTCGCCTTCGATATGGCTTTCGCGGATCACTGAGCCGGCCAGCAGACCGCGAAGGGCAGCGGCGGTATCGATCTGGCCCTTATGGCCGCGCAGCGTATGAATGTCCGGATGGAACGGGGCGGAAGAGCCCATGGCCGCATCCGTCGACATGGCGCCGGTGATGAGAGCTGCCTGGGCGGCGCGATGGGCGCGGAAGAGGCCGGCAAGCGCGAGACCGGTCGAGACCTGCGTGCCGTTGATCAGCGCCAGGCCCTCCTTGGCGGCGAGCACGACCGGCTTTAAGCCGGCCTTCTCCAGCGCGACCGCGCCCGAGAGCTGTTCGCCGGCGTAAAATGCCTCGCCATGACCCATCATGACAGCGGTCATATGGGCGAGCGGCGCCAGATCGCCGGAAGCGCCGACAGAACCCTTTTCGGGGATGACGGGCACGACGCCCTTTTCAAGCATGCCTTCGATCAGCCGTACCAGCTCCAGCCGCACGCCAGATGCGCCGCGGCCGAGCGAAATGAGCTTCAGCGACATGATGAGGCGAACGACGTTCTCAGGGAGCGGCTGGCCGACGCCGCAGCAATGCGAGAGGATGAGATTGCGCTGAAGAGTCGCGACATCGGCGCTGTCGATCTTGATCGACGCCAGTTTGCCAAAGCCGGTATTGATACCATAGACCGGCGCGTTGCCGGCAGCGATCTCCGCGATGCGGGCGGCGGCCTTGGCAATGCCGGCATCGAAGGACGCATCGAGCTTCGCCGCCTCACCGCTCCAATAGATCGTCGCCAGCTGCTGCAGCGAGACGGAACCCGGATGGAGAACGACAGTCATCGGTTGAACCTCTTTCCCTTGAAGACATGTGCATGGAGCGGATTGAAGCCGATGCGGTAGACAAGCTCCGCCAGGCTTTCGACATCCCAGATGGCAAAATCGGCCGACTTGCCGGCTTCAAGCGTTCCCGTCTCCGACAGAAGACCAAGGGCGCGCGCGCCTTCGCGGGTGGCGCCGGCAATGCATTCCTCCACCGTCAGGCGGAAAAGGGTGGCAGCCATATTCATGGTCAGAAGCAGCGACGTCAGAGGCGAAGTGCCCGGATTGGAGTCCGTGGCGATGGCGATCGACACGCCCGCATCCCGCAACGCCTGAACCGGCGGCTTCTGCTTCTCGTTGATGGCATAGAAGGCGCCGGGCAGAAGTACGGCAACCGTTCCAGCCGCCGCCATCGCCTTTACGCCATCCTCGTCGAGATATTCGACATGATCGGCTGACAGAGCGCCGTAGGAGGCGGCGAACTTGGCACCACCGAGATTGGAAAGCTGCTCCGCATGCAGCTTCACCGGAATACCGAGCGACTTGGCAAGATCGAAGACGCGGGCGATTTCCGCCGTCGAAAAGGCAATCCCCTCGCAGAACCCGTCGACGGCATCGACAAGACCTTCGGCATGCGCCTGCTTCAAGCCGGGCAGCACGACATCAGTAATATAGTCGCCGTTGCGGCCCTTATACTCCACCGGGGTCGCGTGCGCGCCGAGATAGGAGGTGACGACGCGAACCGGGCGGACCGTCTCCAGCTTGCGCGCGGCCCGCAGCATCTTCAGTTCGGATTCAATGTTGAGGCCGTAGCCCGACTTCACTTCGATCGTCGTTACGCCTTCGGCAAGCAGCGTGTCGAGGCGCGGCAAGGCAGCAGCAACAAGCTCGTCCACCGATAGCGCGCGCGTCGCGTTGACGGAGGAAACGATGCCGCCGCCGGCACGGGCGATTTCTTCGTAGCTCGCACCTTCGAGCCGCATCTCGAATTCGCGGGCGCGATTGCCGCCATAGACGATATGTGTGTGGCAATCGACGAGGCCGGGGGTCACCCAGCGTCCCTCAAGATCGATGATTTCAGCGCCTGATGTTTCAGGCAGATCGGCTTCATGGCCAGCAAAGACGATACGGCCGCCCTTGGTCAGGATCGCGCCCTTCTCGATCGTGCCGAGCCGGGCCTCGCCCTCTTTCAAGGTCGCAAGGCGAGCATTGCGCCAGACGCGGCCTGCCGCGTCGCCTTTCTCGCCATCTTCGGAAAAATTATTCCCACCCATCAGCTTTACGCCTTTCCTCGTTGGCTTATAATGTATATACATAATCGAAAGGCTGACAAGAGGGATTTTGGACTCCGCGTCCGAAAGGAAAGGGTGAGACCATGACGAGACTTCATGCACGCACGGCTTTGCTTGCTGACGGATGGCACGAGAATGTGCGATTGACCCTCCAAGACGGCCGCATCGCCGAGATCGCGACCGATGTCGCTCCCGAAGACGTTGATGACAGGCAGAATGTTCTGGTTCCGGCGATGCCGAACCTGCACAGCCATGCCTTCCAGCGCGCCATGGCCGGCCTTGCCGAAGTCCGCGGCCCGGCCAACGACAGCTTCTGGAGCTGGCGCACCGTCATGTACAAATTCGCCCTGTCGATGACCCCGGATCATGTCGAGGCCGTCGCCGCGCAGCTCTATATGGAGATGCTGGAAGCCGGCTTCTCTCGCGTCGGCGAATTCCACTACCTGCACCATGACAAGGACGGCAGCCATTATGCCAATATCGCCGAACTGGCCGAGCGCATCGGCGCCGCCAGCACTGAGACCGGCATCGCCTTGACACTGCTTCCCGTCTTCTACGCCCATTCCAGCTTCGGCGGCGCCGCTCCCATCGAGGGCCAACGCCGCTTCATCAATTCGATCGAGAGCTTCGAGGCGCTGATGGCCGGCTGCCGTATGGTTACCAGCCGCCTTCCCGGCGCCGAACTCGGCATCGCGCCGCACAGCCTGCGGGCCGTGACACCGGAAGAGCTGGCCAAACTCGTGCCGATCGCCGGCGACGGACCGATCCATATCCACGTCGCCGAGCAGGTGAAAGAAGTGGAGGACTGCATCGCCTGGTCGGGTGCCCGCCCGGTGCAATGGCTGCTCGACAATGCTCCTATGAACGAGCGCTGGTGCCTGATCCACGCCACGCACATGACCGAGGATGAAACCCGCCGCACGGCAAGGAGCGGCGCAATCGCCGGCCTTTGCCCGATCACCGAGGCCAATCTCGGCGATGGCGTTTTCGCAGCGCCGCTTTTCCTGGAAGAAGGTGGCCGCTACGGCGTCGGCTCGGATTCCAATATTCTGATCTCCGTGTCTGAGGAGTTGCGGCAGCTCGAATATTCGCAGCGCCTGGCGCTGCGTGCCCGCAACGTCATCGCCACGACCGGCGGCTCCACCGCCCGCATGCTGTTCGACGGCGCGCTGGCGGGCGGTGGCGCGGCTCTTAAGGCACCGGCCGGCCTTGCCGTCGGCAATCATGCCGACATCGTTTCGCTCGATGTGAGTGCAGTGCCTTATCTCTCCGGCGATCGCCTTCTCGATCACTGGACTTTTGCCGGTGGCGTCAAGGTCGATGGCGTCTGGGCGCTGGGCCGCAAGCAGGTCGAAGGCGGCCGCCATCGAAAGAGAGAGGAAATTTCGGCGCGATTCCGCCGGGCTATGGCCGAGCTGATCGCTTAAAAACCGCTTTTCCTCCCCTAGATTGGCCCCTAAATAACCTGCGGGAGATCCCATGTCTCACACGGAACAGACGGACGGTATGACCACAGGCAAAGAGGCGACCCTCCATCAGCGCATTCTCAGCGATATCGAGGGCCGGATCGTCTCCGGCGCCTGGCCTCCGGGGCATCGCATTCCATTCGAGATGGACCTGGCAGAGCAGTATGACTGCTCGCGCATGACGGTAAACAAGGTACTGACCCAGCTTGCGCGCGCCGGCCTGATCGAGCGGCGAAAGCGCTCGGGCAGCTTCGTCACCCATCCACAGGCGCAATCCGCCGTGCTTGAGATTCACGACATCAAGTCCGAGGTCCTATCGCTCAATCTGCCCTATTCACACCGGCTGATAAAGCTTGCCGAACGACGCGGGCGGCCGGAGGACGCGCGCAGGCTGCAGTTCGTCGGCTCCATACCGGTGATGGAGATCACCTGCATCCACTATGCCGGTCCGCGCCCCTTCTGCCTGGAAAATCGCGTCATCAATCTCGACGCGGTACCGGAAGCGGCGAAGGCAGACTTCGAGACATTGCCGCCAGGCCCCTGGCTGCTCAACCAGGTGCCGTGGAGTACCGCCGAACATCAGATCCGCGCCATATCGGCCGAAAGCGACGCTGCCGCCAACCTCGATATCCAAAAAGGGACGGCGTGCCTCGTCGTCGAACGGCGCACCTGGAGCGCCGCCGGCCCGATTACCCACGTTCGCCTCACCTATCCCGGTGATCGCCATAGCCTCGTGGCGCGCTTTACACCGGCAAGCTGACAGTTGCCCGCCCCGATTAAGGACGCTGCGGCGACTCTGTGGGCGGCGGAATAAGGCTGTCGGATTGACGGACAGGCGGAGCGGGATCGACCAGCAGGATACTCAGCGCAATCAGAACCAGTGCCAGAATCAGCAGGATTCCGATCAGAAGCGGACGAATCGCGGTCATTTCGTTCTCCAATCTCCCCAGCCCAGCGCCAAGCGCGATAGGGAATTCGAGATAACCAGCGCAGTCTAACGGTAAACGTTAAGCAATGCTTGATGTTCTGCGAAAAAATGAGCCTTTTCCCGGAATTTCTGCCCACGCCGGACGAGACGGCAATCTCACGCTTGTTTGAATGGTGAGTGATGGAAGCGGCGCATAGGATCGCGATGTAGATGGCTTCGAAACCATTCCACGGCCTCCGTCGACCAATTTCAACCTTCGTATCAAGCACGACCGGCGCATCGCCCGGCCGATATCTCAAGGGGGACCCCGCCCATGGATCGCAAACGTCTGATCGCGGCTGCGCTGACGCTCTCCGTCGCCATGTTCGCCACGCTGCAAAGTGCCGATGCCGCCGAGCGTGTAAGGGTGCGCGGCACCGTAGAAAGCCTCGATGGCGATACGCTCAAGGTCAAATCCCGCGATGGCAAGGATGTGACCGTTGCGCTGAAGTCCGGCTGGAACGTCGGTGGCGTCGTCAAGGCCGCGGTCAGCGATATCAAGCCCGGCGATTTCGTCGGCATCGCCTCGCAGCCGACCGACAGCGGTATCAATGGCGCGATCGAAGTCGTCATCTTCCCGGCCTCGATGAAGGGAACGGGCGAAGGCGACCGCCCCTGGGATTCCAAGCCGAACAGCTCGATGACCAACGCCACGGTCGCCAATGCCGTGACCTCGGTCAACGGCCCGACATTGACGCTCACCTACAAGGGCGGCGAACGCAAGATCAAGATCCCGGACGGCACGCCCGTCGTGACGCTGACGTCAGCAACGAAAGCCGATCTGAAGCCCGGCGCCGGCGTCTTCATCACAGGCGAGCAAACCGGCGAGACCGCAGTCTCCGCCGACAGGGTTGCCGTCGGCCTCAACGGCACCGTGCCGCCGATGTGATGGATTGGCGACGGCGAGTACGCAACCGCCTAAACCGCATCGACGAATATACGATCCGAATTCTGAATATTCCGGCTGAGGACGAACATCAGCAACGCCTCATCGCGACGTCGGTAAGCCGTCTCCGCAGGCGGAAAATGCAAAGCCGATTGAAATATAGCCTATTGCATAATTCTTATATCGGTCGTATTTGTTTAGTAGCATCATAGCCTGATCCTCCCGGAGCCCTATATGACGCAAGTTCAAGAAGCTGCAGCACAGCGGCATGCATGGCGGTTTGCCAGCCGCGATGAAGACGATCGTCCGAGCCTTCCCGAAGTCAATGCCACCGTCAGGGTTCCTCATGGCGGCAGCTGGATTCGCCGCCTGATGGCTTTCGTCGGTCCAGGTTATATGATTTCCGTCGGCTACATGGACCCCGGCAACTGGGCGACCGATCTCGCCGGCGGCGCGCAGTTCGGCTATACGCTTCTCACCGTCATCATGCTGTCGAACCTGATGGCGATCCTTTTGCAGGCGCTCTCGGCGAGATTAGGCATAGCCACCGGCCGCGATCTCGCACAGGCCTGTCGCGATCACTATCCGCGGCCGGTCAATCTGGCACTGTGGTTTGCCTGCGAACTCGCCATCATCGCCTGCGATCTCGCCGAGGTGATCGGCACGGCGATCGCATTACAGCTGCTTTTCGGAATTCCGTTGATCGGCGGCGCACTGATCACCGCGCTGGACGCCTTTCTATTGCTGCTGCTGATGAGCAAGGGTTTCCGTTATCTCGAAGCTTTCGTCATCGCGCTGCTGATCGTCATCGCCACCTGTTTCGCCATCCAGATCGTCGCGGCCGCACCGCCGGTGGCAGCGATCCTCCAAGGTTTCATTCCCTCGCCGGAAATCGTCACCAATCACGAGATGCTCTATATCGCCATGGGCATCATCGGCGCGACGGTCATGCCGCATAATCTCTATCTGCACTCCTCCATCGTACAGACCCGCGCCTACAAGCGCACCGAAGAAGGTCGCCGCGATGCGATCAAATGGGCAACGATCGACAGCACGGTCGCCCTCATGCTGGCGCTCTTCGTCAATGCCGCGATCCTGATCGTCGCAGCAGCCGCCTTCCATACCAGCGGCCATTCCGACGTCGCCGAGATCGGCCAGGCCTACGAGCTGTTGTCGCCGCTGCTCGGCCTCGGCATCGCTTCCACGTTATTTGCCGTCGCGCTGCTCGCCTCCGGTCTCAACTCCACCGTCACGGCGACGCTTGCCGGCCAGATCGTGATGGAAGGCTTTCTCAGGCTGAGGATTCCGCATTGGGCAAGACGGCTTTTGACACGCGGCCTCGCAATTATTCCGGTTGTGTTCGTGACCGCTATCTATGGTGAAAAAGGTACTGCAAACCTGCTCGTTCTCAGCCAGGTCGTTCTCTCCATGCAACTGCCTTTTGCCGTCATTCCATTGGTCCAATTTGTGACAAATCGCGAGAAAATGGGCAGTTTCGTCATATCGAGAAGCGTCGCAGTTCTCTCGTGGATCGTTGCCGCGATCATCCTGGCGCTGAACTTCAAACTGCTCTACGACACCATCTTCGGTTGACGAATCATCAAGAACGCGCAAATCTCGCCCCTGTGGACGATCACGGCAATTAACTGACTCGTAATATTTGCCTAGATTTCGCCATGATTTGCCCTAGTTTGGGCCCACCGCAATCTGCAGGGTTCCTCACTTCATGGCCGAAAGTCCATTGCGCGTTCAATTTCCTGCAGAGGCCGCCATCCAGGCGCGGCCGCATCATGATTTTCACATTCCATTCCTGCCGCGCTCCGCGCATTTTCGCCATCTGATCGTCATCGGCCTTGCCGGCACCGCATCCTTCGGCCTGCTCGCAACTGTGCTCTATCCCTTGCTGGCCCGTAGCACGATCGAGCGCGCAACGCCGGTGCGCAACGCTCAGCTCGCGCGCTCTCAGCCAGCCATGCGTAAAGCCGGCCGGCTGGCCGCAAAACAGCGTTTCGATGGCGCCCGTTTTGCGCAGGTGGCGGAAAAACTATCCAGCGGCGAAACCCGCATCTTCACCTATCATCGCACGACGCTGGTCTTCAAATCCGACGAAGCTGCTCTGGCGCGCGCAAGCGCCATCAATGCCTCCTATGGCGCAGAGCGCGCCGACAGCGAGCTATTTTCGCCCCCGTCGCTTTCGGATATCCGCCATGGCATCTATCCGCAGACAACTCATTATGATGCCGTGCGCCGCTCTCGTTTTCCGGTTCGCGGCGTGCCGCTGAACGTCAGCGTATCGCGCGCGACGACCGGCGAAACCGGCCGCGAGTTCCACAGGCTCGTCTCCATGCCGAAGGACAAGCAGGATCTTCAGGATATCCTGGCGTCTGCGGGCCTCGGCAACGACGCCGGCGACGAGCTGCAGCGCGCGCTGGAAACCGACACGGTCTCCCCTGGCGACAGCCTGGAACTGCTGCTTGAGAAAAAAGGACCTAGTGCCCGCCCGAAGCTGATCATGGCGCGCCTCAGCGGCGACAAGACGCCGGAGCGCGTCGTTGCCCGCGACGATGCCAACGGCTTCGTTCCGATGGCCAATGACAGGCTCTTTTCCACCCTCTACAGCGAAAGCCAGGCCGACGCTCCGTCTTCGACGGAGGTTGCCGCGGTCGATCTGAAAGGTGTCGACGAGAGCGATGAGCGGGCAGTCAGCGACAAGCTCGAAAGAGCCGGCCTGACCAAGGAATATGCCTCGCAGCTCATCAAGCTTGCCAAAGCCAAGGGGATTTCTCTCACTAGCATCGACGACGCTCCCGACAGCATCGATCTGCTCTTCCGCAAGGCGGACGACGGCCGCAGCGAGCTGATGTTCATCGAATTCCACGCCGATGGCGACACTCATCGCTTCTATCTGCACAAAAACAACGGCGAAGGCCCTTCGGAATTCTACGACGAGCGCGGCCGTTCGATTGCCAAAGTGCTCGTGCATCGGCCCGTGCCGAACGGCACGCTCGGCGATGGTTTTGCCTGGCGGATCCACCCGATCCTGGGTGTGAAGAAATTCCACAATGGAGTCGATTTCCGCGCACCGATGGGCAGCCCCATCCAGGCCGGCGGCGACGGTGTCGTCGAGAAGATTTCCTGGGAAACCGGCTACGGCAAATATGTCCGCATCCGCCACGATGGCGGTTACGAAACCACCTATGCCCATATTTCGGCAACGCCGCCGGATTTGCGCGTCGGCCAGCGCGTCACCCAGGGCCAGACCATCGCCTATGTCGGCTCGACGGGCTACTCCACCGGCCCGCATCTCTATTACGAGCTGCGCGTCAACGGCCGTTACGAAAACCCGCTGACTGCGCAATTGCCCGCTGGCACCAATCTGACGGGCAAGTCACTCGACAGCCTGCGTTCTCAGGTCAATCATGTCGAGAACATCATGAGCTACCTCGACGTTCCGCCCGCCCACGGGACTGCGCCCACCGCCTTCGCCAACTTCGAGCAAGGGCCGAATTCAGGGTCAAACGTGGGGCCAAGCTTCGGACCGAACCATTTCGGCGAACCCTCTCCTTAAACAGGCTAAAAAGCCGGCGCAGACGACTCCTTTCGATTCCGTCGGTCGGCAATAGCGCCTTGATGCCGAATACGGTAACAATCGTCCGGTACTTCGCCATGGAGAAGATGCTGCCGCGCACTATTTTTACCGCAGGGCCGGATATCGTCACGTGGCAATCCGTAAGGAGCAGACATTGGCGCGCAAGCCATTGCCGGAACCGAAGAATATCGCGCCAAGCGAAAGCAGGCGTCTGCGTGCCGATGCGCGGCGCAACCATGACAAGCTGATAGAAGTAGCAGCACAAGCCTTCGCCAGCCACGGCACCGTCGCCTCCCTGGAAGACATAGCTCGCCGCGCGGATGTCGGGATCGGTACGCTCTATCGCCATTTTCCGAGCCGGGAACATCTGGTCGAAGCGGTTTATCGTCACGAGGTCGAAGCGCTGTGCGATGCGGCGGAAGAGCTCTCGCGCGAGCGTGCACCGGATGAAGCTCTGGAAGAGTGGATGAACCGCTTCGTCGGCTATATCGCCACGAAAAGGGGGATGGCCGATAGCCTGCGCATCCTTCTCAACAGCAACTCCAAGCTCTTTGCCGACAGCTACGGCCAGGTGCCGGTCGTGCTCTCGGGCCTGATTGATCGCGCGGTCGCCGCCGGTACGATCCGTACCGATGTCGACAGTACCGACGTGCTGCAGGCGTTGTCCGGTACTTATTCCATGCCCAATTCACCGGAGTGGTACGACCGGTCCCGCCGCCTCGTGCGTCTGCTGATGGATGGCCTGCGCTGGGGTGCCCCGAAAATGCGAATGTCGCAAAAGATCTGACAATCGGCAGGATGCTTCCTATATGCATTTGAACTGAGATCGTCAGGCGAGTTTGGTTCTGCCGCAGCTTCGTGCATGGCCCCTCACCCCAACCCTCTCCCCGCATCGCGGGGAGAGGGGGCTTTACGGTGATTAAGGCGCTTCCGCCCCAACAGAACAAGTGTGTTGTTTTGCTTGATCGTCCCCTCTCCCCGCCTGCGGGGAGAGGGCTAGGGTGAGGGGCAAACCACATAAGCTGCAGCAGAATCGAACTCATCTGACATTCACCAAAGCTGAGGAGAGCAGGAATGTCCGAAAGAGCAGTCAAGATCCCCGGTCCGGATCATCCGATCACGATCGAGGACAAGCAGGCCCATGTCATCGTCTCCGTCGCCGGCAAGGTGATTGCCGATACGCATGAGGCGTTGTCGCTCAAGGAAGCCTCCTATCCGGCCGTCATCTATATCCCGCGCAAGGATGTCGATATGTCGTTGCTGGAAAGGACCAGCCACGAAACCTATTGCCCCTACAAGGGCGAATGCTCCTATTACAGCATCCCGACCGGCGGCGAGCGCTCGATGAATGCCATCTGGACTTATGAAAATCCCTATGCGTCCGTCAGCCGGATCAAGAACTACATGGCCTTCTATCCGGATCGCGTCGATTCGATCGATGTGAACGCTTAAAGAGCAAGGCCGCTCGCGGCATCGAAGACGTAGACCTGCTCCGGGCTCACCGAGACATTCAGCGGCTGCCCATAGCGCACCGGCGCCTCGCCATCGACGACGGCCGTCACCTGCTCTCCGGCAAGGTCGAAGAGCACATGCGTCTGCGCGCCGGTGGGCTCGACGAGCAGCGTCTGCCCGGTGAGCGGCGAACCGCCGCTGGCAAGGCTCAGATGCTCGGGCCTCAGACCAACCTTCACGCTCTGGCCCGCCTTCACCTTGCGCTCCCCGGCAATGCGGATCGGCGTGCTGTCCTTCAGCCGCACGGCTGGCGCGCCTTCGAGGCCCTCGACCACGCCGTCGAGGAAATTCATGGCCGGCGAGCCGATAAAGCCGGCGACGAAGAGATTGGCCGGCTTGCGATAAAGCTCGATCGGCGTGCCCTGCTGCTCGATCCGGCCCTGGTTCAGCACCACGATGCGGTCGGCCAGCGTCATCGCTTCGATCTGGTCATGGGTGACGTAGATCGACGTGGTCTGCACCTTCTGATGCAGCGCCTTGATCTCGGACCGCATCTGCACGCGCAGCTTCGCATCGAGGTTGGAAAGCGGCTCATCGAACAGAAAGACGGCCGGGTTGCGCACGATGGCGCGGCCCATGGCGACGCGCTGGCGCTGGCCGCCGGAAAGCTGTGCCGGCTTGCGGTCTAGCAGCTTGGTAAGATCGAGCATGCGCGCGGCCTCGTTGACCCGTTGTTCGATGACCGGCTTGGTCTCGCCCGAGAGCTTCAGGTTGAAGCCCATATTCTCGGCGACCGTCATATGCGGGTAGAGCGCATAGGACTGGAAGACCATGGCGATGTTGCGCTCGCGCGGCGTCATGGCGTTGACCACCTGCCCGCCGATCGACACGTCGCCGTCGGTAATCTCTTCCAGCCCGGCGATCATCCGCAGCAGCGTGGACTTGCCGCAGCCGGAGGGACCGACGAGCGCGATGAACTCGCCATCCTCGATCGACAGCGAGATATCGTGGATGACGGTCAGCGCCCCATAGGCCTTGTGGATGTTGTGCAGTTCGACGGATGCCATGTTGTTTGTGCTCCGATGAGAGCAATTCCAGGAAAAGTGCGTAGCGGTTTTCCGTCCGGAATTGCAAAAGACAAAGAGATGGAGCGGCTCAGCGTTTCCGTGAAAGCTGAGCCGCTCCAGGCTCAGGATTTCACGGCGCCGGCGGTAAGGCCGGCTATGATGTGCTTCTGCGCCAGGAAGAAGACGATGACGGTGGGCAGGATGGTCAGCGTGATAAAAGCGAGGACCAGCTCCCATTCCGTGCCGAATTCGCCGCTATAGACCATCATGCCGAGCGGCCAGGGATAGATCGAATCCGAGTTCAGCATGATCAGCGGCAGGATGTAGCTGTTCCAGCTGCCGACGAAGGAGATGATGCTGACCGTCGCGATGATCGGCCGCGAAAGCGGCAGCGAGATATGCCAGAAGAAGCGGATATAGCCGCAACCATCGACAAAGGCCGCCTGGAACAATTCTTCCGGAAGGTTTCGAAAATAGTTCCGGAAGAGCAGAATGCTCATACCGAGACCGAAAGCCACCTGCGGCAGCACCACGCCCCAATAGGTATTGAGCAGGCCAAGATCGCGGATACGGATGAAGAGCGGCAGGATGGCGGTCGCGGCTGGGAACATCAGGCCGATGAGGAAATAGTTCAGCAGGAAGTTCGAGCCAAAAAATTTCACATGGGCGAAGGCAAAGGCCGCCATGGCCGAGACCGACAGCGTCAGGAACACGGTGAGCACGGCGATGATCAGGGAATTCATCATCTGTCGCCAGTAGCGGTCGCCGAAGAGGATGCCGGTATAGTTCTCGAAGTGCCACTCGGCCGGCAGGCCGAAGGGATTGGTGCGGAGATCGCCGAGAGTCTTGAAGCCGCCGAGCGCGGTCGTCAAAAGCGGGATCAGCACGATCGCGGCAATGATGGTCAGCGACACATAGAGATAGATCTTCGTGCCGGTGGTCAGTCGAACGGATGAGGCCAGATCAGTCATTGCGCATAAATATCCGTTTGTAGCCGAAGGCGAGGGTGACGCAGATCACGAACAGCACGACGCCGACGGCGCTGCCGAGGCCGACCTGCATGCGGGTGACGCCGAAATTGTAGAGGAAGGTCACCATCGTCTGGGTCGAGTTGAACGGGCCGCCGCCGGTGAGCGGCATGATCATGTCGAAGAGCTGCAGCGACCCCACCACGGCGAAGAAGACGGAAAGACGCAGCGTCGAGCCTAAGAGCGGCAGCGTCACGTAGCGGAACTTCTGCCAGCCGGTGGCGCCGTCGATCTCGGCTGCCTCGAGCACGCTCTTGTCGAGGGACTGCATGCCGGCGATGAACAGCATCATGTGGAAGCCGAAATATTTCCAGACGATCACGCCGAGCACGGCGTACATCGCCAGGTCCTTGTCGGCGAGCACATAGGGCGTCGGCGTGCCGAGGAAATGCGCGATCGCGGCGAACAGGCCGTAATCTCCGTCATAGACGAAGCGCCAGATCAGGCCGGCGGCCACTTCGGCCAGCACATAAGGCAGGAAGAAGATCAGCCGGAAGAGCACGACGCCGCGAATGCGGTGCGCCAGCATCGTCGCGAGCCAAATGGCCAGCGGCACCTGGATCGCAATCGACACGACGATGATCAAAGCATTGTTCTTCAGCGACGTCAGGAAAGCGCCGTTCTTGAAAAGAACCTGGAAATTGCGCAGCCCCACGAACTCCGTCGGCAGACCATAGCCGTTCCAGCGATAGAGGCTGTACCAAGCCGCTTCCCCCATCGGCAGGATGACGAAAATGGTGAAAAGCAGCAGCGCCGGCGGCAGAAACAGCAGAATGACGGGGAGGCGGCCACGCGCAGCCGGCGATTTTCGCTTCGTTGCGGGTCTCGCTTTTGCGACGGAGGGCATGGCGGTCGTGGCGCTGACATCGGTCATGGGCGGTCTCGACAATTGCAATTCAAGGAAAAACCGGCGCCGGCACAAGGGAGAGGCCGGCGCCGGATGGCACTAGAGCTGGTCCTGCTCGAAAGCGTCCTGGACCTGCTGCGCGCCATCCTTCGGCGTGATCTGGCCGGAGACGATGCCGACAGCCACATCGTTGACGACGCGGCCGACCGAGGGGCCGAGATCCTGGTCGAAGAAGTTCTGATGCCAGGTCGAATGCGCCAGCTGGTCGGCGGCCTCGTGCATCAGCGGACCCTTGACGCCGTCTTCGGCGCCGACGGCGACCGGGATGATCATGCCGGCCTGCGCCATGGTACGCTCGTTTTCAGCATTTGTGAGATAGGCGAGGAAATCCAACGCCTCGGGTGGGGCCTTCTTGGTGACGGCCCAGCCGTTCAGGCCCCCGAGCGTATCGGTGGCAAGACCTGCCCCGCCGGTCACGGCCGGGAAAGCGAAGCGGCCGATATTGTCAGCCGCTAGTCCCTTGCCGTCGCCGGAATTGGTGCGCTGGTTGGCGACCGTATTTTCGAAGCCGAGGATCATGGCAGCCTTGCCATCGCCGAAGACACCGAGCGCCTGCGGCCAGGTGGTGCCGAGATAGCCGGGCTGGAAGGGCTCGAGCTTGCCGAGCTCGGCAAGCTGCTCGCCGGCCTTGATGATCGCCGGATCGTTGAAACCATTACCCTTGCCATTCTTGGCGTCGTTGAAGACCTGCTGACCGCCGTCGCGCATCACCAGATAGCTCCAGTAGAAATGGATCGGCCATTTCTCGCCGCCACCGCCGGCGATCGGCGCAATGCCAGCAGCCTTGATCTTCTTGACCGCGGCCAGATAATCATCCCAGGTCTTGATGGCGCCGGCATCGACGCCTGCCTTGGCGAACAAGGCCTTGTTATAGAAGAAGGAAACCGTGCCGAGCTTATAGGGTACGGCGCTGATCTTGTTATCGAAGGTCAGGCCCTTGACGGCTGCCTGATTGTAGCTCTTCAGCCAGGCGCCGTCCTTGGCGTTCATCGCCGCGGTCAGGTCCAGCAGCGTGCCTGTCGCCTGCTGCTGCTTGAGCACCCCGCCGCCCCAGCTGAAGAAGAAATCGGGAGCGTCCTTCGACTGCAGGAGGGTCGGCAGCTTCGCCTTGAAGGCTTCATTGGCCAAGAACTGCATCTCGATCTTCGTGCCGGGATGCTTGGCCTCATATTGATCCGCGATCTTGCGCCAGACCGCGACATAGTTCGGATCGGTTTCCAGATGCAGCCATTTGACGACGGTGTCGGCGGCAGCGCCCGTTGCACCGGCGAGAATTGCCAGTCCGGTCGTCGCGGCAACAGCAGCAATGCGAAGGGCTTTGGCCCCACGTAGATGGATCATGATTTTCTCCTCCCAAGGGAACCAAGAGCCTCACTATTTTTTCCCTTATGCGGAATAATTCAACGGAGCTTTGTTAAAATGTCAACCGCCTTCGTCAAATTTTCGGCAGATTGCCCGCGAAATGGCTTGACATTAGGCAATGGCCATAGGTTATTTAATTCGCATTCCGTTAAAAATACCAGGCCGCAGCCGAGCGGGTCCGTCATTCGGCGTCAATCTCATGAAAACAGCAGACCCCGAGCTTATGCGGGCGATAAACCGCTTCAATGTGCTGGATACGATCCGGCGGGCGGGCTCCATCGCGCGTATCGAAATCAGCGACCGCACCCAGCTTTCGACGACGACAGTCTCGGCAATCACAGCCTCGCTGCTGGATGACGGGCTGATTCTGGCCCGCACGGAAGGCGACTTGCGCGAGGCGGCCAGCCGCGGCCGACCCCGCGTCATGCTGGAGCTCAATCCTGATGCCGCGCGCGTCGTCGGCGCGAAAATTGCCGCCAATCGCATGGTCTTCGTCGTGACGGACTTTTGCGGCGAGGTTCTTTCGACATTGACGCTGGCGCTGCGCGTCGATCGCCAACCGATCGGCGTCATCGCCGATCTCATCGAGGATGGCGTGCGCCGCTGCGTCGTCGATGCCAATCTCGCGCTGGACGAGATCGATTCCGTCTGCCTCGGCCTTCCCGGCGTCGTCGAGCACCGCACCGGCCATATCCGCACCAGCCCGATCTTCCGCGAGACGGGCGTCGATTTCGCCAAGGAAATGTCCGAGCGGCTGGGCGTGACCACCATCGTCGAAAGCGATGCGCATGCCATCACGCTCGCGCATCATTGGTTCGGCAGGGCGAGAGACCTCGACGACATGGTGCTGGTATCTCTGGAGCAGACGCTGGGGCTTGGCGTGCTGCATGGCGGCCAGCTCTTTCGCGGCGCCGGCGGCCTCAGCCACAATCTCGGCGACCTCGTTCTCGGCATGGGTCCACAGGGCATCATTCGTCTGGCAAGCCTTGCCGGCGAAAGCGCCATTCTCGGCGACCAACCGAGCGGCCGTTTTGCCGAAGCCATCCGCCTCGGCCGCGGAATGGCGCATGCCAAAACGCTGATCGATGCTGAAGACACGTCGCTGATCAGCGCGGCAATCCGTGCCGGCGAAGCCTGCGGCATGGCGCTCGCCAACATCGTCACGCTGTTTGCCCCGCCGCGCGTCATTCTTGTGGGATCAAGCCTGGCGCTCGGTCAGCCTTTCCTCGACAGCCTGCGGGAGGCCTATTCGCTGGCTATTCCGCCGTCGATCCGGGGCGTGACCGAACTCGTTTTCGATCAGTCGACCGACGAGACCTGGGCGCAGGGCGCCGCGGTCGTCGCACTGCGCGAACTCTACGAATCGCCCTGGGGAACAACGGGACCGGCACCGGCCCTTTGATTTCGCGGGACAGCACAGACAATTCATCTGGAGGAATCTTATGAACAAGGTCGGCATCGGCATCATCGGCTGCGGGAACATTTCCGGCGCCTATCTCACTGCCATGAAATCCTTTCCCATTCTCGACATCAAAGGTGTGGCCGACCTCAATCGCGAGCTCGCAGAGGCAAAGGCTGCTGAATTCGGCCTGAAGGCCGTCGATATCGCCACCCTTCTGGCGGACCCCTCGATCGAGATCATCGTCAACCTGACCATTCCGAAGGCGCATGTCGCCGTCGGCCTGCAGGCGCTCGAAGCCGGCAAACACACCTATTCGGAAAAGCCGCTCGGCATCAATTTCGCCGAGGGCAAGACGCTTGCGGATGCTGCTGCGGCCAAGGGTCTGCGTATCGGCGCTGCCCCCGATACCTTCCTCGGCGGCGGTCACCAGACGGCGCGCGCCATCATCGACGAGGGTGCGATCGGCATCCCGGTCGGCGGTACCGCTACCTTCATGTGCCCCGGCCATGAACGCTGGCATCCGAATCCGGCTTTCTATTACGAAGTCGGCGGCGGCCCGATGCTTGATATGGGACCCTATTACATCACCGATCTCGTCAACTTGCTCGGCCCTGTCTCGCAGGTTGCCGGCTTTGCCGTCACGCCGCGCAAGCAACGCATCATCACGAGCGAACCGCGCAATGGCGAGCACATCCCCGTGCATGTGCCGACGCATGTCGCCGGCGTCATGGCGTTTGTGAGTGGCGCGGTCGTCCAGATCGGCATGAGCTTCGATGTCGCCGGCCACAAGCATGTGCCGCTTGAAGTCTACGGCACCGAAGGCACGCTGATCGTGCCCGATCCGAATCGTTTCGGCGGCCCGGTGGAGTTTCTGAAGAAGGGCGGCGAATTTGCCGAGCGCGAGATCACCGCACCCTATGCCGACGGCAATTACCGCTCGCTCGGCGTCGCCGACATGGCGCATGCCATCCGCTCGAACCGGCCGCACCGCGCCAATGGCAGCCTGGCGCTGCATGTGCTCGAGGTCATGGAAGCCTTCCAGACGGCCTCCGACACCGGGCGCACGGTCGCCATCACGACGCAAACGGAGCGTCCGGCCCCTCTGTCCGAATCCCTGGTGGATGGGCAGATCGGCCGCTAACCAAGTAATTTCAGGAGGATTATCATGCGTGAAGCACTTATCGTCTGGGGCGGCTGGAGCGGCCACGAACCGCAGGAATGCGCCCATATCATCCGCGACATGCTGGAAGAGGACGGCTTCAAGGTCTATCTCGAAAACAGCACCGAGGCCTTTGCCGATCCCTCGATCCACGATCTCAGCCTGATCGTGCCGATCGTCACCATGTCGAAGATCGAGAAGGAAGAGGTGAAGAACCTCGCGGCCGCAATCGAAAGCGGCGTTGGCATAGCCGGCTATCATGGTGGCGCCGGCGATAGCTTCCGCGAAAGCGTCGAATATCAGTTCATCATCGGCGGCCAGTGGGTCGCCCATCCCGGTAACATCATCGACTACACGGTCAACATCACCAGGCCTGACGATCCGATCATGGAGGGGATCACCGATTTCCCCTACACGTCCGAGCAATATTACATGCATGTCGACCCGTCGAACGAGGTGCTGGCGACCACGACCTTCACCGGCGACCATGCCTACTGGATCGACGGCGTCGTCATGCCGGTCGCCTGGAAGCGCAAATACGGCAAGGGCCGCGTCTTCTATTCCTCGCTCGGCCACCAGGCCAAGGAATTCGACGTGCCGCAGATGAAGACCATCTTCCGCCGCGGCGCCAACTGGGCGGCGCGCTAAGGCACCTGCCTTTTCTGATTTATGAGCAAGGATTGCCCATAACCCCGGCCCTCTCCCCGCAAGCGGCAGGGCAATTGCATATGGGGCCTGCCAGCGCCGTCAGCTCCTTCTCCCCTCGGGAGAAGGTGGCCCGGAGGGTCGGATGAGAGCTTCGACGCACTCTCCATCCCCACCTTGCCACTCTGAACCGAACTGGTAGAATATTGCCGGCACGCCACAAGCTCTTGTGCTGCTTGCGCTTTTTGCTGCCATGGAGGATGGATGGATCAAGGCGCCATGGAAGCAACGAACACCTCGACCGTCAGCTACGGCATCGAACCAGGGTTGCGCTTCGCTTCCCTGCTCGACGGCCATGGCGGCTGCAGGCAGCAGCTCAATATGGATGAGGTCTGCGCCTGGAAGCCGGCCGAGGGCGTCATCTGGCTGCACCTCGAACGCGACCATCCCGCAACCGCCGACTGGATCGCCCATAAGAGCGGTCTCGATCCTTTTGTCATCGAAGCTCTGCTGGAGGAAGAATCCCGCCCGCGCGTCGAGCCGGTGGGCGACGGGCTGCTGATCATCCTGCGCGGCGTCTGCGCGACCTCGCCTGACGGCGCGACACAGAAACCAGCGGATATAGACCTGGTGCCCCTGCATCTTTGGATCGACGCGAACCGCATCATATCGCTGCGCGACAGCGGCCACTATATCACGGCACTACGCGATATCCGCCTGTCGTTGGAGAAGAAGAAGGGACCGCAGCGCTCCGGCGACCTGCTCGCCCTGATCGGCGACAAGTTGGTGCGCGATCTCGAACCGGTGCTCGACGCCATGGACGAAGAGGTGGACGAGCTCGACGAGCTCATCTTTCACGGCGAAGCCGGCCAGGTGCGCGAACGGCTGAAGCTGCTGCGCCGGCGCGCCGTGCAGCTTCGCCGCTATCTCGCCCCGCAGCGCGACGCGCTGAACCGCATCGAGCATGACGATGCGCCCTGGCTTGCCGAACGCGACAAGCTGCGCATGCGCGAGGTCATCGACAAGCTGATGCGTTACATCGAATATCTCGACGCCATCCGCGACCGCACCAGCATCCTGCATGACGACCTCTCGACCGTCATCAGCGAGCGCATCGCCCGCAACTCCAACCGCCTCGCCGCCCTTGCCGCTTTGCTCCTGCCGCCGAGCGTGGTGGCCGGGCTCTTCGGCATGAATGTCGGCGGCATTCCCGGCGTCAACGACACCTGGGCCTTCATCATCATCGTCGCCTTCGTCACGATCACCTCGATTGCGACGCTCTGGGTACTCAAACGTATCAACTGGCTTTAGGTCCGGCAATTTCGGCCACGCGCGGCGTAAAGACGACCCTTTCGAATAGTGGAAACGCCGCTCCCGCCGGCAATTCGCCTGACCGTCATGCGGATAAGGTGACGAAAAAGGACCGGAACCATCGGTTTATTTTTCGCGATCGACGCAAGGATTTCGGGCATTTCCAATCCCGATCAATCGCTTACCGATTTTACCCCCGTTCGCGGGAATATCGTCCTCAGACCCGGCTTTCAGCGGGCAATCGGGACTCGCCGAATTTTCGTTTGACATTCCTTTAGCTTCATTTATCGTCATTATAGTTTCGGTTTTAGCTTGAGGAGTAGAAACCGAAACAGGGGGAGAGATCATTGTCCAAAGCTCAAAACGACAGGATAGACGGCATCGATTGCGCCGCAGGCCGCAATCCTGTCGAGCAGACTTGCCGTATCCTTGCAGGACGAATGGGGCCTTCCGTTTTGCATGGTGCAAAGCCTATCGACGATGATTGTGTGCGGCGCGAATCGCTCGCATACGGCTCGCGGCAATTCGCGTCTGTGCGGCTATTTAATTCTTATCAATTTGTTGAAAACGCATGGCATTCTGCCCCTATGCCGATCTTGGCCGAAGGCATCGCTCGGTGATGCTGCCGATCGCTATTCAGTGGGCAAAAAACAGGCCTTGCGGCCAGCAGTCCGTCGCGGCCCCGGCATGCGACGTGTAGAAGGAGCCTATCGTGCTTGAACTTAGAAACGTATCGAAGTCGGTGGGCGGCGAGACGCATATCGCAGAAACGAACCTGACGCTGCAGCGCGGCACGCTGAATGTGCTGCTCGGGCCGACGCTTTCGGGCAAGACCTCGCTGATGCGGCTGATGGCCGGGCTCGACAAGCCGACCACGGGCACAATCCATGTCGATGGGAAGGATGTCACCGGCCTGCCGGTGCAGCGCCGCAACGTTGCCATGGTCTACCAGCAATTCATCAACTATCCCGCGATGACCGTCTACGACAATATCGCCTCGCCGATGCGGCTGAGCGGCAAAAGCGCGGCGTCCATTGACAAGGAAGTAAAAAAGGCAGCCGATCTTTTGCGGCTTGGTCCCTTCCTTGATCGCCTCCCCTTGAACCTTTCCGGCGGCCAGCAACAGCGTACGGCCCTTGCCCGCGCCATCGTCAAGAATGCTGGCCTCGTGCTGCTAGACGAGCCGCTCGCCAATCTCGACTACAAGCTGCGCGAGGAACTGCGCGCCGAATTGCCGAAGATCTTCGCTGAATCCGGCGCGATTTTCGTCTATGCGACCACCGAACCTTCCGAAGCGCTGCTTCTGGGAGGTAACACCGCGACCCTGGCAGAAGGCCGCATCACGCAATTCGGATCGACGATCGATGTCTTCCGCAATCCTCATGACTTGATTACCGCGACCACTTTTGCCGACCCGCCGCTGAACACGATGACGCTCGACAAGCGCGGCCGGGAATTCGTGCTCGACAGCAACATCCGCCTGCCTGTACCGAGAGGTTTGGAAGACCGGACGGACGGCCGCTACACGATCGCCTTCCAGCCGCATCATCTGGCACTTGCACCGCAAACGCCGGAAGCTGTCGCTGCGCCTGCCAGGGTCATGGTGACTGAGATCACCGGCTCGGAGAGCTTCATCCATATCGATTTTGCCGGCCAGCGCTGGGTAATGCTGACCCAGGGCGTGCAGGATATCGATGTCGACGATGCGATCGATGTCTATATCGACCCGCGCCACATCATGGTCTTCGACACCGATGGCGCCGCCGTCGCTCCCGCCCTGCAACAAGCCGCCTGAGGAGGGACTATGGCCCGCATCGATCTCGACCACATCCGGCACGCCTACAACGACCACCCCAAATCCGACGCCGACTATGCGCTGAAGGAAGTCAATCACAGCTGGGAAGACGGCAGCGCCTACGCTCTGCTCGGCCCTTCGGGCTGCGGCAAGACCACGCTTCTCAACATCGTTTCCGGTCTGGTGCAGGCTTCCGAAGGCCGCATCCTCTTCGACGGCAAGGACGTGACGCGACTGTCGACCCAGGAACGCAACATCGCCCAGGTCTTCCAGTTCCCGGTCGTCTACGACACGATGACCGTCTACGACAATCTCGCCTTCCCGCTGCGCAACCGGCATGTTCCGGAGGCCGAAGTGAAGCGCAAGGTCGATGAAATCATCGAGATGATCGGCCTTTCCGACAGCGCCCACCGCAAGGCGCGCGGCCTGACCGCCGATGCCAAGCAGAAGATCTCGCTCGGCCGCGGCCTCGTGCGCTCCGATGTCAACGCCATCCTCTTCGACGAGCCGCTGACCGTCATCGACCCGCATATGAAATGGGTGCTGCGCTCGCAGCTGAAGCAACTGCACCGCCGCTTCGGCTTCACCATGGTCTATGTCACCCACGACCAGACGGAAGCGCTGACCTTCGCCGACAAGGTGGTGGTCATGTATAATGGTGAAGTGGTGCAGATCGGCACGCCGAACGACCTGTTCGAGCGCCCACGCCATACCTTCGTCGGCTATTTCATCGGCTCGCCCGGCATGAATGTCATGCCCGTCGAAATCGAAGGCAGCAGCGCGCGTATCGGCAACCGTATGATCGCGCTGCCCGGCGCGCCTAAAGAGAAGCGGGCCGGCCGTTCCGAACTCGGCATCCGCCCCGAATTCGTCCGCATCGGCCGCGAAGGCATGCCCGCCACCGTCACCAAGGTCGAGGATCTCGGCCGCCGCAAGGTGGTCCGCGCCAAGCTCGACGGCCAGGATATCGTCGCCGTCATCGGCGAGGACCAGACGGTGCCGGCCGAGCCGCACATCGCCTTCGATCCGGCCGGCATCAATATCTACGCCGACTCCTGGCGCATCGAGATGGGAGCCTGACGATGGAGAAGACCTGGAACAACAAGGCCTGGTTCATGCTCATTCCGGTTCTGCTGCTGGTCGGCTTTTCCGCCGTCATTCCACTGATGACGGTCGTGAACTATTCGGTGCAGGACACGTTCGGAAACAATCAATTCTTCTGGGCGGGCACGCAATGGTTTGAAGAGATCCTCCATTCGGGGCGTTTCTGGGATTCGATGATCCGCAACCTGATCTTCTCCTTCGTCATCCTGGCGATCGAGGTGCCGCTCGGCATCTTCATCGCGCTTAACATGCCGAAGAAGGGCATCGGCGTTCCCGTCTGCCTCGTGCTGATGGCCCTGCCGCTGCTGATCCCCTGGAACGTCGTCGGCACGATCTGGCAGGTCTTCGGCCGCAGCGATATTGGCTTGATGGGCTATGTGCTGGTCAATCTCGGTATCGATTACAACTATGTCTCCGATCCGGCAGACGCCTGGGCAACGATCATCATCATGGACGTCTGGCATTGGACAAGTCTCGTCGTGCTGCTCTGCTATGCCGGCCTCGCCTCCATTCCCGACGCCTTCTACCAGGCCGCCAAGATCGACGGCGCCTCGCGCTGGTCCGTCTTCCGCTATATCCAGCTGCCGAAGATGAACCGCGTCCTGCTGATCGCCGTGCTGCTGCGCTTCATGGATAGCTTCATGATCTATACCGAACCCTTCGTCGTGACAGGCGGCGGCCCCGGCAACTCCACCACCTTCCTGTCGATCGACCTCGTGAAGATGGCGCTCGGCCAGTTCGACCTCGGCCCGGCCGCAGCCATGTCGCTGGTCTACTTCCTGATCGTGCTGCTGCTGTCCTGGGTCTTCTACACCGTCATGACCAATTACGATGCGGGAGCAAGCCGATGAGCGGCAAACCCCTTACCACCACGGCCGATGGCGCCGCGATGCACAAGATGGCCGCCTCCGATGCCGCCGCAAATGCGACTGTTGCGACGGGCACGCAGGTTGCCCGCCGTCACGGCGAAAAAGGCCGATGGTCCTGGCTTGTGCCGACGCTCTACATCGTCTTCCTGCTGCTGCCGATCTATTGGCTCGTCAATATGAGCTTCAAGACCAATGAGGAAATCATTGGCGGCCTGACCCTCTATCCGCACCAGCCGACGCTGCGCAATTATGCGATCATCTTCACGGATCCATCCTGGTACAAGGGCTATATCAACTCCATCACCTATGTCGTCATGAACATGGTGATTTCGGTCTCCTGCGCGCTTCCCGCGGCCTACGCCTTCTCGCGCTATCGTTTCCTGGGCGACAAGCATGTCTTCTTCTGGCTGCTGACGAACAGAATGGCGCCGCCGGCGGTCTTCGCGCTCCCCTTCTTCCAGCTCTATTCGGCCTTCGGCCTGATCGATACTCATATCGCCGTGGCGCTGGCGCACTGCCTGTTCAATGTGCCGCTGGCGGTCTGGATCCTCGAAGGCTTCATGTCCGGCGTGCCGAAGGAAATCGACGAAACCGCTTATATCGACGGCTATTCATTCCCGCGCTTCTTCATCAAGATCTTCGTTCCCCTGATCGCAAGCGGCATCGGCGTCGCAGCTTTCTTCTGCTTCATGTTCTCCTGGGTGGAGCTGCTGATCGCCCGCACCTTGACGACGACCGACGCCAAGCCGATCGCCGCCATCATGACGCGCACGGTCTCGGCTGCCGGCATGGACTGGGGCCTGCTTGCCGCCGCCGGCGTGCTGACGCTGATCCCCGGCGCGCTCGTTATCTATTTCGTTCGAAACTACATCGCCAAGGGCTTCGCGCTCGGCCGCGTCTGAAGGAAAACCGCCATGAATACAGACTTTTCCTGGATGGCCTGGACCCTGCCGACGGCGCTCTTTTTCGCGACGATCCTGCTTTTGCTGATCGGCATGGCGGTCTGGGAGTATTTTTCGCCGGGCGGCAATCCGCGCCTCGGCATCCTGCGCTTCGAAACGACGCGCGGCGACCGGCTGTTCATTTCGCTGCTCGGCGCCGCCTTCATCCATCTCGCCTGGCTGGGCCTGGGAGGCCCCAGCCTCTGGTGGGCTCTTGCTCTTTCCGTGGTCTACGCCGCCGGCGTCTTCCGTCTGGTCTGACGCGGAAATTCAACCCGTTACCGCCCCGTTGCCCATCCGGTCATACGGAGCAGTAAGGCAAATCGATACAGATGGCCGGAAATCCGGCTGGCTGACAATGCACTCGCAACCTGTAGGGAGGAATATATGCGACGGCATCTCTTGACGACAACGGCAGTTGCCTTGCTGGCTTTGGCCGGCACAGCCAACGCCGGCATGAACGAAGCCAAGACATTCCTGGACAAGGAGATCGGCGATCTCTCGACGCTCTCGCGCGCCGACCAGGAAAAGGAAATGCAATGGTTCGTCGATGCGGCCAAGCCTTTCCAGGGCATGGAAATCAAGGTCGTGTCGGAAACCCTGACGACGCATCAGTATGAATCGCAGGTTCTCGCGCCGGCCTTCACCGCCATAACAGGCATCAAGGTCACCCACGACGTCATCCAGGAAGGCGACGTCGTTGAAAAAATCCAGACGCAGATGCAGACCGGCCAGAACCTCTATGACGGCTGGGTCAACGATTCCGACCTGATCGGCACGCATTGGCGCTACAAGCAGGTGCGCAACCTGACCGACTGGATGGCTGGCGAGGGCAAGGACGTCACCAATCCGGGCATCGATATCGCCGATTTCATCGGCACCAGCTTTACGACTGCTCCGGACAAGAAGCTTTATCAGCTTCCCGACCAGCAGTTCGCCAACCTCTACTGGTTCCGTTACGATTGGTTCAACGACCCGAAGAACAAGGCCGATTTCAAGGCCAAGTACGGCTACGAGCTCGGTGTGCCGGTCAACTGGTCGGCCTATGAGGATATCGCCCAGTTCTTCACCGGTCGCGATGTCGGCGGCAAGAAGGTCTTCGGCCATATGGACTATGGCAAGAAGGACCCGTCGCTCGGCTGGCGCTTCACCGATGCCTGGCTGTCCATGGCCGGCAACGGCGACAAGGGCCTGCCGAACGGCCTGCCGGTCGATGAATGGGGCATCAAGGTCGATGCCAACTCGCGTCCTGTCGGCTCCTGCGTCGCGCGTGGCGGCGATACCAACGGACCGGCCGCCGTCTACTCGATCCAGAAATATCTCGATTGGTTGAAGGCCTATGCTCCGGCGGAAGCACAGGGCATGACCTTCTCGGAATCCGGCCCGGTTCCGTCGCAGGGCAATATCGCCCAGCAGATCTTCTGGTACACGGCCTTCACCGCCGATATGGTCAAGCCCGGCCTGCCGGTCATGAATTCGGACGGCACGCCGAAGTGGCGCATGGCACCGTCTCCGCATGGCGTCTATTGGAAGGACGGCATGAAGCTCGGCTACCAGGATGTCGGTTCCTGGACGCTGATGAAATCGACTCCTGTCGATCGCGCCAAGGCCGCATGGCTCTATGCGCAGTTCGTCACCTCGAAGACGGTGGACGTGAAGAAGAGCCATGTCGGCCTCACCTTCATCCGCGAATCCACCATCCGCGACAAGAGCTTCACCAAGCGTGCGCCGGAACTCGGCGGCCTCATCGAGTTCTATCGCTCGCCGGCCCGCGTGCAATGGTCGCCGACCGGCACCAACGTTCCTGACTATCCGAAGCTCGCGCAGCTCTGGTGGCAGGCGATCGGCGATGCCGCATCCGGTGCCAAGGATGCGCAAGGAGCGATGGATGCGCTCTGCGCCGATCAGGAAAAGGTGATGCAGCGCATCGAACGCGCAGGCGTTCAGGGCGATATCGGCCCGAAGCTCGCCGAAGAGCACGATCTCGCCTACTGGAACGCCGATGCCGTCAAGAACGGTCATCTCGCTCCACAGCTGAAGGTCGCCAGCGAAAAGGAAAAGCCGGTCACCGTCAACTACGACGAGCTGGTCAAGAGCTGGGCCGACGCGAAGAAATAAGTCGGGTACATTACGCGAAATGGGTGCCGGGGCTCGAAAGAGCTCCGGCATTTTTCGTCGGGATGAAAGTTTCGCAAAAATAATGCTGCGATGGCTGTCACAGACTTGACACATTTCCCTCGAGCACAAACTATCCTTATCCGGATCATGATGTCGACGCACATCAGAACCCATTGATATATTTCATGGATTTCTGCATAAGGAGAACAGCGTGAGAAACGGATATTCTGGGCGCAGGACGCTCATCACCGCCATTGGCCTTGCCGCCGCCCTGCCGGCTCTCAGTGCCGATCTGCCGGCACCGTCGCCAGACGACAATCTCAATGCCGTTCTTTGGGACCAGACATCGGTCGAGGCGCAGGCCAACGCGCTTGGTGCCTATACGCTCGGCCGCATCAGGCTCGACGAAGCGCTGGCCGACAAGGCCTGGACCGCAGCTCCGGTCGAGCAAACAGGCAATTTCCAGGACTTTCCACCCGCCATCATCCTCGATGTCGACGACACCATTCTTAACACCTCGCCCTATCAGGCGCGTAACATCACAGCAGGCACCAGCTTCAAGCCGGACACCTGGACGCAATATGTGAATGCCCAGCAGGACAAGCCGATCGCAGGCGCGGTGGAATTTACCCAATATGCAGCTTCGAAAGGCGTGAAGGTCTTCTACGTCACCAACCGCACCGCCGATGAGGAAGGTCCGACCGTCGAGGAAATGAAGCGCTTCGGTTTTCCGATGGGCGACAATGTCGATACCTTCCTGAGCGCCAAAGAGCAGCCGGACTGGGGTTCGGCCAAGGGCACGCGCCGCGCCTTCATCGCCAAGAACTATCGCATTCTCCTGATGTTTGGCGACAATTTCGGCGACTTCACCGACGAGTACAAGGGGACCGTCGAGGAGCGCCAGAAGGTCTTCGAAGCCAACAAGGCGCATTTCGGCCATGACTGGATCGCCATCGCCAACCCGACCTATGGCTCGTTCGAAAGCGCACCCTACAAGGGCGATTACAAGCTGCCGCCGGAAATGCAGCGACAATTAAAGCAGGATGCGCTGAAGCCCTGGGATGGGAAGTAATGTCAACACGGAATTCGAGGAGGGTGCGATACCCCCCTCTGTCACTTCGTGACATCTCCCCCACATGGGGGGAGATCGTTGGGAGCTTGCCGCGCGTCACTCGTAAAACGATAAACGGCAATTTCAGCGGATTCGATGTTTCTTTGAAATAAGGCGTGCCCACGAGTTACCGATCTCCCCCCAAGTGGGGGAGATGTCCCGAAAGGGACAGAGGGGGGGTAGCAGCGGGTGCGGCATATAACAAAGCCCCTGTAAACTCTAATCAACCCTTCCGCTTCAATTTCGTGGCACCTTCCTCCACCAGCCGCTTCGCCGCCTCGGCGACCGTGATCTTGCCGAAGGCGAGTTGGTCGGCGACGGGGCGGGCGACGTTCTGGTCGAATTCTCCAGAGCCGAGTGGCGCCGGCACGGGATAGGTGCCGACCTGATCCTTCAACAGCTCGACATAGTGCACCGTCTGCTGTTCCACCGGATTGAGCGTCGGCAGGATGGCGGCCCGAACGGCAGGTGACATCGGCACGCCGCGCTCGACGCCGAGGATCTTGCCGGCGTCGACATCATTGACGAAGAAATTGATGAATTTCGCCGCCGCTTCGCCATTCTTGCTAGTGGCGCCGACACTCCAGATCAGCGCCGGGCGATAGTAATGGCCGGAGGGGCCGTCCTTCTTCTCGCGCGGCAGCATGGTGACGGCGAGCTTGCTCTTGACGACAAGCTGATAGCCGACGAGCTGGTTGGAATAGGCCATGCCGATCGCCGATTTGCCGAGCGCCAGGCAGTTGCTCTCGATGACGTTCTGGTCGAGCGTCTGGACGTCGGCGGAAACCGTGCCGCCGCGTTTGCGCAGCTCTTCCCAGTAGCTGTACCACTCCTTGGCGTCGTCGACGCCGAAGCCGAGCCCGCCCTCCTCGGTGAAGAGGCTCTTGCCGCGCTGGCGCAGCCAGACGTCGAGCACATAATTGTAGCGCGCGCCATAGGGTCCGCCCCAATAGCCGCGTTTGCCGGCCGCCTTCGTCATTTCCACGGCGAGATCGGCATATTCGGCCCATGTCGTCGTCGGACCGGGCGGCGTCAGGCCGGTCTTCTTGAACATGTCCTCGTCATAGAACATCGCAAAGGAGTTCAGCCCGAGACCGACGCCATAAAGCTTGTTGTCGACCGTGGTGAGCTTCAGCACGTCCTTACCGAAACTGTCGATATTCAGCGTCGAGGGCACGAACTGGTCGAGCGGCATGCAGGCGCCGCGTTTCGAATAATCGGAAATCGTGCTCGGCTCGAGCTGGAAGACATCGGCAATGTTCTGGCTGGCCATGCCGGTCGCAAGCTTGGCCCAATAACCGTCGCCGCTGATGCTCTCGCCGATGACGGACAAATCAGGATTCTTGCTGTGAAACAGTTCGGCCACCGCGACGGTACGCTTGCCGCGATCGGGCGAGCCCCACCACATCGCCCGGAGCTGCGTCGCATCGGCAAATGCCGGAATTGCGCCTCCCCCGAAGGCAATGCCCGCCGCGGTCCCAGTGGCTCCGATCATGAAAGAACGACGATTCATGCGCATGAGATTCCTCCTTCTCTTGCGTTGTCATCCGCGGCGATCTCCCCGACGCCTTCAGCGGACAAGTCAGCATGACGATATGCAACTTCATTGCACCGTGCAATAAAAAATCTTTCTATTGCAAATTTGCATGATTTTGCATAGCGTTTGCGACATGAACGATATTCGCTCCAAACGCATCAGGCAGGCCGACATCGCCGCTGCCGCCGGCGTCTCCGTCTCGACGGTGTCGCGGGTCCTCACCAATGAACCCGGCATCAGCGACACGATCCGCCAGCACATTTTGAAGGTGGCGAGCGATCTCGGCTATCCGCTGAAGACCGCAGCCGAGACGGCGGCCGGCGGCTTGGCACTGATCGCCAGCGACAGCGTCACAGGCGGCTTGAGCGTCTTCTATGAAGGCATTCTGGAGGGTCTTCGTGCAGGCGCTGCCGAGCGCGGCATGCGCTTCGATATCCGCCTCATCCGCGAGGCAAGGACCGAGCCGGAACTGGTGAAGGAATATCTGCAGACCGCCGGTGCCGAGGGTCTCTTTCTCGTCGGCATCGACCCATCGGAAGAGCTCTGCCGGTGGCTCGAAGCCAGCGGCACGCCGACCGTACTCGTCAACGGCACCGATCCGAAGCTGCGCTTCGACGGCGTTTCGCCCTCGAATTTCTTCGGCGCTTATAACGCGACCCGACGCCTGCTTGACGCCGGCCACCGCCGCATTCTGCACCTGACCGGCTCGCATCGGCAGACGATCCGCGAGCGCATCCGAGGCTTCGAGGCAGCGATCGCTGCGGTGGAAGGCGCTGAAGGCCGGATCATGCCGATGAATTTTCGTGGCAGCTCCAGCCAGGAAGCCCACGACAAGACCGCCGAGATCCTTGCGGCAGACAAAGGCTATACCGCCGCCTTCTGCATGAACGATTTCATCGCCGTCGGCGTGCTCGACGCCGTCATTGAAGCCGGCCTGCGGGTGCCGGAGGATTTCGCCATCGTCGGCTTCGATGATCTTCCCTGCGCCCTGATGACCAATCCCCGGCTGGCAACCATGCGCGTCGATCGCGCAGCGCTCGGACGCGAGGCCATCGCCCTGATGATCGCGCGCTTCCGCGACCGCGATGCGCCGGCCCGCCACATCTGCCACGGCGTCCAGCCGATCGCGGGCGGCACGCTGCCACCCGAAACCTGAAATTCAATCCACCGCGGAAACGATCGAGAAAGCCGAACCGATGATCTATGACCCCGCCAGCTCCAATCCGCTTGCCGGCAACCCTCTGAAGACCCTCCCGGAGATGCGCCGCGCGCTGAACGATCTGTTCGATCCGTTGCTGCCCTATTTTTCCGAGGGTAACGCGCGCGTCCGTATCGATGCCGCCGGCGCTCATTTCGATCGCGCAGCCGCCGATCTCGAAGGTTTCGCCCGTCCGCTCTGGGGCTTGGCGCCGCTCGGCGCCGGTGGTGGCGATTTCCGCCATTGGGATCGCTATGCCGAAGGCTTCGCCAACGGCGTCGACCCGCAACATCCGGAATATTGGGGCACGGTCAATGGCCGCGACCAGCGCATGGTCGAGCTGGCTGCCCTCGGCTTCGCGCTGGCCCTCGTGCCGGAAAAGATCTGGGAGCCGCTCGATCAACGCGCCCGCGGCAATCTGATCACCTATCTCAAGCATGCGCGCACCTTCGACTATGCCGACAACAACTGGAAATTCTTCCGCATCTTCGTCGATATCGCGCTCGATCGGCTCGGCGCGACCTTCGACCGCAGCCTGACGGAAACCTACCTCAACGAGCTGGACGGCTTCTACATCGCTGACGGCTGGTATCGCGACGGCAATGTCCGCCGCATCGATCACTACATTCCCTTCGCCATGCACTTTTACGGGCTGATCTATTCCAAGCTGGTAGATGATGATCGCGCCAAGCGCTACCGCGAGCGCGCCGTGCTCTTCGCCAGGGATTTCCGCCACTGGTTCGCGCCCGATGGCGCCACCATCCCCTTCGGCCGCAGCCTCACCTATCGCTTCGCCTGCGCCGGCTTCTGGTCGGCGCTCGCCTTTGCCGATGTCGAGGCGCTGCCATGGGGCGAGATCAAGGGCCTGTGCCTCCGGCACCTGCGCTGGTGGTCCGACAAGCCGATTGCCCATCGCGACGGCACCCTGCCGATCGGCTTTGCCTATCCCAACCTGCTGATGTCGGAGAACTACAATTCCGCCGGCTCGCCCTATTGGGCCTTCAAGGCCTTCTTGCCTCTGGCACTTCCCGAAATACATCCGTTCTGGACAGCCGAAGAAAAACCGCCGGAAAATGAGCCGGCTATCATCCCGCAAAAACATCCCGGCATGGTTTTACTGCGCAGCAAAGATGATGTCGTGGCACTCTCCTCCGGCCAGGAAAACCAGCAGATGCGCTTCGGCGCCGAGAAATATTCGAAATTTGCCTATTCCGCACGCTATGGCTTCAGCGTCGAAAGTGACGAGCGCGTCTTTACCGGCGGCGCCTTCGACAGCATGCTCGCCTTCAGCGATGACGGTCTGCACTACCGCGTGCGCGAAACAAATGAAGAGGCGAAACTTGCTGGCGATACGCTCTATGCCAAATGGTCCCCGTATCCGGATGTGACGGTGGAAACCTGGTTGGTGCCGGCCTCGCCCTGGCACATCCGCCTGCACAGGATCACCACGCCGCGGTCGCTGCAGACGGCCGAAGGCGGATTTGCCATCGCACGGCGGGATTTCGAGGCCGACACACTCTCCTCCACGACCGGTGCCGCCTATGCCATAGGTGAAGAGGATTTCAGCGGCATTCTCGACCTCGGCTCGACGATCCCACGCGAAGGCATCGCGCAGAAGGCGCCGCCAAATACCAATCTTATCGTCTCGAAGACCTTGGTGCCGCAGTTGCGCGGCCCGATTCCGGTGGGCGAGACCATTCTCGTCTCGGCCGTGCTTGCGGCGAAAGATCCATCTGCCATTGATCAAGCCTGGAGCAAGCCGCCGGCCAAACCCGATATCGATGCGCTGCGCGCACTCATCAAGAACAAGGGTATCACGGTCAGCGCCATCGAGGCACCGGGTCGCCTGCCATGACGTCATCCCTCTCCAGCCCCCCGGCCATCGCCTTTGCCATGCTGCCGTCGCGCACGCAGCATGTGCTTCCGGACGCACTTATTCAGCGCCTTAGAACCATCGGCCGCGTGCTCGATGCCGCACCGATGCAAAGTTTCGAGGACGAGCGTGCGGCCAAGCTGCTCGCGGAAACCGAAATCCTGATCACCGGCTGGGGTTCGCCGGCGATCGATGCCGCCGCACTGGCGCAAGCGCCGCATCTGAAGCTGGTGGTCCACGCTGCCGGCACAGTGAAAGGCCTGCTCGGCGACAGCCTCTTCGATCGCGGCATCCTGGTCAGCCATGCCGCCCAGGCCAATGCCCTGCCGGTCGCCGAATTCACGCTGGCCGCCATCATCTTCGCCGGCAAGAAAGTCTTTCAGTTTCGTGATCTCTATGTTGCCGATCGCAACCGCAATCGGACGATACCGATGCACGCCGAGGCCATCGGCAACTACGGCCGCACGGTCGGCATCATCGGCGCCTCGCGGATCGGCCGGCGGGTGATCGAGCTGCTTGCTCCCTTCGACTACCGTATCCTGCTCTATGACCCGATGGTCGATGCGGCCGAAGCGGCACGTCTCCGCGTCGAAAAGGCCGAGCTGGACGTGCTGCTGGCATCGGCCGACATCGTCTCGCTGCACGCGCCCTCGCTGCCCGCCACACGCCATATGATCGACGCAGGCCGCCTGTCGCTGATGAAGGATGGAGCGACGTTCATCAATACGGCACGCGGCGCGCTGGTCGACGAAGCCGCCCTGATCGCTGTGCTGAAGACCGGGCGGATCGACGCAATTATCGATGTCACCGATCCGGAAATTCCGGAGGCCGCATCGGCCTTCTACGACCTTCCGAACGTCTTCCTGACGCCGCATATTGCCGGTGCCGTCGGGCTGGAACGGACCCGCCTCGGTGAGATGGCGGCGGACGAAGCAATCCGCTTTATCGAGGGCAAGCCGCTGCTCTATGAAATCCGCCGCGAGGACATGGCGCTGATGGCATGACGCGGCGCAGCAAAACCATGAAAACACCCTGAAATCGCCTCATTTCGGCACAGGCAAACAACCCGTTTTTAATCATTCCGCGCTAGCAATCTCATAAGCGTGGATCCGCCAAAAGCTCGGTTTCGAACTTTTGGAAAGGATCATGCGCCGGCAGGTTGTTGCTGCGTATCTCGTGCCACTGAAAGACGCACGACGCAGCAATGAAGAGGTTCTCGTAATGCGTACCCGCGTCCTTTCCATTCTGGCCGTAATGCTGCTTAGCGTGCTGGCAGGCTGTGCCACCGCACCATCGCGCACCCGCAACATTTGCGCGATCTTCGACCAGCGCGATGGCTGGTTCAATAACTGGCAGCGCGCTGCCGAACGCACGGAACGCAAATATGGCGTGCCGGTGCCGATCCTGATGGCGACGATCTACACCGAATCCGGCTTCCGGCCGCGCGCCCGTCCGCCGCGGCGCTATTTGCTCGGCTTCATTCCCTGGAAGCGCCCGACGACGGCTTACGGCTACTCGCAGGCGCTCGACGGTACCTGGGATAAATACAAGCGCGAAACCGGCAACTGGACAGCAAGCCGCACCAATTTCGCCGACGCAATCGACTTTGTCGGCTGGTATCACTACCAGACGCATCTGCAGACCGGCATCGCCCTGAACAATTCCTACGATCTCTATCTCGCCTATTATTCCGGCGCCAAGGGCTATCTGCAGGGGTCGTGGCGCGGCAATTCAACCGCTCTCGCCGGCGCCAAGCGCTTCAACGGCATGACACGGATCTACGCTCAGCAGCTGCCGAGCTGCAGCTGATCTCAAAACGGGAAGCTCAACACCGCGGCCTTAAGGCCGCGGCTCCAGCAAATTCAACCCGCCATCCTCGCCCCAGATGTCGGCAACCGATACCTGCTGGCCTGTGCGGCTGCTCTGCAGCGCGGCAATGCCGCAGAGAACCGACATCGCTCCTGCCCTCGAGCCGGCGCGCTGCTTGAGCTCGTCGTTCGGACCGGCGCGTAGGAGCATGTTACGCAACCGGTCGTCGCCGCCATAGTGCCCGCCTGAGGAGTGCGGCACCCATATCCGCTCGACATCGCCGAAATTCTTCATGACGACAATCTCGTCCGCCGGCGGTGTCGTCCAGTTCTGCTTCTCATACTGCCGGAGCTCGATACGCCCCTTGTGGCCGTTGAAGGCGATATGATGGCCTTCGATCGGCATATAGGTATTGAGGGAATAGGAGACATTGACGCCGTTGCGATAGCGGATGGAAGCAACCATCGTATCCGGAATATCGATATCCTCGCGGAAGACGCAGGCATCGCGGACATAGCCGTCGACGGTCGATGGATCCTCGTAGAGACTTTCGAGCAGCGGCGTCTCGCTGATGTCGAGATAATAGTCGCACTCGTCCTTATACCGACAGCTGCGGCAGCGCTCGCCGCGGAATGGACCCTTGCGGCCGTAATGCTTGAGATCGGCAAAGGCGGCTACCGTTTCCGGATCGGAATCCAGATACCAGTTCAGAAGGTCGAAATGATGCGTCGCCTTATGAACGAAGAGGCTGCCGGAATTTTCGACGTAAGCATGCCAGCGGCGGAAGTAATCGGCACCATGGCTGGTGTCGAGATACCAATGGAAGTCGACAGAGGTGACATAGCCGATGACGCCCGAATTGATCAGCTCCTTGATCTTCGCAGCGGTCGGCGCAAAGCGATAGTTGAAGGAGATATCCAGCCGCTTGCCGGTGCGCGCCTCGGCATTGAGGATGCGCTTGATCTTATCGACGGTTGTCGTCATCGGCTTCTCGCTGATGACATCGGCGCCGGCCTCCATCGCCTTGACGATCAGATCGTCATGGGTGGAATCGCGGGTGCAGACGATGACGAGATCCGGCTTTTCGACGCGTAGCAGCTCATCGAAATCGGTATAAACAGGGACCGATGCGCCGATATAGTCCAGCGCCCGCTTCGCACGCATGGCATTGAGATCGCAGACTGCAACAAGCTCGACCTCGTTGCTCCAGCGCTCCACAAGATCCTTGCCCCACATGGTCGCACCACGGTTTCCCGTGCCGACCAGAACGTAGCGTTTCTTCGATGACTGCATCTGCTCCTCCAGAATCTGCAAACAACGATGATGAGGCCTTGGCGGCCTGAATTTATCTCGGTGGTGTGCCCCTCACTCCAACCCTCTCCGCGTTCGCGGGGAGAGGGGGCTTTCCCTGCCAAACCGAAGTCACGATCCGAGCTGAGAATTCGATCGTCTTCCTCCGTCGTCCCCTCTCCCCGCGAGCGGGGAGAGGGCTAGGGTGAGGGGCATGCTCAAAAAGACTCAAAGCCCCATGATATCGACCAAAATCCTACGCCGGCGACCTTTCCATTGCCGCCCAATCAGGCTCGACCGAAGAGCCAAGGCCAACCGCATTGATGACCGAGCCGATCGCAAGCTGCCCCGCCTCGATCCGAAGCCGCGTGCGGCCATTGCTGACGCGGTAGAGATCGGAATGCGCCTTGGCGAAATCAGCCTGCTCCGCCTCCGGCGCGCCGGCCATGCCGTCGACATAGTGATGACCGTTGCGTTCGATATGCGTCATGCCGATGAGGGAAGCGAGCGCCAGATCCTGCTGCACGGCAAGCCCGCCCTGGGTCGTCAGATCCTCGGCCGACATGAAATAGGGAATGCCGTCCTCGGCACTCCATTTGGCGACGCGCGCCCGGTTCAATAGCGAGCGATAGAAACCCTTGCAGGATTTCGAGGAGATGCCGGTATAGCCGAGCCCCCTTGCCGTGACGAAGGCTTCGATATCGGCATCGGATTCGTCGATCTCCACCGGCTTGAAGGCGGCCAGCGCCTTGACCGGCTTCTCGAAAGCGTGGGCGCGGGCGATCGGCTGCTCGACGAACAGGATCGAGGCGGCAAACCCTGCCAGCCTCGGCTCCGCCTTCACGCGGGCAAGCAGATCGGCGACCGCTTCGGCGGAAGAAAACTGCTCGTTGCCGTCAAGCGTCACCGAATAGGCGGACATCTTGGCATCGATGATGGTAGCGACGCGGCAGAGGCGGTCGATATCGGCTTCAGGAGCACCCGAAACCTTGACCTTGAAAAAGGTGAGGCCATAGGCATCGATCGCCTCCTCAAAGCTTTCCGGCAGGCCGTCGTTCAGGCGCTCACTTGCCGGAATATCGCTGGGAACGATGGCATCGACCAGACCGACCGTATGGCGGGCGGCAAGGCTCGCCGCCGGCTGCAAGGTCGCGAGGAAACCTGAGAGATCGAAGCCCGATAGATCGCGCGCGGTGGAAGCATCGATGCCGGGGCGGTTCGCCTTGATCGCCTGCGCAACGCTCAGGCCTTCCAGCCGGCAGAGAGCATCGAGGATGGCCCGGTTGGCAAGCGCCAGGCCGAAGGATGCAACAAGCCCGTTCAGCTTCTCAGCCGCCGCACGGGCATGATGCGAGGCCTCGACGGCGGCATGCAGGCCGAAGGCTGTCCCCGATCCCGCACCCCTCAGCGCATCGAGCGCCAAAGCGAGGGAGCGGCGCAGTTGGTTTTCATTGTCGGCATTGGAAAGCTCCGGCGATTTGTCGAACCATTTCGGCACCATCAGCTCGGCCGCCATGCCCTCGGCTGACCGTCCCTGTGCATCCTCGATGCGCACGCGCAGAAAAATCTGCCGCGCCTCCCGCAAGGTCGCTGCCCCGAAGCGGAAGGGAAGCCGCAGCTTGACCGGACGCTCGAATGCCTCGGTATCGACAAGCCTGATGTTCAATGGATCGGTCATGATGCTGGTCGGCTCCTGTTATGGTCAGGCAAGTCTATTCGTGTACGCATTGCATGCATGGCCCCTCACCCCAGCCCTCTCCCCGCCCCTTCGACAAGCTCAGGACGGGGAGAGGGAGTCTTCCAGTCTATATCCAGCTCGAAATAGGGATAGCGAGTTGGCTTGCTCTGTCGCCCCCTCTCCCCGTTTCAACGGGGAGAGGGTTGGGGTGAGGGGCTATTCAGTTCATTGCAAAGCAGTTTATCGCCAGCCAATCGCATCGACCTGTGGTAGGCGATGGATCGCGTCGGTGCGATAGACTTCATGATTTTCCTCCTCGTCCCGGTCCCCTCCAGAACCAGGAAAAGCAAATATTTGGCCACCTAAGCAATGTAACCATATGGTTACAAGATCGCGCGTTGTCGTCGGCCTTGTCAATCACCTTTTGAAAATTTCTCGAAACCGCCACACTGTCGGGCACTACGCGCGGATCGAAGCGAGCGTGACGGCAACGATGTGCTCGCCCCAGTCATTCAGCGCATCGGGCGCCGTCAGCTTCCGCGCAAAAATCGTCGACAAGGTGTGACGGTTCGACAGATAGAAGAAACCGAGCGCCGCGATCGTGAGATAAACGGATATCGGATCGACCGCCGGCCGGAAAATGCCGAGTACCTCGCCGCGGCGCAGCACATCGGAAAGCTCGTCGATCAGATGCGAATGCATGGCCGAGATTCTACCGGAGCGCTGCAGATAATGCGCATGATGCAGGTTTTCGGTGGCAAGCAGGCTCAAAAACTCAGGATGCGCTAGGAAATGCCGCCAGGTGAACAAGGCCAGCTCCCGCATCCCCTCCTCCGGATGACGATGCGCCAGATTCAGCTGCTTTTCGGCATTGCGGATCGTCGCATAGCTCGCCTCCAGCACCGCGAGATAGAGCCCCTCCTTGTCGCCGAAATAGTGATAGAGCATCCGCTTATTGGTCTGTGCCCGCGCTGCGATCGCATCCACCCGGGCGCCGCCGAAACCATGCGCGGCAAATTCTTCCGTCGCCGCGTCCAGGATCGTGGCATGGGTGCGCTGCGGATTGCGCGATGCTTTTCTCGACCGCTTGTCCATGGTCTTGCCGGCATCCGCTTGTGCTTTATTTTCAGTCTCTTGTCTCGCCCTGCCCGCCATGGACGATCTCCTTCCGAATGGTAGCATTAGCGACGGACGCTGCCTGTTCCGGCATGCATCGTTTTGATTGCCGCGCGATTGGCGCTTGACAGCGGTCGCGTTTCTATCCAACTTGTAACCAAATAGTTATATGATGCAAAGCAGTTCGTAAATCATCGGTTCGCTGGGGAGGAGACCAGGATGACGTTGACGATCGACCGCCGGCAGTTGCTTGCCGGCATGGCAGCCACACTTGCTTTCAGCAGTATCGGACTTTCCCGCGCCAATGCGGCAACCGCGATGCGCCTTCTTTGGTGGGGGTCGAAGGAGCGCAGCGACCGGACATTTGCAGCGGTAAAGGCCTATCAGATCAAGAACCCGGATATCACCATCGCCGGCGAATCCTTCGGCTGGGACAGCTATTGGACGCGCCTCGCCACCCAGACCGGAGGCGGCAACGCCCCCGACCTCATCCAGATGGATTATCGCTACATCTTCGAATATGCCCGCCGCGGCGCACTGCTCGACATGACGCCCTATTTCGGCAAGAGCCTGAAGATCGAGGATTTCGGCCCGGCCAACATCGATTCCGGCAAGGTCGACAACAAGATTTACGGCGTCAGCCTCGGCGTGAATTCCTCGATGGTCGTCGTCAATACTGCTGCCTGGAACGAAGCCGGCGTCGAGCCGCCGCGTGACGGTATGACATGGGAGCAGCTCGGCGATGCCTGCGCCAAGGTCACGGCTGCCAAGAAGCGCCGCGGCTTTTACGGCACGGCGGACGCAAGCGGCGGCGAACCGGCTTTCGAATGCTGGCTGCGCCAACGCGGCAAGGCGCTCTATACGGCCGACGGCAAGCTGGCTTTCGAGGCCAAGGACGCAACCGAATGGTTCGACTTCTGGGGCCATATGCGAGAGATCGGCGCTTGCACGCCAGCCGACGTTCAGGCTCTGGACCAGCAGACCCTCGAAACCGACATGCTCGTGACCAAGAAGGCAGCGGTCAGCTACGCCCATTCCAACCAGTTCGTCGCCATTCAGGGCTTGGTCAAGGAGAAGCTCGACCTAGTCGCCTATCCGAGCAACCCGGGCAGCAAGCCCGGTCAGTATCTGAAGCCGTCGATGCTGATGTCGGTTTCGGCAACATCCCAGAACAAGGATGCCGCCGTCGCCTTCGTCAACTACCTGGTCGAAGACCCGGAAGGCACCAAGGCACTCGGAGTCGAGCGCGGCGTTCCGCCTTCAAAAAAGATCCGCGATCTCCTGACGCCGGATCTGGATCCCGTCAGTAAACAGGTGGTTGATTATATCGGCAGGTTGACGCCGCATGTCGGCCCACTGCCGCCATCTCCGCCGAACGGCGCCGGCGAGAATGCATTCCTGCTGAAGAAGATCGCCGAGGAAGTGGCCTTCGGCAAAACCAGCGCGCAGGACGCTGGCACGAAGTTCACCGAACAGGCAGCAGCAAACATCACGCGAGGCTGACACCGTGGGTACAAACAGCAAGAGCGTTGCCGGCGGCTTGACCGTCGGCGCGCGCGCGCCGTTGCGCGTGGAAACCGCCTATAAGGCGCCGAGCGCATTCGCGCGCAACGCACCCGGCTATCTCTTCCTTCTGCCGTGGTTCATCGGCTTCTTCGGACTGACCCTCGGCCCGGCGATCGCCTCGCTCTATCTCTCCTTCACCGATTACAATCTGCTGCAGTCGCCAAACCTCGTCAGTATGGAGAACTACGTGCGGATCGCGACGGCCGACGACAAATTTCTGTCGTCGATGAAGGTGACGCTGTTCTACGTCGTCTGTTCGGTGCCGCTGAAGCTCGCCTTCGCGCTGCTGGTGGCGCTGCTGCTCAACCGCGGCATCAAGGGCCTCCCGGTCTATCGCGCCATCTTCTACCTGCCGTCGCTGCTCGGCTCCAGCGTCGCGATCGCCGTGCTGTGGCGGCAGATCTTCGATGCCGACGGCATCGTCAACACCCTGCTTTGGTACGCCTTCGGCATCAACGGGCCGAGCTGGATCTCCAATCCCGATTATTCGCTCTATACGCTCATCATTCTGGCCATCTGGCAGTTCGGCTCGCCGATGATCATCTTCCTCGCCGGCCTGCGCCAGATCCCGACCGATCTCTACGAGGCCGCCAGCCTCGACGGCGCCTCCAAGGCGCGAATCTTCTTCAAGATCACCCTGCCGCTGCTAACGCCGGTGATCTTCTTCAACGCCGTCGTCCAGACGATCGACGCCTTCAAGGCCTTTACGCCGGCCTATGTGATTTCCTCCGGCACCGGCGGGCCGATCGATTCGACGCTGTTCTATACGCTCTACCTCTACCAGGAAGCCTTCGGCTATTTCCGCATGGGATATGCCTCGGCGCTTGCCTGGATCCTTGTGATCATCATCGCAATCTTCACTGCCTTCTCCTTCCTCTCCGCTCGTTATTGGGTCCACTACGATGACTGACGCGAAGCTCACCCATTTTGCCGAGGACATGAAGCCGCCGCGCGAGCGCCCGTGGTTCTTCTCCATCCTCATCCACGCCGCTCTCATCGCCGCGTCGATCGTGATGCTCTATCCGCTGCTGTGGATGCTCTCAGGCTCGATCAAGGACCAGAACGAGATCTTCGGCACGGCCTCGCTGATCCCCTCGCAATTCGATTTCAGCTCCTATGCCCGCGGCTGGTTCGGCGGGCAGGTCACCTTCGGCAAATTCGTCTGGAATTCAGCCGTTATCGCCGTACTTTCGGTCATCGGCAACGTGATTTCCTGCTCGCTGGCGGCCTACGCCTTCGCGCGGCTGAACTTCTGGGGCAAGAATTTCTGGTTCGCCCTGATGCTGGGAACGCTGATGCTGCCCTATCACGTCACACTGATCCCGCAATATATTCTCTTCCTGAAGCTCGGCTGGGTGAAGACCATGCTGCCGCTCGTCGCGCCGAAATTTCTCGCCGTCGACGCCTTCTTCATCTTCCTGATGGTGCAGTTCTTCCGCGGCATTCCTCGCGAGCTGGACGAGGCGGCCATGATGGATGGCTGCAGCCCATGGCGCATCTACTGGCGCATCATGTTGCCTCTGTCGCTTCCGGTTCTGGCAACGGCCGCCATCTTCTCCTTCATCTGGACCTGGGACGATTTCTTCGGGCCGCTGATCTATCTCTCCGACATCAATACCTACACAGTGCAGCTCGGCTTGCGCTCCTTCGTGGATTCCACCGGAAGTTCCGACTGGAGCAGCCTGTTTGCCATGTCGAGCCTGTCGCTGATCCCGGTCTTCTTGATCTTCCTCTTCTTCCAGAGGCTGCTGATCGATGGCATCGCGACCGCCGGCCTCAAACGCTGATTATGAACCCCGCAGTCCCGAATACCCAAGATTCGGGGCTGCGAACCAACAAACCCACGAAAGGAAATGTCGCATGAGCGCGCTGCGCTTCGCCGCCATCGGCCTCAATCACGATCATATCTACGGGCAGGTCAACGTCATGCTGCGGGCCGGCGCCGAACTCGTCGCCTTCCATGCGTTGGAGGACGATCTCGCCGCCGTCTTCGCCGACCGTTTCCCGCAGGCACGACGCGTTGCCGATAAAAGGGAAATCCTCGAGGATAGCTCCATCGCGCTGATCGTCAGCGCGGCCATTTCCAACGAGCGCGCCGGCCTTGCCATCGAGGCCATGCGCCACGGCAAGGACGTGATGCTCGACAAGCCCGGCATGGTGACGCTGGATCAGCTGGCAGACGTCAAAAAGGTACAGGCCAAGACCAAGCGTATCGTCTCCATCCTCTACTCCGAGCATTTCGAGACGGCGTCGACAGTCAAGGCCGGTGAGCTGGTCAAGGCCGGCGCCATCGGCAAGGTCATCCACACGACCGGCCTCGGTCCGCACCGTCTGCGCAAACCGACCCGACCGGACTGGTTCTTCGACCGCAAGCGCTATGGCGGCATCATCGCCGACATCGCCTCGCATCAATGCGAGCAGTTCTTGTTTTTCGCTAACTCGCTCGAAGCAGAGGTCTTGTCGGCCACAGTGTCCAATCGCGCCAATCCGGAAACACCGGGCCTGCAGGACTATGGCGATTTCCATGTGAGGACGCCTGATGTGACGGGCTATGTCCGTGTCGACTGGTTCACGCCGGACGGGCTTTCCACCTGGGGCGACGGCCGCTTGTTCATCGTCGGCACGGAAGGGACGATCGAGCTGCGCAAATATATCGACGTCGCCGGCCGTCCCGGCACCGATCACCTCTTCCTCACCGACCGCAAGGGCATGCAGCATATCGATTGCAGCGGAGTGGAATTGCCCTATGGCCGCCAGCTTGTAGCCGACATAAGAGACCGCACCGAAACGGCCATGGGCCAGGAACATTGCTTCAAGGCCATGGAGCTGGCGCTGAAGGCGCAGGCGCTCGCCGAGGCAACATCGCTCAACAGCATTCAGAGGTAACCCGATATGTCCGACATCAAGAAAGTCGCGATCATCGGCCTCGGCATCGGCCGCTCCCACATCACCGAAGGCTATCTGCCGCACTCCGATCGCTACGAAGTCGCCGTCCTCTGCGATCTCAACGAGGAACGCCTCAATGCGGTCGGCGACGAATTCGGCATCGCCAAGCGCGTCATGGATTTCTCCGAAGTCCTCGCCATGCCCGATATCGACATCATCGACATCTGCACGCCCCCCGGCTCGCATTTTCAGCTGATTATGCAGGCATTATCAGCCGGCAAGCATGTGGTCTGCGAAAAGCCTCTCGTCGGCTCGCTCGCCGATGTCGATGCCGTCATCGCGGCCGAAAAGACGGCCAAAGGCCGGCTGATGCCGATCTTCCAGTATCGCTATGGCGACGGTATCCAGAAGGCCAAGCGCATCATCGCTTCAGGCATCGCCGGCAAGGCCTATGTCGCCACCTCGGAGACGCATTGGGTGCGCGGCGCCGATTACTACGCGGTCCCCTGGCGCGGTAAGTGGGACACCGAACTCGGCGGCGTGCTGATGACGCACTCCATCCATCTGCACGATATGCTCACCTATCTGATGGGGCCGATCGCAGGCCTCTTCGGCCGCGTCGCAACCCGCGTCAACGATATCGAGGTCGAGGATTGCGCCAGCGCGAGCCTGCTGATGGAAAACGGGGCGCTTGCCACCATCAGCGCGACGCTCGGCTCGCAGGAGCAAATCAGCCGTCTTCGCCTCGCCTTCGAAAACGTTCTGATCGAAAGCAACCACGAGCCCTACAGCCCCGGCCAGGATCCCTGGAAGATCGTTCCCGCCAATGACGAAATCGGCGCGAAGATCGATGCGCTGCTCGCCGACTGGTCGCCGATCCCCAACCGTTTCAACACGCAGATGAGGCTGTTCCACGAGGCGTTGGTGTCGGGTGGACCGCTGCCGGTGACCACAGTCGATGCTCGCCAGGCGCTGGAGCTGGTCACGGCATTCTATGAATCGTCGGAAACCCGCACCGAAGTCCGCTTTCCGGTCGGGCCGGAAGCCAAGAAATACAAGAGCTGGAGGCCGTCATGAACGTTGCCCCGCGAGCCATCGGAACCAAGAAGGAGGGAGCGCCCATGGCGACAAGCGTATCGCTGCAAAAGGTCATCAAACGCTATGGCGAGCTTCAGGTGGTTCACGGGATCGATCTGGAAATCGAGCCGGGGGAATTCACCGTCTTCGTCGGTCCCTCCGGCTGCGGTAAATCCACGCTCTTGCGCATGATCGCCGGCCTAGAGCCGATTTCCGGCGGCGGCCTCTATCTCGACGGCAGCCGCATGAATGATGTCCCCGCCTCCAAGCGCGGCATCGCCATGGTCTTCCAGTCCTATGCGCTCTACCCGCATATGAGCGTCTACAAGAACCTCGCCTTCGGCCTGGAAACGGCCGGCATGAAGAAGCACGAGATCCAGCCGCGCGTCGAAAAGGCCGCCGAGGTTCTGCAGATTACGCAGCTTCTCCAACGTAAGCCGAAGCAGCTTTCCGGCGGCCAACGCCAGCGCGTTGCCATCGGCCGGGCCATCGTGCGCGAACCCAACATCTTCCTATTCGACGAGCCGCTTTCGAACCTCGACGCCGAACTGCGCGTGCAGATGCGCGTCGAGATCGCCCGCCTGCACCAGCGTCTCGGCAACACCATGATCTACGTTACCCACGACCAGACCGAAGCCATGACCATGGCCGATAAGATCGTCGTGCTCAATGGCGGCAAGATCGAGCAGGTCGGCGCTCCCCTTGACCTCTACAACAGGCCGAAGAACAAGTTCGTTGCCGGCTTCATCGGCTCGCCGAAGATGAATTTCCTAGACGCGAAGATCGCCACCTCAGACGACGGCTCCGCCGTCATCGACCTCGCCGGCCAGACGGTGCGCCTGCCGCGGCGGCTGGGCGGCCTGCAGCCCGGACAACCCGTCACCCTCGGTGCCCGCCCGGAACATCTGAACGTCGGCGATCGTGGCGTGGGACTCGGCAGCGCCCGCGTCGATCTCGTCGAGCACCTCGGCGGTCAGACGATCCTCTATGTGACGCTGCACGGCGGTCAGGCACTGACGGTCGCCCTCGAAGACCAGCAGGCCATTCGCGCTGGCGAAACGGTCAGCATCCACATCGATCCCGAGCGTTGCCATTTGTTCGGGCCGAATGGGATGACTTTGTAGTTGGGGCTAGCGCAGGATCTTTCTCGCCCCTGGCGGGCGAGATAGGTCCCCCGCTGCCACTCCCAATCAAACCTCAACGATCCGCCGGCTGCCGATAGCGCGGATTTGCCCGGATGGAATGACATCGGCCGGAACGCCCTCCCGCCGGTACAGGCGAATCCGCCGGCTGCCGGGCGCAAGATGGAACCAGTCATCTTCCGCCCGATAGGCTTCCAGATCGACCTGCACCGATTGCGCCAGCCGGTCGCTGCTGAGATCGAGGAACCAGTCCTCGCCTTCCTGCACCGCCGACGCCGTGATTTCGGCATCGTGGCACGCCTTAGTGCGCCCAAGCGGAAAGTAAAAAGCCTGGGCGATAACAGTGCCGGTCGCCGAGGCTGTCAGCCGCGCCACCGTGACATCATGCGATGGCGGCCCGAAGCGGAAGGCATAGGTCGTGTCGAAGAAGGCGCCGAAAAGATCAGTGCAGGCTATCTTTTGCTTGCTGCGCGCTTCGACCACCAGATCGCGGCCCCCACCCACGACGATCTGGCGACCGTCGCGCAGGCAGGACACTTCGACGGTCAGATCGAGCGCCACATCGCTCTCATTGATGACATGGACGTCGAGACCATTGGTGCCCTCATCCATGAGCAGCACCTGCACCGGCCGGAAGGCGCGCCGCAGCGCGTACCAGACCGGCTTCGGCTCGCCGGTCGAATCGATGACGCCCCAGCCGGCACCGGGAAGCAGATCCTGCAGCGTCCAAACGAGCGCCCCGTTGCAGCCGGAACCTTGGTGGCGCCACTCGGCATAGGTCTCCTCGGCCACCTCGCCGGTCACCGCGCGCGAAAGGTTGAGATAGAGATCCGGGTCTTCCCGCCGCAGCCGGTTGGGCTCGAAACCGTAGAGCTCCTGAAGATAATGATCGCGCACATCCTCGAAATCCCAGGATGCGCCGCGATCGCGCGGCACGCGCTCTTTCCATAGTGGGCTATGGACTGCCGGAACCGGCAGGTGCTGGCCGAGCGTGCGGACTTGTGGCACGTGCGCGAAAGCCAGGCTCTCCGCGGCAAAACGAACATCGGCTCGGCGCGCATCGGCGAGCGGCCGCATATAGGCGCCGACGCCATAATAATGCGTGACCCCGGCATTCGGCGAAAACGGCATCGGCCCACCCGACGGCGAATTGACGACATAGGGGACATCCGGCCGCAGCGATTGAACCAGCGGCGGAATGATTTCCTCGACGATGGGGCTTTTCCAGAACTGCTCGGGCAGGCCCATCATGGCTGCCTGCTGGTGGATCTCGCTGCCGCCGCAAAGGATTGCCAGCGAAGGTGAGAGGCGTGTGCGACTTAGAAGCTGCGAAACCTCCGTCTCGACATGGGCGTTGAAGGCCTTGTCGTTCTTCGGATAGTCGAAATTGGCAAACATGAAATCCTGCCAGACCATCAGGCCAAGTTCGTCACAGAGGCGGAAGAACTCCGGCGTTTCGTATGCCATTGTGCCGCCGATGCGGATCATGTTCATGCCGGCCTCGGCCGCCAGCCGCAGCCAGCTCTCATAATCCTCGCGGCCGCCGGACAGGCGCACGATGTCGGCCGTGGTCCAGACCGCGCCTCGGCAAAAGATCCGCTCGCCATTCACGACAAGAGCGAAATCCTGCCCATCGGCACCGCGATCCACCGACAGCCGCCGGAAACCGGTCTGCCCAAGCGCATGCTCGACGCCATTGACGACAAGGGTGACGTCATGGAGTTGCGGCACGCCATGCGTATGCGGCCACCATGGCATCACATCGGGAATTTTCAGGATAGCGGTATAGCGGCCGGCACCAGCTTTCTCGAAAGCCTGTTCCATCTCTCCGCATCGCAAAAGCAGCTCTTCGACATCGCCTTCGATCGAAAGCGAGGCATAGAGCCTGCCCTCGCCATTCTCGAGCAGGTCCGGCCGCAAGGAGAGATCGCGGATCACAGGAGCGCCGGGACGCAGCAGCGAAATCGGCCGCCAAGGACCGACGGCCTGAACCTCAGGGCACCAGCCGGGCATATGACCGAGCAGCGTCGTGCGCACCATCCGCAAGCCCTGTGGCGTGATCATCTGCGGCCGCCAACGGGCGCGTGGGCCGGGTTCCAAAAGCTTCGGCTCCAGCGCGCGGAAGCAGAGCGCCAGCTCGTCGCGACCAAGCAAGGTGACATCGACGTCGTGAGCCTCGAACATGCTTTCGGACACAAGGATTTGCTGGCCGTTGAGGAAGACTTCGCAAAGCGTCGCCAACCCTTCCAGCCGCAGAACGGCCTCACCCGCCTCCGCATCCACCAGACGGCAGATGTACCAGGCATCCTGATCGTGAAGCGGCTGCGGCTGCGTCCGGTCGAAGCGTCCGGCCTTTTCCAGGGCTTCCGCCACTGTGCCGGGCACGGGCGCCGGGATAAAGCCGGACGTCAGCGGCACATCGGAGGGCGAGAGGCAGGTGCCCGCCTCCGTCAATACCAAATTCCAACCCTCGCTCAGCCGCATTCCATCGCCGAGATCCGCCAAGCGCCCGCCCATGACATTTTTCGAGGGATTGCCCCCGCCCCAATATGTTCAGAAATAACCTACAGCGCCGCGCGTCATATATGACGCGCAAAGGTCGCTGTAGCACTTTTAACCTGCTGCATAATTTCATCCTTAAATCGATCCCGATTTAAGGAATTATGCAGTAGCCGTATGACGATCCAACGGAGGCCGATTAGAGCTTCCGTTCGAGTTCGCTCATCATGGAATCCCACGCATCGGCGGCAGGATCAAGCGCCGTCCGCAGCGGCTCGAATTTCTTGCGCGTAATGGCCCGGGCAAGCTGGAACTGCACCGACTTCGCCGTCTCGGAAATTTTCCGTGCCTCGGCTGCCGCATCGGACAAATCGGCTGAAAGCCAGTCGAAATGGCTGCCGGCAAGCTCGAAATTGGCGCCGAGCTGACGCAGCGTGTTGAAGGCATATTTATGGAAGAAACCGAATGGCCGTTCGGCGACCGCTTCCACCTGCGCCGGGAAGACCTCCGCGAAGGCGCGGATCGGATTAACCAGCGGACGACGGCGGAAATGGAAAGACAGAAGCTGCCGCGCCGTCTGACGGATCGCAGTCTCACCCGGCGCCTTCTCCGGGAATTTCGCGAATTCCGTGTAAGGTAGAAACGGCAGGTCCTCATCCGTCAGATGCAGCTGGAAGAGCCCGTCGAAATCCTCGCCCGACAGCCTGAAGAACCCGCCATTGTGGAAATAGTCGAGCGTGCGGCCTTCCATGTCGAGCCGGTTGATCGCGACCGTCGTCTTGCCGTGTTCTCGGCGATAGCCGACCCCTTGAGTATCCGGCATGAAAAAGGAGTCCATCTCGACCAGGCAGAGCCGGCCACGACCGATCTGCTCGGCGACATGGTTCTGAACCTTGTCGTAGATCGCAAGCTCGGTGCAGCGCACGCCGTAGAGCGCTTCCAGATCCTCAAGCGGCACCTTGAAGAAGGTGAACTGATCGCCCTCGAAATCCTGTGTCAGCGTAAAGCCGAGCATGGCTTCCGGCGGCAGCTTCAGGCTCGAAAGCACTTCGATCCAGAGATCGATGTAGCAATTCGTTTCCGGCCACATGCGCTCGCTGTCGTGCAGCGCATGTGGCTTGTAGGCGGCGGGATCCAGTCCCTGAAACACGGCAGCCATGGGTGCGATCAGCCCCAAAGCGCCTTGCGCACGCTCTCGGGCCATTCCTTGGTGTCGAGACCGTGAGTGTGGAACAGCGCCAGCGCGATGCGCTCCAGGCCGAAGCCGACGCAAGCCGTGTGCACGACGCGGCCATCGGCAAAATTCAGGCCCCATTTCGTGCCGAAGGCATCCTGATGATAGTTGAAGCTCATACAGGCTGTGGGATTGGCGACGGAGGTGATCGGGATCAGCAGCTCGAACTTCAGGTTCTGGTCGCGCTGGTTGTTGGCAAGCATCTTGCCGGCGCGGCCGAAGAACGGATCGTTGGCGACATCGATGGTCACGTCGAGACCAACGGCCTTCATCATCTCGACACCACGATCCATCCAGCTCTGGCGGAAATCCGTCACATGCTTTTCGCTGCCCATGCAGACATATTCGCGCATGCGGAAGAGCTGCTGGCGGGCCGGATCCTTGGAAGGCTCATGACGGAAGCAATAGGACTGAAGGTCGTAGAGCGCGCCGTTTTCCGGAATGGCGCCGCGCTTGGCCACCGTCGGATAGAGCGGATAGCAGGCTGCCGGCGTCAGCACGATATCGGTCGCCTGCTGGTCTTTCGTCCAGTCGTCGCCCACTTCCATGCATTTCAGCAGGCTCATATGGTCGAGCTCGTTGCCGCAGAAACTGTGCACTGTGCCGGCGAGCTGCGGGAAACTCTTCATGTAGCCGCTCGTCTCGAAGAAGGCGCGGTTCATGCCGGGCGGAAAGCGGATGGCTTCGGCGCCATCGGCACCGCCGAACGTGTCGATCAAGCGCTCGAAAGCGGAAATCACGTCTTCGAACTGGCCGCTGCGGCCGTAGAGACCATCGACGCCGGTGTCGATCAGGAGACCGGAATCGAAAAGACGGTCCAGAAACGATGTTTGCATATCCATGACGGTTACCCCAACAGACTGGTATCTTGTTTGTGGACGAGCAGCATTGTCGACGTATTGCCGAGAATGCGGTCGTTCGAGATCATCAATTGCGCCGAGTGCGCGTCGCGCAGGTGGCGGCCGAGGCTGTAGGGCGTACCGTTCTTGTAGCCCATGATGCCGCAGATCAGCATCGCATGGTTGATGATCGGCAGGATCATCTCGGACGACGCGATCTTGACGTTGTTCATCGCCACGGCGAAAGCCATCGATGACAGGCGGTCGGCATCGAGCTTCGCCTCCTCATAGGCCTTCAGCCCGGCAACCACATTGGATTTCACCATCTGCAGCATGCTGGAGGCTTCGGCGAGGCGCAGCGCGCCGGGAGGCTGTACGCCGGGAGACTTGCGAGCGGCGGCTCGCACGAACGCCTGCGCACGGGAAACCGCATCGGCGGCAATGCCGTACCACACGCCGCTCCAGAGCAGATGTGAGCTCGCGAGCATCGACTGTGCGGCGATCTCGGCAAAGGGCTTCGGCAGGATCTGCTTGGCCGGCGCCTGACCCTTGAACAGGAAGCCGTCGGAGCAGGTGCCGCGCATACCGAGCGTGTTCCACTCGACGGTGCGCTTGATGTCGTATTGATCTTTCAGGAAGCAGGTCAGTACCTGATCGGAGGACGCCGCCTCGGCATGGCTGCGCGAGGTGATCAGGATGGCGTCGGCATAGGCGCCATAGGAAATGACGGTCGCATCCTTTTCGAGGGTGCAGGTATCGCCTTCGACATTGATGGCGCAGATGCTGTTGCGTAGGTTGCCGCCGATCCCGCCTTCGGTCGTCGCCGACGCAAGCAGCAGCTGTTCCCTGGCGATGCGGCGCATGAAATCACGGTGCCAGTCGCTGTCGACGCCGTGTTCGACGAGGCTCGAAAGCTTGATCTGATGCATGGCGAAGACCATGGCGCTGGCGGCGCAAGCCTGACCGAGGATCGAGCAAAGCTCGGCGATTTCGGTCATCGACGCACCTTCACCGCCGAGATCGGCGGGGATCTGAATGGAGAGCAAATTTTCGGCGCGCATGGCGTCGACGGCTTCGCGTGGGAACCGGCCTTCGGCATCGACGGCATCGGCGTATTGGCTGGCGATCGCTGCGACGCGGGCGGCGCGCACCGCCGCTCCCTCGCCCGTCCCAACCTCGAGTAGAGCGATCGCCGCAGTCATCAGGCGACCTTTCTGCTGTCCAGGATCATGCCGACGGTTCTTTCGATCGCGGCGATGCTGGCGAAGGACTTGCGGTTCAGCAGGTTGTCGGGAAATTCGATGTCGAAGGCGTCTTCGATGCCGAGCATCAGCTGCACGGAAGCGAAGGAAGACAGTCCCGTCGCATAAAGATCAGCATCGTCTTCAATCTGATCGATAGCAACAGGAAGCGTACCGAACTTGGCCAGCAAATCGCGAATCGTCTTGTTCATAGTCTAGTCCCTTCTGGCATTGGCAAGCATAACCGCAGTTATGCAGTCTTATTCTTCACCGAGAAGTAACAGGAAAAATAGAACATTCCGCTAAGCGACGTGGTAAATAAAAACAACTTATACTTGGTGGGAAATTGCTATATTCTAGACTTTTCCGATTGAAATTTACCACACGTTAGTCATCTAAATCGCGACCCGCGCATTAATATTATATATTCCTGATATAAAGGCGTGGCGCTTTTTGAAAAGCCGAAGGCCTCAAGTCGGTTAACGTGCCAAAATTCGTCACAACGTTTGCGCTAGAAATACAATCCCAATCGGAGCGCCGGCAAAAGTATAGACCCATTGTAGCGAGTGCTAACCTTCCGGCGGATAGATGTGGTCACCGCCCCTGTAATCCGAAATCGAATAGCAGCCCTCGCCCAGATTGCGAACCGCGCTTTGACCGATGTCGGCCTTGCCGTAGCCGCCGGGAATATCGAGAATATAGCTGGGCTGGCAGAGGCCGGAAATACGGCCGCGCAGGCTTGCTACGATTGCCTGCCCTTCGGCGATCGTCAGGCGGAAGTGGCTGGTGCCGGGCGCAAGGTCCGGATGATGCAGATAATATGGCTTCACCCGCGTTTCGACAAAAGCCCTCATCAGCGCCGCCAGCACCTCCGGATCGTCATTGACGCCCTTCAGAAGAACCGACTGGCTGATAAGCACGATGCCCGCATCGACCAACCGGCCGCAGGCAGCGCGCGCCTCCTCCGTCATCTCCCGCGGATGATTGGCATGCAGCGCCACATAGATGGTCTTGCCGCTCGCCTTCAGTGCCGCAATCAGCGCCGCATCGACCCGCAAAGGATCTACGACGGGGATGCGGGTATGGAAGCGGACGATCTTCACATGCTCGATATCGGCAAGCTGCCCGAGAATCTCTTCCAGGCGCCGCGGTGAAAGCACCAGCGGATCGCCACCGGTCAGAATGACCTCCCAGATCTCCTTGTGCTGGCGGATATAGGCAAAGGCGCCGTCAAGTGCAGCGCCATCCAGCGTCCCGAGCCCCTGCGGTCCGACCATCTCGCGCCGGAAGCAAAAACGGCAATAAACCGGGCAAACATGCACGGCCTTCAGAAGCACACGGTCGGGATAGCGGTGGACGATGCCCTCGACCGGGCTATGCGCGTGATCGCCGATCGGATCGGCGCGCTCCTCGGGCGTGACGACGAGTTCCGCCGGATCAGGCACGAACTGCCGGGCCATGGGATCGGCGGGGTTTTCGGCGTCGATCAGTCGCGTCACGGTCGGCGTCAGGGCGACGGCATAGCGCTCCGCCACGGCTTCGAGCGCCGCTGCCTGATCGGCATCGACCAGCCCGGCGCGCTCAAGTTCGCCGATAGTCCGGATTGGGCGCATCACATTCATGCGCCATACTCCGCGACCGGTGCCCACAGCACCTGTTCGATCCGCGAAGCGCCGGTTGCCAGCATCACGAGCCGGTCGAAGCCCAGCGCGATGCCGCTTGCGTCAGGCATGACGGCAAGCGCCTCCAGAAACTCCTCGTCCAGCGGATAGGTCTCGCCATAGACGCGCTGCTTTTCCGCCATCTCGATCTCGAAGCGGCGCCGCTGCTCCTCGGCATTGGTAAGCTCGCCAAAGGCATTGGCAAGCTCAACGCCGCAGGCATAGAGCTCGAACCGCTCGGCAACGCGGTGGTCGGCTGCCGACGGCCGGGCAAGGGCTGCTTCGGAAACGGGATATTCGTCAAGAATGGTCACACGCCCGAAGCCGAGATTGGGTTCGATCTTCTCTACCAGCACCCGGCTGAAAAGATCCTGCCAAAGATCGTCGTCGGCAACGCGGATGCCAGCCTGCCGCATATCCGCCGCCAAGCGCTCGCGATCCGTCGATCCGTCGAGACCGATGGACGCAAAGAGATCGATGCCGGCGTAACGTTCGAAAGCGGCTGAGACGCTGATGCGCTCGGGCTGGAGGAACGGGTCGGTTTCTGCGCCACGGTAGCTGAATTTCTTCGCGCCGACCGCCTCGGCCGCAAGCCCCAGGATTGCGGCACAATCGGCCATCAGGACCTCATAGCTCTCACCTGCCCGGTACCATTCCAGCATGGTGAATTCCGGATGGTGCAGCGGGCCGCGCTCACGGTTGCGATAGACATGGGCAAAGCAGGCGATGCGCTCCTCGCCCGCCGCAAGCAGCTTCTTGCAAGCAAATTCCGGTGACGTATGCAGATAAAGCGGCAATGCCGTGCCGTCAGTCGTCAGCGCCTCGGTCTCGAAAGCATGCAGATGGGCCTCGTTACCTGGCGACACCTGCAGCGTCGCCGTATCGACCTCGATGAAGTCGTTGCGCGCAAAGAAAACGCGCAAGGCAGCCTGAATGGCATTGCGGCCGATGAGGAACGGCCGCCGGTCCGCATGGACATTGCGGGTCCACCAGGGGGACGCTTTGCTCGTCTTCGGCTTCATTCCTAGCTTTCTTCGGGGCACGACCCACGCAAGGGGGTGGCAATTTCCATTGATTTAGGGTAGTTGCGCCCCCAAGCAAACAATTGCTGCGTCTCGGAGAGCATTTCGACAGTCCCTCTACGACGCAAAACGCAGCGTTACAAGGAAGTCTTATGGTCAAGGTCATCGCCTCTTCGGTCCGCAAGGGCAACGTTCTCGACGTCGACGGCAAGCTCTACGTCGTTCTCACCGCTCAGAACTTTCATCCGGGCAAGGGCACTCCGGTCACCCAGGTCGATATGCGCCGCATCGTCGATGGCGTGAAGGTTTCCGAGCGCTGGCGCACCACCGAGCAGGTCGAGCGCGCCTTCGTCGAAGACGTGAACTTCCAGTACCTCTATGAAGACGGCGAAGGCTTCCACTTCATGAACCCGGCCACTTACGACCAGGTCGTGGTCGATGTCGAAACCATGGGCGACCAGAAGGCCTATCTCCAGGAAGGCATGACCTGCATCCTGTCGATCCACGAAGGCATCCCGCTCGCGATCGAACTGCCGCGCCATGTCACGCTCGAAATCAGCGAGACAGAGCCGGTCGTGAAGGGCCAGACGGCATCCTCTTCCTACAAGCCCGCCATACTGTCGAACGGCATCCGCACCCTGGTGCCGCCGCACATTACCGCCGGCACCCGCGTCGTCATCGCGACGGAAGACAATTCCTACGTCGAGCGCGCCAAGGACTGAGCCTCAAGCTCATAGCTTGCATGAAAAACGCCTCGTCCTTGCGACGGGGCGTTTTGCGTTTTGGGCGGTTGAAGCCAGAGGACCCACACGAAGGCGGATCCCCGCCTTAGGGAGCACTGGCCTTTTTCTCGCCCGCCCGCATTGCACTGGCGGTCTCGGGCGGCGTTTGCATATCGGTGCTGTGCTCATGCGGAGCCAAAGACTGCAGATGCAGGATGCGTGGCGACATGGAGTGCATGAAGGCCTCGGAGCGGCCGATATAGATGAGGGTCGCATCCTTCAATTCGGTGAGCATGGCGAAAGCCTTCGCCTGAACTTCAGCCTCGAGCCCTTCCAGCGCATCATCGAAGACGATCCATTTCGGCTTCGCGAGCAGCAGATGCGCAAAGCCGACGGCCTTCTGCTCTTCGGTATCGAGCAATCGATCCCAGCGGGCCTGCGTATCGAGGCGGCTCTTGAGCCGGCCGAGCCCCGCCTTGTCGATGACGGCCTCGACGGCGGCATCGTCGTAGGCGTCCGGATCATCCGGAAAGCAGATTGCCTCCCTGAGCGTGCCGGTCGGCACATAGGGCGTATGCGGCACGAACAGCATGTCATCCATCGGCGGCAGGCTGACCGTGCCGGAGCCGCTGTACCACTGGTGCGCCAGCACCTCGAACAGCAGCCTGCGGTTTACGCCGTGATCGCCATTGATCATCACATGCTCGCCGGCATTGATGGTGACCGTACCCTCCGCGATCCGGAAGCCGTTTTCGGTCGCATCGTCGCTGGTCTTCGTCGAAATCTCCAGATCGGTCCAAACCATCGTCCCCGGTGCCGCCTTCTCAAAGACGAGGGTGTGCGGCATCGGCGTCTTGTCGTCCATCTCCGTCAGCGCCTTGCGGAAATCGGTCACGCGCATCAGCGTCGCGCGCCATTCGGCGATCGGGCCGAAATTGGCGACATACCAGCGCAGCGCCGAATTGACCTGATTGAAGGCGCCGACCGCAACCATCAGCTGACCAAAGGTCAAGCCTCCGGAGAAATAGGCGGGCGCGGCAACGAGGATCGGAATGATGAGCACCAGCCAGCCATAGCCGGCGGACACCCAGGTGAGATTGGTATTGGCGATGGCAAGCTGCCGGATGACGGCAAGCACGGCCGATATATCGAGATTGATCCGTCGGCGTTCGTTCTCCTCGCCGCCGGCAATCGTGATCGCCGGCATATGCTCGTTGGCATGCATGAGCGCAAAGCGCAGCTCGGCCTCTTTCGAATAGCGATCCGCATTCAGCCGCACGAGGCGGCGGCCGACGAATTGGCTGAGGAACGATGCCGATCCGGCATAGAGGATTGCCGCCCAGACCATGTAGCCAGGGATGGCAAAACTCATGCCGTTGACTTTGAATACCATGCCGCTGGAAAGCTCCCAGAGCACGCCGATAAAGCTCAGCAGCAGGATCGTCGCCTGCACAAGGCCGATGGCAAGCCCCGTTGTGCTTTCCGCGAGGTTGCGGGCATCCTCATGCAGGCGCTGGTCGGGATTGACGCCGATCAGGCCGGAAGAGGCGAGACGAAGCGCGCGCTTCGCCTGAAGCCACTGATTGACGAGATCACGCGCCAGACCCTCGCGCATGTACAGCGCGGTCATCTGGTTGAGCCAGGCCTGGATGACGTTGAGGACCAGAAGCGAACCGGCGATGATGCCGAAGACGCCGAGCTGATGGAAGAAAGCGGTGATATCGCGCCTTGCCAGCGAATCGTAAAAGGGCGCGTTCCAATTGTTGAGCAGCACCTGGACATAGGCCGTGACCAGGATGATTACGAAAAGCGCGACGACAAGAATAATGAGCTTGATGCGGACCGGCGAATTCCAGAACGCGGAAAACATCATCCTCAACCGAAAGAAGAGGCTCAAATCGTATCCGACCTGCTCGTTCCCCTGCCCATTCGGCTTGGCTTGCGTATCAACTGCCATCAGCACTTCCCTGCCACGCGTCCCGTCAGTTAATCATGAGCCGCCCTCATGTCCACCCTTGCAATAGATCGGTGGGATCACATTCCTATATACACGGTTTCGCGTCTTGAACCGAATAAGGCCAGCAATTAGCTTGCGCTTGAAAGATTGAGAAAGCCTTCCGATGCAATTTCAGGGAACTGCCGACTATATCGCCGACAAGGATCTGATGGTCGCCGTCAATGCCGCCATAAGGCTGGAGCGTCCGCTCCTCGTAAAGGGCGAACCCGGTACGGGCAAGACCGAACTCGCACGCCAGGTGGCCACCGCGCTCGGCCTTGACCTGATCGAGTGGAATGTCAAATCGACGACGAAGGCCCAGCAGGGTCTCTACGAATATGATGCGGTTTCGCGCCTGCGCGACAGCCAGCTCGGCGACATCAGAGTTCATGACGTCAGCAACTATATCCGTCAGGGCAAGCTTTGGCAGGCCTTCACCTCGCCGACGAAGTGCGTGCTGCTGATCGACGAGATCGACAAGGCCGATATCGAATTCCCGAACGACCTCCTGCAGGAACTCGACCGCATGGAGTTCCATGTCTACGAGACCGGCGAGACGATCCGGGCCGCGATCCGCCCGATCGTCATCATCACCTCGAACAATGAAAAGGAGCTGCCGGACGCCTTCCTGCGCCGCTGTTTCTTTCACTATATCCGTTTTCCCGACATGGAGACGCTGACGCGCATCGTAGAGGTGCACTATCCCGGCATCAAGCAGGCGCTCGTCCATGCGGCACTGACGCAATTCTTTGAAATCCGCGACGTGCCGGGCCTGAAGAAGAAGCCCTCGACCTCAGAAGCGCTCGATTGGATCCGCCTGCTGGTCGCAGACGATATCGAGCCGGAAACATTGCGCGCCGATGCGAAGAACGTATTGCCGAAACTCCATGGCGCGCTTCTGAAGAACGAGCAGGATGTGCACCTCTTCGAACGGCTGGCCTTCATGGCACGTGGGCAGGGAAGATAATGCAACCCGATGCCGTAAAGGTTTTGATCTATGCCGTTCGAGATGGGCATCTGCTTGTCTTCGATGAGCCAGACTTCCCCGACGTCCAGCTCCAGGTTCCTGGTGGCACTGTCGAATCCGGTGAGGACATTGTGGCGGCCGCAGGACGCGAATTCGAGGCGGAGACCGGTTTTGCGCCGCGCGAACTCCATCCGCTTGGCGTCCAAGATTATCGTTTCGAAAAGAACGGCCGCGATTACTATCACCAACGGCACTATTTCCGCTGCGGTATCTCCGAGCGAGCGCCTGCCACTTGGCTCCACCACGAAATGACGCCTTTCGACGGTGGCGACCCGATCGGCTTCCGCTTCTTCTGGCTACCGATCGAGACCGCCAGTAAGCGTCTCGGTCACGGCATGGAAGCTCTCATTGAACATCTGTAGGTCGTATCGGGCCTCTGGGCTCAGCCCCGGACTTTCCCCGACGCTTGCCCCATTGACCCGCGGAGATGTCGGGTTTATGAAATTCCCCTTGTGGTGATTTGGCCGGCCGGCTTGCAGCCACGTTAAATAATTCGCTAAAGGGCCGCGTGCGGACCGGTAGCGATTCATGATCGCGGCCGGTTTTTTTGTATTTGGCGAGTGAAAAGATGCCCATCAAGATTCCCGATACGCTCCCCGCGTTCGAAACCCTCCAGGACGAGGGTGTGCGGGTGATGACCGAAACGGTGGCGTTCCGTCAGGATATCCGCCCCCTTCAGATCGGGCTTCTCAACCTCATGCCGAACAAGATCAAGACCGAGATCCAGATGGCGCGCCTGGTCGGCGCATCGCCGCTGCAGGTGGAGTTTTCTCTGGTGCGCGTTGGCGGCCACAAGGCCAAGAACACCTCGCAGGAGCATCTGCTTGCTTTCTACGAGACGTGGGAGGAAGTGAAGCACCGCAAGTTCGACGGCTTCATCATAACCGGCGCGCCGATCGAGCTGCTGGAATATGAGGACGTCACCTACTGGAACGAGATGCAGGAGATCTTGGACTGGACGACGACCAACGTCCATTCGACGATGAACGTCTGCTGGGGCGCGATGGCGGCGATCTACCATTTCCACAAGGTGCCGAAATACACGCTGAAGGAAAAGGCCTTCGGCGTCTATCGTCACCAGAACCTGAAGCCCTCCTCGGTCTATCTCAACGGCTTCTCCGACGATTTCGCCATTCCGGTGTCCCGCTGGACGGAAGTGCGCCGCGCCGATATCGAAAAGGTGCCCGGCCTGGAAATACTGATGGACTCGAGCGAGATGGGCGTCTGCCTCGTGCATGAACGGGCCTGCAACCGACTCTACATGTTCAATCATGTGGAGTATGATTCCACCTCGCTGGCGGACGAGTATTTCCGGGATGTGAATTCGGGCGTGCCGATCAAGATGCCGCACAACTATTTCCCGCATAACGACCCGGAAATTCCTCCGCAGAACCGGTGGCGCAGCCACGCGCATCTGTTCTTCGGCAACTGGATCAACGAGATCTACCAGACCACGCCATATGATCTGGAGGAGATCGGCCAGGAAAGGATTTGAGGCTTGTTCATTCCCTTCTTCCTGAAGCTAAGGCAAGCGAAGGTTCCGGTGACGCTCCGGGAATTCCTGTCGCTGCTTGAGGGAATGGAAGAAGGGATTGCTGATTACGACGTCGAGGCCTTCTACTATCTGGCGCGCGCGACGCTGATCAAGGACGAGCGCTTCATCGACCGTTTCGACCAGGTCTTCGCCGATTACTTTCGCAGCGTCGAGGCGATCGGTGGCAATGCCGATGGAGAAGCGGTGGAGCCGACCGCTATTCCCGAAGAATGGCTGCGCAAGCTCGCCGAGCGACATCTGACGGAAGAGGAAAGACGGCAGATCGAGGCACTCGGCGGCTTCGACAAGCTGATGGAGACGCTGCGCGAGCGGCTGGCCGAGCAGAAGGGCCGGCATCAGGGCGGCTCGAAATGGATCGGCACGGCGGGCACCTCGCCCTTCGGCGCCTATGGCTACAATCCGGAAGGCGTGCGTATCGGCCAGGAAACCTCGCGCAATCGCCGCGCGGTAAAAGTCTGGGACCGGCGCGACTTCAGGAACCTCGATGACGGCGTAGAGCTTGGCACCCGCAATATCAAGGTGGCGCTGAAGCGCCTGCGCCGCTGGGTTCGCGAGGGGGCAGCCGAGGAACTGGATCTTTCCGGCACCATCCGCTCTACCGCCGAACATGGCTATCTCGATGTCCAGACACGGCCGGAGCGCCGCAACGCCGTCAAGCTTCTGATGTTCTTCGATGTCGGCGGCTCGATGGACGACCATATCCGCGTCGTCGAAGAACTCTTCTCCGCCGCCCGCGCGGAGTTCCGCCACATGGAGTATTTCTACTTTCACAACTGCCTCTACGAGGGCGTGTGGAAAGACAATCGCCGCCGGCGCGTCGACATCACGGCGACGACGGATCTCATCCGCACCTTCGGCCCCGACTACCGTGTCGTCTTCGTCGGCGACGCATCCATGAGCCCCTATGAAATCTCTCAGCCGGGCGGCTCGGTGGAGCATTGGAACAAGGAGGCTGGAGAGGCCTGGCTCAGTCGCATGACAGGCCATTTCCGCAAATGCATCTGGATCAATCCGGTGCCGGAAAGCTATTGGGGCCATACGACCTCCATTTCCCTCATCCGCCGCCTGATGAGCGATCGCATGTATCCCCTGACCCTCGGCGGGCTGGAAAGAGCGACGCGGGAATTGTCGCGCTGATCTGTTTCCCCTTGAAACCAGCGCGGCAGTGACCACAAAACGGGAATTCTATCAAATTATTCACAACCATTTATAGAAATAAAAATAGTATACCAGCAAATACGGAGGGGATTTCTGAGCGCTGGAAGAGATATGCATGCTTTACATTCCTAAATTGCTTTTCTTCATCTCAACCATTCTACTCCTCTCGCAGCAGGCAAGATCGGAGGAGGGCACCTTTTCCGGTCAATGGGAGCAGACCTACTCAAATGCGGGCTCATGTGAAAAGTGCCTTATTGGAATAGTAAGGCACGGCACGCTGCTTTCCATAAGTGCAAACAACGGCTGGATGGCGACGGCCGAAACGAGCAGAAGCGGAAATGCCGCCTATGCAGCTGGCAACGGGCGATGGCACGCGCGGGTAGGCGCTTATAGCCGTGGGGCGTTTGATATCCTTCTCGCCATTCGTGATGAGAAATTGATGATGGTCATGCTTGTTGAAAAGCCAAATGGATCGAAACAAGCGATCAAAGCAATTTTCAGAAAACGGAAACCCGAAACTCGCCCGGACAAAGCATAGCCGGAGACTTCACCTGCTCGAGCCAACCCAAACTGTCAAACCGTCGCACGTATTGCACACTACCGGCGCAATCTGGCACTTCGAAAGCCGGACCGAGCCTTGATCCGCTGCTGCCCGCCCCTAAATTTCGCCATTGAAGCGGTTGCGGAACGGCACGAATGGGGGCAGGGTCTGGCCTCGCATACTCAAAAGCAATGGATGAGCTGATATGACGGAAAGCACTTTGCAGCGGGAACATTTTGGGACGACGGTGGATGGGGATACCGTCTATCGCGTCAAAATCGTCGGTGGCGGCCTGACCGCCCATATCATGTCCTGGGGGGCGGTCATTCAGGATCTGCGCCTCGACGGCCACGAGCCCTCGCTTCTGCTCGGCTTCGACAATTTCGCCGATTATCCCCTCCATTCCTCCTATTTCGGCGCCACGCCCGGCCGCTGCGCCAACCGCATCGGCGCCGGCCGCTTTACGCTCGACGGCAAGCAGTATCAGCTGGAGCTCAATGAAAAGGGCGTCACCCATCTGCACGGCGGCAAGGACAATATCGCCAAGCGCAACTGGACCATCGTCGAGCACGATACCGACCGCGTCGTCCTGAAGATCGTCGATCCCGATGGCCGCGCCGGCTATCCCGGCAATTGTACGATCCAGGCGGCCTATCGCGTGCATGGCAATGGCGAACTGTCGGTCACCTATGAATCGACCACCGATCAGCCGACGCTCGCCAATGTCTGCCAGCACGCCTATTTCAACCTCGACGGCCGCGACGATGCGCTCGGCCACGACATCATGATCGCCGCCGACCATTATACGCCGACCGATGACAAGCAGATACCGACAGGGGAAATCCGCTCCGTCGAAGGCACTGCCTTCGATTTCCGCGAGATGTCGCCGATGAAGCGCTTCGAAGGAAGCGAGCGGGCGCTCTACGACCATAATTTCTGCCTCTCCAGCGAACGCACCGCCAAGCGTTCCGTCGTGCTCGCCCGCAGCGTCAATTCCGGCGTCTCGCTCGAAGTGCGCACCACCGAGCCCGGCGTGCAATTCTATGCGGGTTTCAAGCTCGATGTGCCGGTTCCCGGTCATGACGGTCGCAAGATCGGCCCGTTCGCCGGTTTCTGTCTGGAAACGCAGGTCTGGCCCGACGCTATCAACCACGAAGGCTTCCCCAATGCCGTGCTCCGCCCGGGCGAGGTGTTGCGGCAGGAAACGGATTACATCTTCACCAAGAACTAAACCGGGCCTGCCCCGCTTTCTTGAATTTCGGCCGGGCGTCCAAAGCGCCCGGCCGATTCTTTTTGCATTGCGGCCAGATTCACCTTGTGAATTGGTTCTAAATAGGTTCTATATGTCAGCTATGGATAGAACCAGTTTGATCGGCGAATTGAATAGTCGCGGCCTCAGCGACGGGGCGGGTAGCGGACCGTTGTACAAGCGCCTGGCACAAGCGCTGACGGGTCTGATCCAAGAGGGTCTGCTGAAATCGGGCACGGCACTTCCGAGCGAGCGCGATCTCGCCAGCGCCCTGCAGATTGGCCGCATCACGGTCAGAACCGCCTATCGCGACCTGCTCGCCTCGGGCGTCATCGAGTCACGCCACGGCAGCGGCACCTTCGTCTCGCAGCAAGTGGAACGTATCGAGCAGCCGCTCTGGCGCCTCTCCTCCTTTTCCGCAGACATGCGATCGCGCGGCCGTGAACCGGCAGCGCGCATCCTGTCACGCACCGTCAGCGCGCCCGCGCCGGAGGAATCCTTCCTGCTCGGCCTCGGCCTTGATGAGCCCGTGCTGCGCCTCGACCGACTGCGTCTGGCGGATGGCCAGCCGCTCGCCATCGAGCGCGCCGTCGTCCCCATCAAGTTCCTGGGTGAAGAGGCCATATCCGAGGGATCGCTTTACGACGCCCTGGCCGCCAAAGGCTTCAGGCCCGTGCGCGCCCAGCAGAGGCTGACCGCCGTGACACTCGACCCGACATCCGCGTCGATCCTGACCGTGAAGGCCGGAGCGCCCGCACTTCTGATCGAGCGCGTCTCCCGCCTCGCGGACCAGCGCGTCGTTGAATATACCCGCTCGCACTATCGCGGCGATGCCTATGATTTTGTTGCTGAATTGAGAATTGGAGATGACCTATGAGCGAGACCCAATCCCTGATGCTGACGGAAGCCGGCCAATCGCCAGAGGTGGTTGCGACGTTGCTTGAAAAGGAAAAGCCTGCCTTTGCCGAGATCGCGAAGCTCTTCTCGACCGGCCATCCGTCGCTGATCACGACCGCCGCGCGCGGCTCTTCCGACCATGCCGCTACCTTCTTCAAATATCTTTTCGAAATCTCCTGCGGCATCCCGGTCGCCTCCGTCGGCCCGTCGATCGCCTCCGTTTATGGCGCTCCGCTGCATCTGAAGGGCGGCATCCACTTCACGGTCTCTCAATCCGGCGGCAGCCCCGACATCATCGCACTGCAGGCCGCCGCCAAGAAGGGCGGCGCCACCACGATCGCCGTCGTCAACGTCACCGACAGCCCCCTCGCCAAGGAAGCCGACATCGTGCTCGGCCTGAACGCCGGCAAGGAACAGAGCGTCGCCGCAACCAAATCCTTCATCGCCTCGGTTGCCGCTCTTGCCGGTGTCACGGCTGCAGTGTCGCAGGACAAGGCGCTGATCGATGGTCTTGCCAAGCTGCCGGAAGCACTTGCTGCAACCTCGGGCATCGACGGCAGGGCGGCCGAAGATGTGCTCTTCAATGCCTCCTCGCTTTACACCGGCGGCCGCGGCCCGGCTTTCGCCATTGCGCTCGAAGCGGCTTTGAAGGCCAAGGAAACCGCCGGCCTTCATGCGGAAGCCTTTTCGCTCGCCGAACTCATGCACGGCCCGATGCGTCTCGTGCAGCCGGGCTTCCCCATTGTCGCTTTCTCGCCTGACGACGCCGCCTTCGCCAACAATGCTCAGGCCCTGGAACGGCTTCAGAAGCTCGGCGCCACCGCCGTCTCCTTCTCGACCGCGCCGCTTGCCGGCATCAATCTGCGCATGCCGACGACGGGCAACGGCCTGCTCGACCCGCTCGTGTCGCTGCTGTGCTACTATCGCCTCATCGAGTCGGTGACCCGCCGCAAGGGCTTCGACCCGGATAAGCCGGCTAATCTTCTCAAGGTAACGGAGACCATGTGATGGACTACAAGGTCTTTACCGGCGCCCGCATTTTCGATGGCGACCGGTTTCACGAGGATAGCGCGCTGGTGATCGGCAACGGCCGCATCCATGCCATTACCGGCATCAACGATGTGCCCGATAATGCCGAAACCATCCAGCTGAAAGGCGGCGTCCTGTCGCCGGGCTTCATCGACGCACAAGTGAACGGCGGCGGCGGCCGCATGCTGAATGACGAGCCCTCGCCGGCGTCCATGTACATGATCGCCGAGGGGCATCGCCCCTACGGCACGACGTCGCTGCTGCCGACGCTCATCACCGATGTCGCAGCCGCGACGACGGCCGCGATCGACGCCGCCATCGAAGCCGTGAAAGCCAATCGCGGTGTCGCCGGCCTGCATCTGGAAGGCCCGCATCTGGCACCGGCCCGCAAGGGTGCGCATCTGGCCGAACTGATGCGTCCGGTCGAAGACAGCGACGTCAAGACTTTCATCCGCGCCCGCGAGGCGATCGGCACGCTGCTGGTCACCATGGCGGCCGAGCAGGTGACGGAGCGGCAGGTGCAGGCACTCAGCGAGGGCGGTGTCATCGTCAGCATCGGCCACAGCGATTGCACGGCTGAAGCCGCCGATGCGCGCTTCGATGCCGGCGCCCGCGGCGTCACCCACCTTTTCAATGCCATGAGCCAGATGGGCCATCGCGCGCCCGGCCTCGTCGGCGCGGCGATCGACCATCCCGCCCCCTGGTGCGGCATCATCGCAGATGGTCATCACGTCGAGCCGACGGCGCTCCGGGTTGCACTGCGCGCGAAACGCGGCGAGGGCCGTCTGTTCTTCGTCACCGATGCCATGTCGCTCGTCGGCACCGACCTGCCGACTTTCACGCTGAACGGCCGCACGGTCTATCGCACCAAGGGCGGCTATTGTTCCAAGCTGACGCTCGATGATGGCACGCTGGCCGGCTCCGATGTCGATATGGCCTCCACCATCCGCTATGGCGTCAATATTCTCGAGCTGCCGCTAGCCGAAGCCCTGCGCATGGCGACCTCCTACCCTGCCCGCTTCCTCCGGCTTGCCGATCGCGGCCACTTGGCGCCGGGAATGCGTGCCGATCTCGTTCACATCAACGACGGCATCGAAGTCACGGAAACATGGATCTCAGGTCAAGCTTCGGCCTGACACAGCATATAAGGAAGCTCGGCATGAGCGCAGTCACGGACAGCTATTTCTCCGCCCTCATCGGCCGGTTGGAGACCCTGCGCGAAACGCTGGCTGAGCCCATGTCCAAGGCTTCCGCTGCCATCTGTGCCGCCGCACGCGCAGACCGCCGCGTCTATGTCTTCGGCACCGGCCACTCGCACATGCTGGCCGAAGAGGTGCATTATCGCGCCGGCGGCCTCGCCTTCACCATTCCCGTGCTCGTCGGCTCCGCCATGCTGCATGAAGGCGCCGTCATCAGTTCGGTCTACGAACGCACCGAAGGCCTTATCCGCCCGGTCTTCGAGCGCTACGGCATGCAGCCGGGTGACGTACTGATCATAGCCTCCAATTCCGGCGTCAATGCCGCACCGATCGAGGCGGCGGATTATGGCCGCGAGATCGGCGCAACGGTCATCGCCATCACATCGCTCGCCTATTCGGCCGCCATCGCCAATGGACGCAGAAAGCTCGCCGATATCGCCGATATCGTGCTGGACAACGGCCTGCCGCCCGGTGACGCGATGATAGAGCTGCCGGGAACGGAGCTCAAGGTCGGGCCAGCCTCAACAGCCGTCGGCGCCACGGTGCTGAACGCCATCTTCGCCGATGTCGCCGCCGAACTCTGCAAGGATGGCAATCCACCCGTCTACCTCAGCGCCAACATGCCAGGCGCCAAGGAAACCAATCAGCGGCTGGTCAAGAAATATAGACCGCGCAATCCGCATCTCTGACCGGCCAACGGTTTGACGTCTTTTACTCGGTGAAATCAGATGGATAGAGAGGCCGAGCGTTTCCCGTGAAACGCTCGGCCTCTTTGTCAGCTATCATTGTGCCGCGGCATCGGTGGCCGAGGGCTCCTGTGCGGCTTCCGCCTGCTTGCGCCGGCGGCGAAGGACGACGTAGAAGACCGGAGTCAGGAACAGGCCGAACAGCGTCACTCCGAGCATGCCCGAGAAGACGGCCGTACCGAGCGACTGACGCATTTCGGCGCCGGGACCGGTCGCGATCATCAGCGGCACGACGCCGAAGATGAAGGCGAAGGCCGTCATCAAGATCGGTCGCAGGCGCAGATGACTGGCCTCGATCGCCGCCTCGACGGCGCTCTTTCCCTCTGCCTGTGCCTGCCGGGCGAATTCGACGATCAGGATCGCGTTCTTGGCCGCAAGGCCGATCAGCACGATCAGCCCGATCTGCGTGAGGATATTGTTGTCCATTCCTCTCAGATGCACGCCGATCAGAGCTGCCAGCACCGCCAGCGGCACGATGAGGATGATCGCAAGCGGCAGGATCCAGCTTTCATATTGCGCCGACAGCGCCAGGAAGACGAAGATGACCGACAGGGCGAAGATATAGATCGCCGTATTGCCGGTATGCTTTTCCTGATAGGCGAGTTCGGTCCATTCGAAGGTCGTGCCCGCCGGCAGCAGGTTCTTGGCCAATCCTTCCATGGTGTCGAGTGCCGAGCCGGTGGAAACACCCGGTCCCGGGTTCCCCTGCAGGGGAACGGAGACATACATGTTGTAGCGCTGAACAAGCGCCGGCCCGGTCGTGTCGCGAATATCGACCAGCGTGCCGAGCGGCACCAATGCGCCCGTTGCCGAGCGTACCTTCAGTGCCAGAATATCCTCGCGATCCACGCGATATTGCTGGTCTGCCTGCGCCCGCACCTGGTAGACGCGGCCGAAGGCGTTGAAGTCGTTGACATAGGACGTGCCGAGGTTGATCGACAGCGTCTCGAAGATATTCGGGATCGGCACGTTGAGTGCGCGCGCCTTGTCACGGTCGATCGCCAGGAAATATTGCGGGCTGTTGGCGGAGAAGGTGGTGAATACGCCGCTGACACCCTTGTTCTGTGCGGCAGCGCCCATCATCTGATAGGCGAGCGGCAGGATGCGGCGCATGTCCGGATTTTCCCGGTCCATGATCTGCATCTTGAAGCCGCCGGAATTGCCGACGCCGCGGATCGAAGGCGGCGGAATGGCGATGATAAACGCTTCCTGGATACCCTGGAGGCTACCGAAGAGCTGGCCGATGATCTTGGTCGCCGAATCTCCGGTTTTCAGCCGTTCCTCGAATGGCTTGAACGGCGTGAAGATGACGCCCGAATTCGAGGCATTGGTGAAAGTCGCACCGTTGAAGCCGGCGAAGGCGACGGCATTGGCGATACCAGGCGTCTTGCTGATGATATCGGTCGCCTTCTGGATGACGGCGTTGGTGCGCGCAAGCGACGCGCCGTCAGGCAGCTGCACGACGACAATGGCATAGCCCTGATCCATGGTTGGAACGAAGCCTTGCGGGACGATCCTGCCCATATACCAGGTTCCCGCCAGCAGCCCCACAAAGACGAGAAGTGCGCAGGCCAGCGCCGCCCAGGTTGTCACAAGGTGCCGGATGATCCACGAATAGCCGCTGCTCATCCGCTCGAAGCCGCGGTTGAACCCGTCACCCAAGGCGCGGCCGAACCGCGCGAAGACATTGTTGGATTTCTGATGACTGTGGGGGCGCAGCACGATCGCGGCAATCGCCGGCGAGAGCGTCAGCGAATTCAGGCAGGAAATCGCCGTCGCGACCGAGATCGTGACCGCGAACTGCCGGTAGAATTGCCCAGAAATGCCGGGAATGAAGGCTGTCGGCACAAAGACGGCGATCAGCACCAGCGAGATTGCCAGAACCGCCGTACCCACCTCGTTCATCGTCACATGCGACGCCTCTTTTGGCGTCATGCCGAGCGCGAGGTTTCGCTCGACATTCTCAACGACAACGATCGCGTCATCGACGACAATGCCGATGGCGAGCACCAGGCCGAACAGCGTCAGCATGTTCAGCGAGAAGCCGAAGGCGAGCAGGAAGGCGAAGGTGCCGATCAGCGATACCGGTATGGCGACGATTGGAATGATCGCCGTCCGCCAGGACTGCAGGAAGACCAGCACGACGATGGCAACGAGGATCGCCGCCTCGAAGATCGTCTTGTAGACTTCGTGGATCGATTCGGCGATGAACTCCGTGGGATTGTAGATGATGCGATATTCAAGCCCCTGCGGGAAATCCTGCGCCAGGCTTTCCATCGTCTTTTGAATATCGGCGGCGGCATCGAGCGCGTTCGTGCCGGGGCGAGCGAAGACGCCGAGCGCCACCGCCGGGCTGCCGTTCAGGTAGCTATTCGTGACGTAGTCCTGCGCGCCGAGCTCGATGCGAGCGACATCCTGCAGCTGCACGAGACGACCGTTGCCCGTCGCCTTCACGATGACGTAGCGGAATTGCCGCGCATCGGAAAAACGCCCCTGCGTGGTGACGGTATATTGGAAGGCGTTGGTGCCGGATACCGGGGGCCCGCCAATCGTACCGCCGGAAACCTGCACATTCTGATCGCGAAGCGCCTGAACGATGTCGCCGGCGGTCATGCCGTAGGCGGCGAGCTTTTCCGGATCCAGCCAGATGCGCAGCGAATATTGGCGTTCGCCGAAGAGCTGGACGTCGCCGACGCCATCAAGACGAACGAGAAGGTCGCGGATGCGCGTACGAGCATAGTTGGAAATATAGAGCTGGTCGTAGCGATTGTTCGGCGAGAGGAGATGCACGACCATCATCAGGTCGGGCGAGCTCTTGACCGTCGTGATGCCGATGCGTCTGACGTCTTCTGGCAGGCGAGGTTCGGCGATGGAAACACGGTTCTGCACCAGCACCTGCGCCTTGTCGAGGTCGGTGCCGAGCTTGAAAGTGATCGTCAGCGCCATGGAGCCGTCGGCGCTCGAATAGGAGGACATATAGAGCATGTCCTCGACACCGTTGATTTCCTGCTCGATCGGCGTCGCCACGGTATCGGCTATGGTCTGCGCGTCGGCACCCGGATAGGAAGTGCGCACCACGATGGTCGGCGGCGCGACTTCGGGATATTGCGCCACCGGCAGCTGGAAATAGGCGATGCCGCCGACGATGAGCAGCACGATGGATAGGACCGATGCAAAGATCGGCCGGTCAACGAAGAAGTGGGAAAACCTCATTGGCTCGTCCCCTGTGCATCGGCCTGGGCCGGCGGCTCGTCATTCGTCGCCTGCTGCGGCAGCTCGATCAGCTGCGGCGTTACCTTGACGCCGGGCCGGATGCGTATCAGCCCGTTGACGACGATCGTCTCGTCGCCGGTCATGCCGTCGCGGATGACGCGATAGCCATAGAGCTTTGGCCCGAGACGCACGGATTTCGGCGTGATGTTGCCGGCGGTATCGACGGTATAGACGACGCGCTGGTTCTGATCCGAACCGATGGCTTCGTCCGGAACGAGGATCGCCTTGTAGCTGTTGGACCCCTGCACCTGAACGCGCCCGAAAAGGCCGGGCTGCAGAATGAGATTGGGATTGGGAAAGCGGGCGCGGACGCGGATCGTTCCGGTCTCGTTGTCGACACGGTTTTCCGCGAAATCGAGCTTGCCCTTGAACGGCTTCTGGCGGGAATCGGCGATGGTCACGGTCACATCGAGACCGCCGCCGCCCTGCTGCAGGGCGCTGCCATTCTTGCGGGCCTCATCGGCATAGGAGAGCAGCCGGCGCTCATCGACATCGAAATAGAAATCGATGGGATCGAGCGACACGATGGTCGTCAGCACGGTCTGATCGGCCTGCACGAGGTTGCCGACCGAGATCAGACGGCGGTCGATGCGGCCGCTGAGCGGCGCCGTAATCCTGGTGAAATCCATGTCCAGATTGGCGCGATCGACCGTCGCCTGAGCACCGCGCACATTCGCCTGCGCCGAAATGAGATCGCGGCGTCGATCATCGAGCGTCGAAGCCGACTGGCTGCCCGTCGTCGACAGGGATTCCGCCCGCTTATATTGCGCATCGGCGAGCGTCAGCGAGGATTTTGCCACTTCCAGCGAGGCAGTCGCCTCGTTCAGCGTGGTGATGAAGGGGCGCTGGTCGATGACAAAAAGCAGATCTCCCTGCTTGACGATAGCGCCGTCCTGGAAATGCACCTCCTGCAGGTAACCGCCGACCCGCGAGCGCACGGAAACCTCATCGACCGCCTGGAAGCGCCCGATGAACTCGTCACTGTCGACGACATCGCGAATGACAGGCTTGGCGACCGTAACGGGCGGTGCCGGCGGAGCGCCCTGGGCGAGCGTCTGGGCACTCGATAAAACGGCAATAACACAGCTCAACAAGACGGCACGCGGCAGCATCGGCATGAAGCACCCCTTGAAAAACCGCATGCGGCAGCAGGCGCCGTCATTACGGTACGCTTACGAAATTTGTCTGCAACTTTCCGCGAAGAACCCGTCGCCATCAGGCGCAATGAAATCAGGTCGCTTCGGACTTCCCCAACATGCGCCACGGGCCGCGCCGGCCCGGGGGTATCAACCGGAGCTTGGTCCGGCAACATGCGTTTATGTATAAACGGTTTATCGGATTCGACAACAGGGAATGAACCGCCAGCGATCGAGCGCAACCGATTGTTTTTACTGCATAGTAAAGACGCGCATAGGATGAACTCAATTGAGCCTCAGCCCTCCAGCTCCTCGCGCAGCATTTCGAGCTCCAGCCATTCCTCTTCCATCTTGATCAGGCTTTCGCGCAGCTTTTCCATTTCCGCCGCAAGGCGGTTGAAGGTTGCGGCGTCCTTGGAAAAGAGGTTCGGATCGACCATTTTCTTTTCGCGGGCGGCAATTTCGGCTTCCGCCTTCGCCATTTCCTTGGGCAGGTTTTCGAGCGCGAATTTCTGCTTGTAGGAAAGCTTGCCCTTTCCCTTCGAGCTGTCGCCGGCCGGCACTGAAGCTTCGGCCGATTTCGGCTTTTCGGCCGCCCTCTCAACCCGCCTGCGTTCCTCGATCGCCCCCTTGCGTTGAGCGAGCATGTCGGAATAGCCGCCGGCATATTCGATCCAGCGGCCATCGGGCTCTTCCGGATCGGCGGGCGCGATCGTCGAGGTCACGGTACGGTCGAGGAAATCGCGGTCGTGGCTGACAAGGATGACCGTGCCGGCAAAACCGGAGACGATTTCCTGCAACAGGTCGAGCGTCTCGATGTCGAGATCGTTGGTCGGTTCGTCGAGAATCAAAAGATTGGTCGGCCGCGACAGGATACGGGCCAGCATCAGCCGGGCGCGCTCGCCGCCGGAGAGATTCCTGATCGGCGTGCGCGCCTGCTCCGGCTGGAAGAGAAATTCCTTCATGTAGCCGGTCACATGCCGCTGCTCGCCATTGACGAGCAGGTTCTCGCCGCGACCGTCGGTCAGATAGTTGGCAAGCGTATCTTCCGGGTTCAGCTCCTCGCGCTTCTGGTCGAGCGTGGCGATTTCCAGATTGGTGCCAAGCTTTACAGTGCCGCTGTCCGGCTCCAGCTGCCCGGTCAGCATCTTCAGAAGCGTCGTCTTGCCGGCGCCGTTCGGGCCGACGAGACCGATGCAATCGCCGCGATGCACGCGGATCGAGAATGGTGCGACGATGAGCCGCTCGTTATAGGACTTGGTGATCTTGTCCGCCTCGATCACCAGCTTGCCGCTTTCCTGCGCATCGGAAGCTGCCGCCTGCACCGTGCCCAAAGCGCCCTTGTGGCCGCGATAGCGCGAGCGCATATCCTGCAATTCGCCAAGCCGGCGCATATTGCGCTTGCGCCGTGCCGTCACGCCATAGCGCAGCCAATGCTCTTCGCGCTCGATCTGCTTGCCGAGCTTGTGCTGCTCCAGTTCCTCGGCTTCGAGCACCTGATCGCGCCAGGCCTCGAAATGAGCAAATCCTCTGTCCAGCCGGCGCGAGGTGCCGCGATCCAACCAGACGGTCGCGGTCGAAACCTTCTCCAGGAAACGACGGTCGTGCGAGATCAGCACGAGCGCGCTGCGGCTCTTCTGCAGCTCGCCTTCCAACCATTCGATGGTCGGCAAGTCCAAATGGTTCGTCGGCTCGTCGAGCAGCAGGATATCCGGCTCGGGCGCCAGAACACGCGCCAGTGCCGCGCGGCGCGCTTCACCGCCAGAAAGGTTCTTCGGATCTTCCTCGCCAGTCAGGCCGAGATGAGACAGCAGATAGGTGACGCGATAGGGATCATCGCCGGGCCCGAGGCCGGCTTCGGCATAGGCCGCAACCGTCTTGTAACCGGCAAAATCGGGTGCCTGCTCGAGATAGCGCACGGTCGACGACGGATGACGGAAGACTTCGCCTGACTGCGCTTCGACAAGGCCGGCGGCAATCTTCAGGAGCGTCGACTTGCCGGAACCATTGCGTCCGACAAGGCAGATCTTGTCGCCCGGCTCCACCTGCAGGCCGGCACCGGCGAGCAAGGGCGCACCGCCGAAGCTCAGAAAGATGTCGTCGAGTTTCAGAATGGGAGGGGCCAAGATCAGACTCCGGAAAGGTCATAAGGGCGGGCAAGAACGATGGCTCTGCCGCTGCCGAGCGAAAAGCGCACATCGCCTTCCGCCACGTTGGAAATGGTGCGCGATGCGCCGAAGGGCAAATGAAAATCGCGCAAGGGGTAACGGGCATTGTCGATGAAAAGGCCCGTCAGATCGCTGAAACCAAGAACGGAGAACAGCGAGCCTGATGGTAGCGCCAGCGTGAGTCCGCCTGGAGGAAGCGGCACCGCCTCCTCGTCACCCGACGTCAGCAGCACGTCGAAGCCCTTTTCGGCGAGCTGGATACCATAAAGCAGGTGCTGGATCGCATGATCGGAGCGCTCGCCGCCCATGGCGCCCGCCAGGATCAGTCTCGTGGCGCCGCGATCGATCGCTTCCGAGACGGCGATCTCGCCGTCGGTCGCAGCCTTCGCCGCCGGATAGGGCTGCCTGGGCACATTCGGAAAGGCTCCCTGCAGATCGGCAGGCGTGGAATCAAAATCGCCAACCCACAGCTCCGGCTCCACCCCAATCGCCAGCGCATGGCGCATGCCGCCGTCAGCCGCGATGAAGCGGCTGCCGGAAACCGCAGCGCGCAATCGCTCCGTCAGGCGAAGCTCGCCGCCGAGCAGGATGGTGAAGATGGTGGACTGGCTCATGAGGCAAGCCCATAGCGCAAAGTCATATCCCTAGGGAAGAGCGCCGTTACCGGAACGGTGCCGCCGAGCCGATCATTCGGTCGTTTCCTTCATGGCGGCCTGGACGACACGTTCATAGCCGCTGACATAGCGATCGAAGAGAAACGAAAAGCTCTCGATGTCTTCGGGCGACCAATCGGCAAAGATGCTTCCGATAACGGCGTATTTCTGCACCTGGATTTCCGACAGCAAACGCTGCCCGAGTGCGGTCAGCACCACGACGATACGCCGCGCATCCGCCTGCGATGCCTTACGACGCAACACACCACGCGCCACCATGTCGGCAGTGATGCGGCTCGCGCGCGATGGATCGATGCGCAAGAGCTCCGCGATCGTGCCGACGGTCACTTCGCCCGTATCTTCCGCCCGCCGCACGACATCGAGCACATCGAGATGCGAAAGCTCAAGCCCCGGGGCCACGTGCTGAATGGCGAGCCTGCCGATCATGCGACGGCCGGTCAGCAAGCGCATGCGCATCATCGCCTGACCGATGCGCAGAAACTTCTCGTCTTCGGCCAGCGTCGGAACTTCGATATCTTTTGTATTCGTCGCAGATGTCATCCCTAAAGCATAGCAGAGATCGGGAGGAAACAAAACATGCAAATGGCACTCACCTGCCATTGACAATTATATGCTAATAGCACATATATTCGCTCATGAAGACCGGACGTCCCGCGCATTCGTTCGATAGCGCAGCGTTCCGGCCCAGTTCGGGTTCTTGCTCCATGGACATGCAGACAAGCTTCACGCCGCTCGTGGCGGATCACAAACGGCGGCTTATTCTTTTCCTCTTTCTGATGACTGCCATGTTCATGGCGACGCTCGACAACCAGATCGTCTCGACGGCGCTGCCGACGATCGTCGGCGAGTTCGGGCATCTGGATCGCTTCGGCTGGATCGGATCGGCCTATCTTCTCTCGCTTTCCGCCGTCATGCCCGTCTACGGCAAGCTCGGTGATCTCTTCGGCCGCAAATATGTGATGATGACGGCGATCGCGATCTTCACGGTCGGCTCTGCCGTCTGTGGCTTGGCCGTCTCGATGGATACGCTGATCGCCGCTCGCGTTCTTCAGGGCTTCGGCGGCGGCGGCATCATGGTCTCGATCTTCGCCGTCAACGCCGATCTCTTCGAGCCGCGTGAGCGTGCGCGCTACCAGAGCTATTCGAGCCTCGTGCTGATGGCGTCGGGCGCCATCGGCCCCGTTCTCGGCGGCACGATGAGCGATCTGTTCGGCTGGCGTTCGATCTTCCTCGTCAACGTGCCGATCGGCTTCATCGTGCTTGCCGGCCTCGCCTTCATGCTGCCCTACCGCAAGCCTGCCCGCCGTCCGAAGATCGATTATGCCGGCGCCATCCTCCTTGCCCTGACGACGACAAGCATTGTGCTTGCCGCCGACGGAAGCGAGCTCTTCGGGTCGCTGCTATCGCCGCAATGCCTTGGTATTATTGCCTTCGGGGTAATCTGCGCCATCGCCTGGGTCTTCATCGAGCGCCGCGCACCCGAGCCGATTGTGCCGATGACGCTGTTCCGCAATCCGACATTCGGCCTTCTGCTGATCCTCTCGATCACCAGCGGCGCCGTCGCCATCGGCATGGTCAATTACTTCGCGCTCTTCCTGCAGACGACGACAGGCCTTTCTCCCTCCATGGCCGGGCTGCTGTTCATTCTCCTGACCGGCGGCATCGTCTGCGGCTCGCTCTCCGCCGGCCGGCTGATCGCGGCCAAAGGCCGTTACAAGCCGTTTGCCGTCGCCAGCGCCACCTGCAGTACCATCGCATTCGCCTCGCTCGCCTTCGTCCATGCCGGCACGCCCATCGCCCTCATTGGCGGCCTGATGCTGCTGCATGGCATCGGCATCGGCCTTGCCCAGCAGGTGCCCGTTATCGGCGTACAGAATGCAGCCGCAGCGCGCGACGTCGGCGCTGCGACCGGTGCCGTCACGCTGTCGCGCATGGGCGGCGCCTCCATCGCCATCTCCATCTACGGCGCCATCATCGCCGCCAAACTTGGCAATGTCGGCGTCTCCATATCCGGCGTACCGAACATCGAGGAGCTGACACCGAAGATGATGGCCGCCTTGCCCGAGATTACCCGCGAGGCCGTCGCCAACGCCTACGCGAGCGCCTTCAGCCCGTTGTTCATGACGGCAGCTGGCATCTGCATGCTTGGTCTCCTGACCTCGCTGACGCTGAAGAATGTGCAGCTCCCCGGCGCCGCGAAGAAATTCGAAAGCCCGGCGGTCGCGGAGGCTGCCGAGTAAATACTTCATGCTGCAATCGACAAGGGAATCATTTCCCTTGTCATCCCTCCGTCACAAGGCTAAATCTGCCGACGCTCTAACGGGGTGCCTTATGTCCTTCAGGACATTTGGCTGAGAGGCTTTCACCGGCCAACCCGCGGAACCTGATCCGGCTAACACCGGCGGAGGGATTAGACGCGTGACGAAATCATAGCGCCCTTTCCCCTTCAAGACGAAATCAAAGTGGAGGCGCTGTCGTGCAAAACCGATCACTATTGTCATTCTTCGCCGGCCTGGCTCTTGCCGCTGGCGCAACGTTTTTTTCTGCCCAGACGGCCGAGGCAGCAGACAAGACCCTGACCATCTACACCTATGAGAGCTTCACCGCAGACTGGGGTCCGGGCGCCAAGGTCAAGGCAGCCTTCGAAAAGACCTGCGGCTGCACGGTCAATTACGTCGCCGTCACCGATGGCGTTGCACTTCTCTCCCGCCTCAAGCTGGAAGGGACGGGCACCAAGGCCGATGTCGTTCTCGGCCTCGACACCAATCTTATCGACGAAGCCAAGGATACAGGCCTCTTCGACGCAAGCGGCGTCGACACCTCGACCCTCAAGGTTCCCGGCGGTTTCAAGGACGACGTCTTCGTGCCCTACGACTACGGCCATTTCGCCGTGATCTACGATACACAGACCATCAAGAACCCGCCGAAGAGCATGAAGGATCTCGTCGAGGGCGATCCCAATCAGAAGATCGTCATCGAAGACCCGCGCACCTCGACGCCGGGGCTCGGCCTGCTGCTTTGGGTCAAGTCGATCTATGGCGACAAATCCGCCGATGCCTGGGCGAAACTCAAAGGCCGCATCCTGACGGTCACCCCCGGCTGGTCGGAAGCTTATGACCTCTTCACCAAGGGCGAGGCGCCGATGGTGCTCTCCTATACGACGTCGCCGGCCTATCACATGATCGAGGACAAGACGGATCGCTATCAGGCCGCCGCCTTCTCGGAAGGGCACTATATCCAGATCGAGGTCGCCGGCCTCATCAAGGCTTCCCCGAACAAAGATCTTGCTCGCGACTTCCTGAAGTTCATGATCTCTACCGGCTTCCAGGACATCATTCCGACAAGCAACTGGATGATGCCGGTCTCCGCCACTTCCGAGCCGCTGCCGGATGCCTTCAGCAAGCTCGTGGTGCCCTCGAAGACCTTCCTGATGAGCCCTGCCGACGTCGACAAGAACCGCAAGGCGTGGATCGACGAATGGCTGACCGCCACCAGCGGCAACTGATGCCTTGATCATACTCACGGCACCCGAGCGAAGATGCGCTATTTCCGGCGGGACGTTCAGCCTCGGCAGCATTGCGCTCTTCGTCGGGATCGCCGTTCTTGTTCTCCTCTCCGCCGGCATCGAATCCGGCGGCAACACCTCGCTCACAGACCCATATCTGCTGCGCATCCTACGCTTCACACTGCTGCAGGCGGTGCTTTCGACACTGCTCTCCATTGTGCTCGCCATTCCGGTCGCCCGAGCATTGGCGCGCCAGCCGCGCTTTCCCGGCCGGCTTTGGCTGATCCGGCTGATGGCCGTGCCGATGGGCCTGCCGGTGCTGATCGGCGCACTCGGCCTGCTCGGCATATGGGGCCGGCAGGGGCTCCTCAATCAGGCGCTATCAGCACTCGGCCTGTCGCAGCCCGTCAGCATCTATGGCCTGGCCGGTATCCTGCTTGCGCATGTCTTCTTCAACATGCCGCTCGCCTGCCGGCTGATGCTGGCCGGACTGGAGCGTGTGCCGGCTGAATATTGGCTCGTGGCCGGCGGACTCGGCATGCGGCCCATCTCGGTCTTCCGCTTCATCGAATGGCCCATCCTGCGTGGCCTCATTCTCGGCATCGCCGGCCTGATCTTCATGCTCTGCGCCACCAGCTTCACGCTGGTCCTGATCCTCGGCGGCGGCCCGGCCGCAACGACACTGGAAGTGGCGATCTACCAGGCGCTTCGCTTCGATTTCGATCCCGGCCGCGCCGTAATGCTGTCGCTGCTGCAAATCGTCGTCACCCTCCTTGTTCTCGGCGCCATGACGCTGTTTCGCGCTCCCGACGATCATGGGCTCACCGGCGGGCGAACGCTGCGCCGCATCGATGGACAGGAGATGGCTGCGCGATGCGTCGATGCTGCGCTGCTGGCGGGCGCGACGCTCTTTCTGGGCATGCCGCTCGCCTCGGTCGTCGTCACCGGCCTCGAGGCCAATCTTTTCAAGCTCGTCTCCCAGCCGATCTTCCTGCAGGCGGCAGTGACAAGTCTTGCAATCGCGCTTGCTGCGGGCCTTCTGGCCGTGCTGATATCCTTCGCGATCATTCACGCCCGCTCAGTGATATCGGCGGATCGCCGAAAGTCCCTCGGCCTGCACGGCCTGGCGATCGCATTAGGCGCAAGCTCCTCCCTCATCCTGCTGGTGCCACCGATCGTGCTGGCAACCGGCTGGTTCCTGGCGCTCAGGCCATTTGGCGATCCCAGCCGCTTTGCGGCCATCCTCATCATTGTCATCAATGCGCTGATGGCGCTGCCCTTCGTCATTCGCGTCATCGAGCCGGCCTATACGGTCCATGTCAGCCGCACCGGGCGGCTGGCGGCAAGCCTCGGCCTTCACGGCATTGCGCGCCTGCGCATGGTCGATTGGCCGGGTCTGCGCAAACCGCTCTTCACGGCGCTCTCCTTCGCCATGGCCCTGTCGCTCGGCGATCTCGGCGCCGTCGCGCTCTTCGGCTCCGACAGTTTGATGACCCTGCCCTGGCTGGTCTATAGCAAGCTCGGCAGCTACCGCACCAACGACGCCGACGGTTATGCCTTGATCCTCGGCCTGGTATGCCTTCTCCTGACCATAGCCGGAACCGCGGGCCAGGGCGCGACGGATGACGAAAGCAGACGAAATGACTGACGGCAGCACCATGAAGGCAGAAGGCATCGGCATGGAAGAGGTCGAACTGCGCCTCGGCACGCATGACTTCCGCTTCGATTGCGCATTGCCGCAGGGCAAGATCATCGCCATTGCCGGGCCGTCAGGATCGGGCAAATCCACCTTTCTCAATTTACTGGCCGGCTTCGAACAGCCTGACCGCGGCCGTATCCTGCTCGCAGGACAGGACGTGAGCCGCCTGCATCCCGCCGAACGGCCGGTGTCTCTCGTCTTCCAGGACAACAACCTCTTCGCTCATCTCGATCTCTTCACCAATATCGGCTTTGGCATCAGCCCGTCATTGAGGCTTTCGAAGGAGGATCGGCAAAGGGTCTCGGAGGCTTTGGCGCGGGTCGGGCTAGCCGGTTTTGAAAAGCGCAAGCCGGGAACGCTTTCCGGCGGCGAGCGCCAGCGCGCCGCTTTCGCTCGGGCTCTGGTGCGCGACAAGCCAATCCTGTTGCTGGACGAGCCTTTCGCCGCGCTCGATCCCGGCCTGCGCTCCGGCATGGTCGAACTTCTGAAAACTCTGCATCGCGAAACCGGCAATACGGTGCTGATCGTCTCGCATGACCCGGCCGAAGTGCGGCGCCTTGCCGACCACGCCGTCTTCATCGACGGCGGCACGATCAAGCTCGCCGCACCCATCGAAACCTTCCTGCAGGCGGACGGGATTCAGGCATTGACCACATTTCTGCAACATTGATTGTGTCATGGCAGCTTGCCCTCGGCTTTGCCTTAATTTCGTCTAGCGAAGCGGCTGAAAGTCCTCGGAAATGCTTGCTAAAATACAACGCTGCCACATTTAAACGGAGTCTCGCTATGCAACCGGTGCCAAAATCGGCTACAGCAAGAGGTGGAAGCCGTCCGGGTAAATGCGGATCGATGCGGGCGAAAACAACCTCTATTGGCGCACGACCGTGATCGGCCCGGTGAGGATCAACCGGATTTGGCGCCGAGCCGGCATGACAGCGAAATGAGTAGGATGCGGGTCCTGAAGCAGAGCAAGCGAGCAGAACGAAGGATCGATGCGACCGTCGCAGCCCGTTTGCGCCGTTTTGTGCCCTTCCTTGCAGCTGCAGCAATGTTGAACAGCTGCCAGACGGTGATGGACCAATCCTATCAGCCGAGCGTTTCGCCCTCAGCCAATCCGCAGATCGTTTCCGAAGTGCAGAAGAACGATCCGCGCGCACAGATGGGCGCCCGCGAGCATCCGCGTATCCTCGCAAGCTATGGCGGCGAATACAAGGATGCCAAGACGGAGAGGCTCGTTGCCCGCATCGCCGGCGCCTTGACCAGCGTGTCGGAGAATCCGCAGCAGTCCTACCGCATCACCATTCTCAATTCGCCCTCGATCAATGCCTTTGCCTTGCCCGGTGGCTATCTCTATGTGACGCGCGGCCTTCTGGCGCTTGCCAATGATGCGTCCGAAGTCGCGGCGGTGCTGTCGCACGAGATGGCGCACGTAACAGCCAATCACGGCATCGAGCGGCAGAAGCGGGAAGAAGCCGAAGTCATCGCCAGCCGTGTCGTTTCGGAAGTCCTGTCGAGCGATCTAGCCGGCAAGCAGGCGCTTGCGCGCGGCAAGCTGCGTCTTGCCGCCTTCTCGCGCCAGCAGGAACTCCAGGCCGACGAGATCGGTATTCGCACACTCGGCCAGGCCGGCTACGATCCTTACGCCGCCGCGCGCTTCCTGAACGCGATGGAGGACTATAGCCGCTTCATGTCGGCCAATTCCGACGTCGACCAGAGCCTGGACTTCCTTTCGAGCCACCCGAGCACGCCGCAGCGTATCGACCTTGCCAAGGCGCACGCGCGCGAATTCGGCGAGGAAGGCAAGGTCGGCGACATCGGCCGCGACTATTATCTCAACGGCATTGACGGCCTGCTCTATGGCGACAGCCCCGAAGAAGGCTATGTGCGCGGCCAGACCTTCCTGCATGGCGGCCTTGGCATCCGCTTCGACGTCCCGCCCGATTTCCGTATCGACAACAAAGTCGAAGCCGTCATGGCGACCGGCCCCGGCGACATTGCCATCCGCTTCGACGGCGTGGCCGATACCCAGAACCAGAATCTGACGAACTATATTTCCAGCGGCTGGGTCACCGGCCTCGATCCCTCCTCGATCAGGTCGATCACCGTCAACGGCATGCCGGCGGCTACCGCGCGCGCCTCAGCCGACCGCTGGGATTTCGATGTGACCGTGATCCGCGACCGCACGCAGATCTTCCGCTTCCTGACGGCCGTGCCGAAGGGGAACATCGCTCAGCTTGATCAGACCGCCAATGTGCTGCGTGCCAGCTTCCGGCATATGACTCCGGAAGAGGCGGCCTCGCTGAAGCCGCTGCGTGTTCGCGTCGTTACCGTCAAACCCGGCGACACCATCACCACGCTCGCCGCCCGCATGATGGGCACGGACCGCAAGCTCGACCTGTTCAAACTGATAAATGCCCTGCCAACCGGGGCAAACATTGCACCGGGCGACAAGGTCAAAATCATTTCGGAATAATAGCGGGATTACTTCTCCCGGACGGGAGAAGCGCACACTCAGGCATAGCTGGCCATGCGGGGATCCGCATCCACCAGGGCGTTGCGGAGCTTGTCCATCGCGCGGCTTTCGATCTGGCGCACGCGCTCCTTGGAAATGCCAAGATCGGCACCGAGCTCTTCGAGCGTCGCGCCGTCTTCGACCAGGCGGCGCGCTTGGATGATCTTCATTTCACGTTCGTTGAGATGTTTCAGCGCCGACGCCAGCCAAACACGGCGGCGCTCGCCGTCGATCATGTCGGACACTTGCTCGTCGGGAAGCGGCTCGTCGCTGATCAGAAAATCGATGCGCTCGGCACTTTCGGAATCGCCGGCAATGGAGGGGGCCTGCAGGGAGGTATCGCTACTGGAGAGGCGCGCATCCATCGTCTGCACATCCGTAAGGCTGACGCCGAGCGTCACGGCGATTTCCTCATGGATGGACTGGACGGTGACGTTGGAATTGCTGCGGGCAAGCTTGGCGCGTAAGCGGCGCAGATTGAAAAACAGCGCCTTCTGGGCGGAACTCGTGCCGCCGCGCACGATCGACCAATTGCGCAGGATATAGTCCTGGATCGAAGCGCGGATCCACCAGCTTGCATAGGTGGAGAAGCGAACTTCCCGCTCCGGTTCGAAGCGGGCGGCCGCTTCCAGCAGGCCGACATAGCCTTCCTGCACCAGATCGCTCATCGGCAGTCCGAAGTTACGAAACTTCCCCGCCATGGAAATGACGAGGCGCATATGGGCAGTTGCGATCTGATTGCGGGCGCCGCGATCGTCGTGGTCTTTCCAGCGCATGGCGAGATCGTGTTCTTCGTCGCGAGCGAGATAGGGAGCAGCCATGGCAACTTTGATCATGCGCCGATCTGCAGACATATTCGTCATGTGCATCTCCTGGGTTTCGGCCTCAAATCGTCTCTAATGCCGCGGTCGACGAAAAGGGCAGCAAGCATCGTTTCCGAACATCGCTGCTCGGATGGAAATCAATGAATGAAATTGCAAAGTCGTCGTATGATCGATGACTAGTCCAGTTCGATCTCATCGAACGGGTCTGACGATTGAATCATCTTCAGATCGCCGGGGAGCTTCGAGTGAAAACGCATAGGCCGGTCCTCGTGAATATCCATAAAACGGCCTGTCTGAATACCCCTCTCCACAGGAGTGTACCCACACGGACCGCCAACACAGGACGTAAACGCATCAGAACGGAAAAGGTTCCAAAGAAAAAACCCGGCACGAAGGCCGGGTTTTTTGAAGCGATATTGGCGTCTTGGCCTTATGCGGCTTCGTCCTGGGAATCGTCTTCTTCGACGACCTTGCCGCGCTTCGGTCCCTTGTTCAGATTGGTTTCGACAAGGCGAACGGCTTCGGTTTCCGACATCTTGTTGACAGCGGCGATTTCACGCGCCATGCGGTCAAGTGCAGCTTCATAAAGCTGACGTTCGGAATAGGACTGTTCCGGCTGGTTCTCGGCGCGATAGAGATCGCGAACGACCTCTGCGATCGAGATCAGATCGCCGGAATTGATCTTGGCATCGTATTCCTGCGCGCGGCGCGACCACATGGTGCGCTTGACGCGGGCCTTGCCCTGCACGACCTTCAATGCACGCTCGACGAAATCGGTCTCGGAAAGTTTGCGCATGCCGATGCTCATGGCCTTGGCCACCGGAACCTTCAGGCGCATCTTGTCTTTCTCGAAGTCGATCACGAACAGCTCGAGCTTCATGCCTGCGACTTCCTGTTCTTCGATCGCAGTGATCGTGCCGACACCGTGGGCCGGATAAACGATCGCTTCACCAGTCTTGAAGCCATGGCGTGCTGCTGAAGGTTTTTTCTGCTGGGTCGTCATTCTTTTCAAAAACTCCCTGTTATGCGCCCCGTTAGGGCCGGGGTGCCGGGTCAGTCAGGCCCGGATGAGACGGACGTACCGTCGGGTCACTTCATCCTGGTCCAGCCAGACTTATGCAAACAGAAACCCACCCATCGCGATCAGGGACCCGACAACACAATACGTTGATATGTCAAGGAAACCGCGTACGGATTGGTGATTTGCTTTCGTGATGGTTTTGGGCATGCGAAATGCCGCTGTGGATCAGTGTGACGACCCTATCACAAAAATCTGAGGAAATCAATAATTTGCTGCGCACGCGCCAAATTGGCCACGTTGACCAGCCCGCGGCCCAATGGCAGTGATTCGCTTTCTGCAATATCGGCTACACCTTTATCGAAGGCCTGTCACGGCCTTCAATCAGTCGCCCGTACCGGGATTGGCCGAGAAATACTTCTCGAATTTTCCCTGTTCGCCATCCATTTCCTTGGCTTCCGGCATCGGATCGCGCTTGACCGTGATGTTCGGCCAGATGGCAGCATATTCCGCATTGACCTTCAGCCACTTGTCGAGACCCGGTTCCGTATCGGGCTTGATCGCCTCGGCGGGACATTCAGGTTCGCAGACGCCGCAGTCGATGCATTCGTCGGGATGAATGACGAGGAAGTTTTCGCCTTCGTAGAAGCAGTCGACAGGGCAGACTTCCACACAATCGGTATATTTGCAGCGGATGCAATTGTCGGTCACGACATATGTCATGAAGCACTCCAGGAATGTATCTAGCTTCCGCGAATGCGCAACCTGGAACGTCGCGCCCTTTCCACGGAGCCGAACGAACAGACGAATGCATCACACGCAAACGCGCCGTCCGGCTGGTTACCGGCAGGTTGATGGTGAGGTATCGACTTTGTCAGCCAATTTCAAGGACAAACAATCGCAAAACCCCTCCGCAACAGGCAGAGTTTTCTAATCATCGTCGGAGGTGAGGCGATCGATCGCACGCCGATCCCTTTTTGTGGGCCTGCCGCTGCCGGGTGCCCGCAACGCCTGCTCGAACGGGGTGAGGCGTTTTGTCTCATCCGGCGGCGGCGTCAGATCTTCGTAAAGCAGCCTGGCTTCCTCGAAGGGACCTCTGCGCTCGCCGGCCGACCGCACGATCAACACTATATCCCGCCGCTCCAGTGAGAGCTCGATGCGGTCACCGGCCTTGATGCCGAAACTCGGCTGCACGACCCGCTCGCCATTCACCCGGACGCTGCCGTTCTGCACATAGACCTGCGCCAATGAGCGGGATTTCACCATGCGGGCAAAGAACAGCCATTTGTCGATGCGCTGGCGCGAACCGGAAAATGGCTGTTTCTCGTCCGTCATGACCTATTTCTTCATCTGCTCCTTGAGGGCAGCGAGCTTGGCGAAAGGAGAATCCGGATCGATCGGCTTTTCCTTGCGCGGCGGCTTGGCTTCGAAGCGCAACGGCTGCGAGGCACCGCGATTGTTGCGATCATTCCGGTCGCCACGTTCCTGACGATCGCCGCGATTGCCCTGATGCTGCGGACGGCCGCCCTCGCGATTGCCGCGCGGACCCTTGTCATTGCCACGAGCCTCACGATTGTCGCGTCCATCGCGGCGATCACGACCGCCTTCGCGATTGCCTTCACCGGCTGCCTGCTCGCCACCACGGCGATTGCCCTGCTGACCGCGCCCCTCGCCCTGCTGGCCACCGCGACGATCGCCGTGGCCGCGGCCACCTTGCCGCTGCTGATGGTCGTTGCGGCCACCCAGACGCCAGAGCAGAACAGGCTTCGGTTCGGTCGGCTCTGCGGCGGCTTCTGCAACGGCAACAGGCTCGGCAGCTACGGCAACTTCCGTCTCAGCAGGTGCCTCGGCGGGAGCGGCTGTTTCCGGCGAAACGGCTTCTACTTCCTTAGCCGGCTCGTCAGTCGCAGTGTCGGCATCATCATGATCGGCTTTTTCGGCTGTGGCGTCCCCTGCCGGTGCGGCGGGCGCTGCAGCCGCATCCTGCTGAGCGAGGAAGGCCGTAGCCTCCTCCGCCTTCACCGCATCGGCACGATAGCCGAGACCCTTGAGGATTTCCTCCATGTCCTCGAGCGTCGCGCCGAGAATGGAGAGCATCGCAGTCGTCGTCGTGAAACGACGGCCATCATAAGCGCCGTCGGGGCGCGAAGCCTGGCCGGGCTTCCACTGCAGCAGCGGACGGATGAGATCCGCCAGGCGCTCGAGGATGTCGATGCGCACCGCACGCTTGCCGAGGAACCGGAAGCCGGCAAGCTTGTAGAATGTGCGCTCATAGCCCGGATCGGTGACGACCGAGGTGCGGCCAGCGGCCAGAACCGGAATCAGATCGCCATAGCCCGGCTTGTCCAGGCCATCGTTCTTCAGCGCCCAGAGGAGCGTGATGAGCTCGGCCGGAGCCGGCTTCAGCAGGGCGGGCACGAAAATATGATACGCGCCGAAGCGAACGCCGTAGCGGCGCATCGAGGCACGCCCGTCCTGATCCAGCGACTTCACTTCTTCCGTGACGTCGCGGCGGAACAGAACGCCGAGATTCTCCACCAGCTGGAAAGCCAGCCCCTTGGCAAGGCCCTGCAGATCTTCGGCACGCTGGAGATCGTCCAGCGGCTTCAGGATCGTGCTTATATGATGGTTCACGAAGCGCTCGATACGGGCGGCGACATGATCGCGCGCATTGCCGGTCAGCTGCTCGTCGGCGAGCAGGATGACACGCGGACGCATGACATGATCGCTGCCTGACAGACGCGCGACGGGGTCGCCGAGCCAGCGCACCAGGCCATCGGCACTGATCGCGAGATCGCCGTTGCCGGCCGCATGCATACGTGCGGCACGCGCCTCGAACTCCAGCCCCAGCGCCTTTTGCGAGGCGGTCTGGACAGCCTTGGCATCCGGCCCTTCGGTCCCTGCGATAGGCGTGAACCGGAATCCGGTCAACTGTCCCACATGATGCCCCTCTACGAAGACATCTCCATTCACACTGATTTCAGCTTCCAGCATCGCATTCTCTCTCAGGCGCTTCATGAGCACAGATGTCCTGCGATCAACAAAGCGTTTCGTCAACCTCTCATGTAACGCGTCGGACAATCGATCTTCGATTTCCCGCGTCTTTTCTTGCCAGTGTGTCGGATCGGCAAGCCAGCCGGGCCGGTTCGACACATAGGTCCAAGTCCTTATCTGCGCGATTCGCGCCGAAAGCGTGTCGATCTCGCCATCCGTCCGATCGGCGCGATGCACCTGTTCGGCCAGGAAATCCTCTTTCACCGTGCCATAGCGCACGAGATCAGAAAAGAGGGTGGCGATGAGATCAGCATGCTGGGCAGGCGTGATGCGCCGATAGTCGGGAAGCGCACAGGCCTCCCACAATTTCTCAACCCGAGCCGGGTTGCTGGCAAGATCGACTATCTCCAGATCGCGTGACAGATATTCCAATGCCTGCTGGTCTACCGCAGGCAGCGCGCGCGTCAAGCCCTGCACGCGAGGCGCGTCTTCCAAACTTGCACGCAACGCCGCGATCGAAGCGAAATCCAGTTCTTTGGTGCGCCATTGCAGCACCTTGACCATGTCGAATTCGTGTCCCTCGATCCGGCGCACGAGTTCGTCGTCGAAAGGATCGACCTGTCCCGTCACCCCGAAGGTGCCGTCCTTGAGATGGCGGCCGGCGCGCCCTGCGATCTGACCGAGCTCTCCCGGATTGAGATTGCGGAACTGATAGCCGTCGAACTTGCGGTCCTGCGCAAAGGCGACATGATCCACATCGAGGTTAAGCCCCATGCCGATCGCATCGGTCGCAACCAGATATTCGACATCGCCGGCCTGATAGAGAGCCACCTGCGCATTGCGGGTACGCGGGCTGAGCGCCCCGAGAACGACCGCCGCGCCACCGCGCTGGCGACGAATGAGTTCTGCGATCGCATAAACCTCGTCGGCGGAAAAGGCGACAATGGCCGTGCGCTGCGGCAGCCGCGTGATCTTCTTCTGCCCGGCGTAGAAAAGATGCGATAGCCTCGGCCGTTCGAGGACGGTAATGCCAGGCAGAAGTTGTTCAAGGATCGGCCGCATCGTGCCGGCGCCGAGCAGCAGGGTTTCATCGCGGCCGCGCAGATGCAGAAGGCGGTCGGTAAAAATATGTCCGCGCTCCAGATCGCCGGCAAGCTGCACTTCGTCGATCGCGACGAAGGAGGCGCGCGTCTCACGCGGCATGGCCTCCACCGTGCAGACCGAATAGCGAGCATTGGGCGGCGATATCTTTTCCTCGCCGGTCACCAGCGCGACATTGTGCGCGCCGACCTTCTCGACGACGCGCGTATACACCTCACGGGCAAGCAGCCGCAGCGGCAGGCCGATCACGCCGCTGCCGTGTGCCACCATGCGCTCGATGGCATAATGGGTCTTGCCGGTATTGGTCGGTCCGAGCACTGCGGTCACGCCGCGTCCGCTCAGGATCATGGGCTGCGAAGTCTGAGTCATAGGTCCGTGCATAGGCGAGAAACAGCCGTCTTCCGATCAGCCAGTTCCTCCTGGAGGAAACGAACAGATGACGACCATATGTGACAAAGGCAAGACCCGAATGAAAAAACAGATGCGGCAACATTCGATTTCATATTTGAGCGCCTCAACCATAAGCTACATTTACGCTGCATCCCATGCGAGTCCCGGCGATTCCGGAACAGCCTGAGAACGAATCGGAGACGAATCGCTGACTCCGCCATGTTCCTTATTTGTTCACGACTACATATGGATTTCAATGAAAAGATTCCCACCAAATGCTGAATCTCGTTTACAAGGCTTTCCGCAGGAAAAAGGAGTCAAGCGGAGAATCCTCAGCCAGCGAAATTTCGCGCCGCTCCATCGTTAACAATCTGTAAATAATAAAGTTTCGCATGAATTAGCGGACGGCACCAATATCCAGGCCAAAGCCGGAACGAATCGGCGACGAATCGCAGATTCCAAGCGATTCTGTTTCTGTTCTCCACAATATCTAGCATTTTCCCGGCAAGGCCATACCGGACTCTGAATGGTTGAGATGCGAATCCGAGCCGAATCTGCGATTGCGGTTCGTCTTTTGACGAGCGCAGCTATAATGAATCGACAAATGCACGCAAAAGGTGCAGTCGTTAACACAACGATCAAAGCCGGAACGAATCGGTGACGAATCGCGGATAGCAGCAGGTATCGCATTTGTTCACGGCTACATGTTGTATTTCGCCGGAGCAGCATCGCGACATAGAGGTCAGCTTCAATGGCAATGCTGTTGCGGAGGTCGCTGCGAATTAACGAATCCGCCCGCGAACACACCACCTGGACGATATTTGCCGGCGGCAGCATGCTTGTATTCGGCATGTCGGCAAACGCCAGCCGTTAACCAAGGTTCAAATGCAGAACGAATCGCCGACGAATCACGGACATCCGGCCTTTCTCGTTTCGTTCACCACAACCCATTGTATTTTAATGGTATTTTAACCATACAAACGAATTTGCCGCCGCGCTTGTAACCGTCACCCGATGCGATCCCATTTAAGGGGTCGCTAAGCATCCCAACTGCTGCGCGCGTGCATTTTTATTTCTTAGCCGGAACAATTGCCGCGCATGCAAGTTTCTATGAACAGAATTGAGGAATTCGTCCATTCACTGGAACAGTTTCGAGTGGGAAAGCTGGAAGGTTAGCGCCATATCGAACAGCGATAATGGCGGGATATTCGAGCCGGACGGACATGGAGGAGACATATCATGCTTGGTACGGTATTGCTTGTCATACTGATTCTGCTGCTGGTTGGCGCACTTCCCAGCTGGGGTTACAGCCGGTCATGGGGGTATGGCCCGTCGGGTGGTCTCGGGCTTGTTCTCGTCATTGTCCTCATTCTGTTATTAATGGGGCGCATCTGATCCGCAGACATTGTTCAAACCTCGCAACATCAGGGAGCTAACACCATGAAGAAGATTATCTTCGCGATCGCCCTCGTCGGCGCATTGGCGTCGTGCACGGCAACGGAAAAAGGTACGGCGATCGGCGCCGGTACCGGCGCACTGATCGGTGGCGTTGCCACCCATAGCTGGGGCGGCGCCGCTGTCGGCGCGGTCGCTGGCGGCGTAGTCGGCAACCTCATCGGACGTTCGGAAGAGCGTCGCGGCTACTGCATCTATCGCGACCGCTATGGTCACCGTTATGAGGCTCGCTGCCGCTAAGGCATTGCCTGACCGGCCGCCACCGGCGGCCGGTCAGGATGCGCTCTTGGAACAAATTCGGGGAGCGGCAGTTCCCTCAACAAAATCTTCTTTCCGCGCCGTCAGTCACGGCGAGTTGGCAGTGTTTTGAGAAAGGAACGGCATCATGGCCGCAATCATCGCAAGCATTGCAGCACTCGTGCTTACCGGCACCACTTTTTACGCGCTCGTAAGCGCGGCGAGAGCTCGAGATAGGGAGAAGCGGCAGGTTGCCCTTGAGGCCGTCATCCTGGAATTCAAGCCACGACATCGGCAGCAGGCCTCAATAAGAGGATGATTGCCGGCTGAGTTCAGTAATTCTGTTCGTAATGCGCTATGCAGGCTGAAGCGGCTCCGTCGCCCTGAACCGCTTTTTATAGCCCTTGCGCAGCTCCCAGCGGAAAACTGGCCAGCGCTTTTCCCAAATTGATTACACGAAGAGCTGGCCGCCATTGGCAGATATGGTCGATCCGGTAATGAAACCGGCATCGTCGCTGGCCAGGAAGACGGCGATGCGGGCGATTTCCTCGGGTTCGCCGAGGCGTCCGACGGGAATCTGCGGAATGATGCGCTCGTTGAGCACCTTTTCCGGAACCGCCAGCACCATCTCCGTGCCGATATAGCCGGGGCAAATCGCGTTGACCGTGATGTTCTTGGCAGCACCTTCCTGCGCAAGCGCCTTGGTGAAGCCGAGATCGCCCGCCTTGGCCGCAGAGTAGTTCGCCTGCCCCATCTGCCCCTTCTGACCATTGATGGACGAGATATTGATGACGCGGCCGAAGCTGCGGTCGCGCATGCCCTGCCAGACGTGGTGCGTCATGTTGAAGAGGCCGGTGAGGTTGGTATTGATGACCTCGTGCCATTGCTGCGGTGTCATCTTGTGGAACATGGCATCGCGGGTGATGCCGGCATTGTTGACCAGGATTTCGACGTGGCCGAGATCATCCTCGATCTTGGCGATGCCCTTGCCGCAGGCCTCGTAGTCGGTGACATCCCACTTGTGAACGGAAATCCCCGTCACATCATGGAAAGCCCGGGCCTTCTCATCATTGCCGGCATAGGTTGCGGCCACCTTATAGCCCGCATTGTGCAGCGCCATCGAAATGGCAGCTCCGATGCCACGCGTACCCCCGGTTACCAATGCCACTCTGCTCATGTGCCACTCCCCTTTTTTGTTGCGGAGGCGGGGCGCCCGAAGGTCGGGTCGCCCGCTCGCTTTCACCACTTCTTCTGGAAAATTCCCTTCAAGACGCCTTAGAGCATGATGCCGAAAAGTATCATGCGGTTTTCGGACGACATCATGCTCTATTTCTTTGATTCTAGAGCGCCTCGAAGCACATGGCGACACCCATGCCGCCGCCGATGCAAAGCGTGGCAAGTCCCTTGCGGGCGCCGCGGCGCCTCATCTCGAACAGCAGCGTATTGAGGACGCGAGCACCCGAAGCACCGATCGGATGGCCGATGGCAATCGCACCACCGTTGACATTGACGATCGACGTATCCCAGCCGAGATCCTTGTTGACGGCGCAGGCCTGAGCGGCAAACGCCTCATTGGCCTCGACGAGATCGAGGTCGTTGACGGACCAGCCGGCCTTTTCCAGCGCCTTGCGGGAGGCCGGGATCGGGCCGGTCCCCATGATCTGCGGATCGACGCCGGCGGTTGCCCAGGAGACGATGCGAGCAAGCGGCTGGATGCCGCGGCGCGAGGCTTCCGTCTCGGTCATCAGCACGGCAGCGGCAGCACCGTCGTTAAGCCCGGAAGCGTTGCCGGCGGTGACGGAGCCCTCCTTGTCGAAGGCCGGACGCAGCTTCGCCATGGCCTCCATCGTCGCGCCAAGGCGGATATATTCATCGGCATCGACCGTAACGTCGCCCTTGCGCGTCTGGATGGTGAAGGGAACGATCTCGTCCTTGAAGCGACCGGCCTTCTGTGCGGCTTCCGCCTTGTTCTGCGAGGCAACGGCGAACTGATCCTGTTCCTCGCGCGAAAGTTGCCACTGGCGGGCGATATTTTCGGCGGTGATGCCCATGTGGTAGCCGTAGAAGGCGTCCGTCAGGCCGTCCTTGATCATGGTGTCGATCATCTTCATGTCGCCCATCTTGGTGCCGGAGCGAAGATTCGCGGCATGCGGCGCCATCGACATGGATTCCTGGCCACCGGCGACGATGATCTTGGCGTCACCGGTTGCGATCTGCTGCAGGCCGAGCGCCACGGCACGCAGGCCCGAGCCGCACAGCTGGTTCACGCCCCATGCGGTCGCTTCCTGCGGAATGCCGGCCTTCATCGCGGCCTGGCGGGCCGGGTTCTGCCCTTCGCCGGCCTGAAGCACCTGTCCGAGGATCACTTCATCGACTTCCTTGGCCTCGACACCGGCGCGCTCCAGCGCACCCTTGATCGCGGCAGCGCCGAGTTCATGCGCCGGAACGGTCGCGAAAGCGCCGTTGAACGAACCGACCGCGGTGCGGGCAGCGCTGGCGACGACGATGGATGAACTGCTCATGGAAGCCTCCTCACAGAATGAACACGTATATGAGGCGAAACTGTCAAAGCTTTGCTCCTGAGTCAAACAGCAAGAATTTTCATCGTACAGATTTCACGAAGCTGTCACCGCCTTCAAAAAATCCAATCAAAGGAAAGGCCTTGCCGCATCGCACAAACCGATTGTCACCAAGCTTCTTTTGCGTCTACACTCCGGAGTGGAGGAATATTCCATGCAATCAGACGGGGCCAGGAGACTGATAAATGGCAAAGAATGAGGGCCAGATCGTAATCAAGAAATACGCCAATCGCCGCCTATACAATACCGGCACCAGTACCTATGTGACGCTGGACGATCTGGCGGAGATGGTGAAGAAGGGCGAGGAATTCATCGTCCAGGACGCCAAGAGCGGTGATGATATTACGCATTCGGTCCTGACACAGATCATTTTCGAACAGGAATCGAAGACCGGCAACACGCTGCTGCCGATTTCCTTCCTCCGGCAGCTGATCGGCTATTATGGCGACCAGATGCAGATGGTCGTGCCGAGCTTCCTCGAACACTCCATGCGCGCCTTTACCGAGCAGCAGACGCAGATGCGCGAACAGATCAATCGCGCATTCGGCGAAACGCCGCTTGGCAAAAACCTGCAACTGCCCATGCAGATGGTCGAGGAGCAGGTCCGCCGCAATACCGAAATGTTCCAGCAGGCGATGCAGATGTTCTCGCCCTTCATGAAGCCGCCGGCCAAGGAAAGTCGCAAGGCCGAAGCCAAGGACATCGACGAGCTGAAGGAACAGCTCCGCGCCATGCAGAGCAAGCTGGATAGCCTTTGAAATCAGGCGAGGCGCTCCTGAATCCTTGGAGAGTTTTCCTCCCCCTCTATCACTGTCGTGGCATCTCCCCCACAAGGGGAGATTGTTGGGAGTATGTCGCTCCGCTCTGGCAAACAGCCTGATTTAGTTTCTGTAGATGCGATTGTGGCTTGAGGCGAGAAAATGCCGCGAGTTACCAATCTCCCCTTGTGGGGGAGATGTCCCGAAAGGGACAGAGGGGGGTATCAGCCGCACGGCACGCAAACAGCCGCCTCCCCAGCACAAGCCCCAATCAAAACAGAAAAAGGCCGGCGAACCGCCAGCCTTTTCATTCATGCCATAAAGGCAGCGCTAGATTATGCGCTTTCCTTCGGCGTCAGGACCTGACGGCCGCGATACATGCCGGTCTTCAGGTCGATGTGGTGCGGACGACGCAGTTCGCCGGAGTTCTTGTCTTCGACGTAGGTCGAAGCCTTCAGTGCGTCAGCAGAGCGGCGCATACCGCGCTTGGACGGGCTCGTTTTTCTCTTCGGTACAGCCATTCTCGTTACTCCATGTACGGACGACACATATTCACGGCCAGCAAGGCGGCCGAAACAGACATGCATCAATTTCGGAAATTGGGCGGGCTTATACATGGCTTGACGGGCTTTGACCAGTCCCCAATAGCATTTTTTGCCCGCCGGACGAGATTCGCGGATAGTCGAGCCGAATCAGTCCTCGTCCTCCGGCACGGTCCATGTTTCCTGCAACGCCGCTTCCTCCCATTTTTGCCAGGCAGGCAGCGCCTTCATGGCCGCCATATAATCCCGCGTATCCGCCGCAACCGCGATGTCATACCGCTCCAGACGGCTGACGACGGGGGCAAACATGGCGTCCGCGCCGGAAAAATTCCCGAACAGGAAAGGGCCGCCAGAAAAGGCTCTCGCCTCGCGCCAGATGGCCTCGATACGCGCCACGTCCTCCATCACTCCGCCGGGGAGATCGCGCCGGGCGACCGGACGGCGCATGTTCATCGGGCAGAAGTTGCGCAGGGCGCTGAAGCCGGAAACCATTTCCATGCTGTAGGATCGCGCGAGCGCACGCGCCTGGCGATCTCTCGGCAGAAGTCCGGCATCGGGGAAAAGCTCGGCCGCATATTCGATGATGGCGAAGGATTCCCATACCTTGAAGCCGCCGTGAACTAGCATCGGCACCTTGCCCGTCGGCGACACCTCACGAATGCGCGGATTTCCACCTGGAAAATCGAAGGGTATCAGCACCTCTTCGAACGGAATGCCGCACCCTTCAAGAGCAATCCACGGCCGAAACGACCAAGACGAATAGTTCTTATTGCCAATATAAAGCGTGAGCTTGTCCACGATCGCATGTTCCTTTTCAGTGCCGGACTCTGAAGGGAAAGAATTCTTTGAAGTGATTCATATCGCCCTTACGTCACGGTCAAGAATGCCAGATGACGACAAGCCGATCGAACGACAAGTTCTGATGTCAGTCATAAAGGCATTTGATGTATGCGTCGGCATTGCGCGCGCGGCGCTGGATCAACGAGGCGAGCTGGCTGAGCCCGCGTCCCGGCTTGCTCGCCACCCGGTCGATCGGGTTCGGCAGCGATACGGCAAGAAGAGCCGCCTGACGCGCCGTGAGCTTGGAGGCCGGCACCTTGAAATGGTAGCGCGCCGCCGCCTCGATGCCGTAAATGCCCGGTCCCCACTCGGCAATATTGAGATAGATCTCCATCATCCGGCGTTTCGACCAGACGGCCGAGGCGGAAACCGCGAGCGGCAATTCCAGCGTCTTGCGTACGAAAGAGCGGCCGTTCCATAAAAACAGGTTCTTCACCGTCTGCATCGGGATCGTGCTGCCGCCGCGCGTGGACCTGCCGCGCAGCGTTTCCTGGACCAGCGCCCGCATCTCGCCCCAATCGACACCACCGTGAAAACAGAACTGCCCGTCTTCCGAGACCATGACAGATTTCACCAGCACCGGCGCGATTTTATCTAGCGGAACCCAACGGCGGTCATATCCCTGAAGGGTAACGGCGTCGCCTACCATCAGGGTGGAAACGGGGTGGAGGAACGGCAGCAGATAAAAGACGATGAAAAGATAAGGCAGCAGGAGGACGCCAATCAATACGAGGACGACGCGCTGCCAAACTGGCCTTGCTTTGAAGCGCGCCAACGGGGAGGAGCGTTGCGGCACCTCGGCTTCCTCCTCATTATCAGTCGATATGTCCAAGTGCCTGACGTCCACGATCGCTCCATCCCGGTACAACCCCTTAATGCATCCGGGAAACGCTCTGATGCTGCATTCCGTCATACCGTCTACATAAAGCGATGACCAGAGTGCGGCGCAATTCCTACCCCGCCGTCGACGATTGTCATTGCCAGCAACGGCCTCTCATGCCAAACAGCGCCCATGGACAGCACCCATTCCTCATTCGAGAACCGCCTGAAGGACAATGCCGGCAAGACCGAAGCTCTGCTGAACCGGCTTCTCGCCGACGGCAGCCTGAATGACGAGATCGTCCGCCCCGACAGGCTGCTGAGGGCCATGCGCCACGGTGTACTGAACGGCGGCAAGCGGCTGCGTCCCTTCCTGGTCATGGAATCGGCGGCGCTTCTCGGCGGCAATGCCGAGGCGGCACTGAGGGTTGGCGCCGCGCTCGAATGCGTGCACTGCTATTCCCTCGTCCACGACGATCTTCCCGCCATGGACGACGACGACCTGCGCCGCGGCCAGCCGACCGTGCACATCGCCTTCGATTACGCCACGGCGATTCTGGCCGGCGACAGCCTGCTGACCTACGCCTTCGACATTATCGCCGCTCCCGAGACGGAGCTGCCGGCGGATCGAAAAATGGCGCTCGTGCTGGCACTGTCGCGCGCAGCCGGCATCGGCGGCATGGCCGGCGGCCAGGCGCTTGACCTCGCTGCCGAGAAGGAACCGCCCGACGAAAAGGGCATTACCACGCTGCAGGCGATGAAGACGGGAGCGCTGATCCGCTTTGCCTGCGAAGCCGGCGCCATCATCTCAGGTGCACCTGTCGAAGACCGCAAACGCCTCAGGACCTTCGGCGAAAAGATCGGCCTTGCCTTCCAGCTCGCTGACGATCTTCTCGACCTCACGGCCGATGCCACCACCATGGGCAAGGCAACCGGCAAGGATGCCAGTCGCGGCAAGGGCACGCTTGTCGCCCTGCACGGCCAGGAATGGGCCGAAACGACGCTCGCGAAGCTGGTGAACGACGCTGCCGACCTGCTGTCCGGCTATGGCGACAAGGCGGATGTCCTGACGGAAACCGCCCGCTTCGTCGCAAACCGCAAGAGCTGATCCCTAAGCACCTTCATGGCGTTGCCCGAGGGTGAGCCCATCCACTCGGCAACGGCTACCGGCCCATGCCCGTTCAGCTATGCCCGTTCAGCCATGGCCATCCATTCAGCCATGAAATGTCACCATCACAAGAATCCATGATTGTGCCGGGTGATTTCGGCCGTGTTTTATGACAAGTTGCCGATCCGAGCTGGCCGACAACGCAGAATTCTTCGCGCCGGCCGACACCCCCGGGAAATCTTCCATGCACGAGACCCTTGCCTATCTGCCGCAGATCCTGCCGGCCTATATCGCCTACATCATTGCCGTCGTCAGTCCCGGCCCCGCCATCATGGCCATCATCGGCACCTCGATGACCCATGGCCGCAAGGCCGGCATGACGATCTCGCTCGGGATTTTCGGGGGATCGATGACTTGGGCGATTGCCGCAGCGGCAGGTCTCGCAACGCTGCTGCAGACCTATGCGATGGCGCTGGAGCTTCTGAAGATTTTCGGCGGCATCTACCTGCTCTATCTCGCCTACAAGGCGTTCCGTGCCGTGCGTGCCGGCGGCGAGCTGCCGACCGCCGTCGAAGGCCCGAAAACGCCCAGCTTCAAATCGCTGGTCCTGCGCGGCTACGGCATTCACGTCACCAATCCGAAGGCGATCTTCGCCTGGCTCGCCATCATCGCGCTCGGCATGCCGCAGGGCGCGCCCGCTTCCGTGGCCGTGCTGATCATCGCCGTCTGCTGCACGACCGGTTTTCTGGTGTTCATGGGCTATGCGATCCTGTTTTCGACATCGCATGCGCTGAAAGTATATCGCAATGCCCGGCGCTGGATCGAGGGCGCCATGGCCGGCTTCTATTGCTTTGCCGGCATCAAGCTGCTGACAAGCAATATCTGATCCAGTCTCGCTTTAAGCGGCGGATCACTCCGCCGCGACGGTCTTCCGGCCGAACCGCTTTTCGATATAATCGCCAACCAGCGCCTCGAAATCGGAAGCGATGTTCGGGCCGCGCAGCGTCATAGCCTTCTGGCCGTCGATGAAGACGGGAGCCGCCGGCGTCTCGCCGGTGCCAGGCAGCGAAATGCCGATATCGGCATGCTTGCTTTCGCCCGGACCGTTGACGATGCAGCCCATGACGGCAACATTCAGCGCCTCGACGCCCGGATATTTCTCGCGCCAGACCGGCATGTTCTTGCGGATGTCGTTCTGGATGTTCTGCGCCAGTTCCTGGAAGACCGTCGAGGTCGTGCGGCCGCAGCCGGGACATGCCGCAACGACGGGAATGAACTGCCGGAAGCCCATGACCTGCAGCAGTTCCTGCGCCACCTGCACTTCGCGGGTACGGTCGCCATTCGGCTCCGGCGTCAGCGAAACGCGGATGGTGTCGCCGATGCCATGCTGCAGTACATAGCCCATGGCGGCGGACGAGGCGACAATGCCCTTCGAGCCCATGCCGGCCTCGGTGAGACCGAGATGCAGCGCATGGTCGGAACGCTCCGACAGCATGGAATAGACGGCGATCAGATCCTGCACCTGGCTGACCTTAGCCGAGAGAATGATGCGGTTGCGCGGCAGGCCGATTTCCTCGGCAAGATCGGCCGAGATCAGCGCCGACTGCACGATCGTCTCGCGCGTTACCTGCCGGGCCGAGAGCGGCGAGCCTTCGGCAGCGTTCTTGTCCATCAGCGCGGTCAAAAGATCCTGATCGAGCGAGCCCCAGTTGACGCCGATGCGCACCGGCTTGTCGTAGCGGATCGCCATCTCGATGATTTCGGCGAACTGCTTGTCCTTCTTGTCCTTGAAGCCGACATTGCCGGGATTGATGCGGTATTTCGCCAGCGCCTCTGCGCAGGCCGGGTGATCGGCGAGCAGCTTGTGGCCGATATAATGAAAATCGCCGATCAGCGGCACGTCCATGCCAAGCCGCAGCAGCCGCTCGCGGATCTTCGGCACAGCGGCAGCGCTTTCATCGCGATCGACCGTAATGCGCACCAGCTCGGAGCCGGCTTTGTAAAGGGCGGCGACCTGGGCGACGGTCGAATCGATATCGGCCGTGTCGGTATTGGTCATGGACTGCACGACGACGGGGGCACCGCCGCCGACGATCACGCCGCCGACATCGACGGCAACGGAAGAACGGCGCGGTTTCGGATCGAAATCGGTGGCGGACGACATGGAAAGCTCTCGCAGGCCTCGAAAATGGATGTCTTTCAGGTGGATCACGAAGCGGTCGTTGTCAACCGCTGCGGCGATCTCTTTTGATCGCACGGAGCTTAGCCGTTACCGAGCAAAAGCGACGAAATTAATGCTTGGCGTCCCCGATGCCGTCAGCGTAGCGCGCGAGCGACGAGAAGGCCAGCACGACGAGCAGCAGCACCGGCAGCGTCATCAGGACCGGCGAGAAGCCGACATGCTCGGCGGCAAAACCGATGGCCGATGGCGCGACCAGCATGCCGGAATAGCCGAGCGTCGTGACGACGGAAATGCTGATCCCTGGCTGCAGGCCCGGAATATTGCCGGCCGCGGAAAAGGCGATCGGCACCATGTTGGAAATACCGATGCCGCAGAACGCAAAACCGAGAATGGCGATCTCCGCATTCGGCGCCAGCGCCGCGGTCAGCATGCCGACGATGGCAAACCCCGTGCAGATGCGCAGCGTTCTGATGGCGCCCAGCCAATCGCGCACGAAATCGCCGGCAAAGCGCATGGTCGCCATGGTGGCTGAGAAAGCGGCGTAGCCGAAACCCGATAGCGCCACCGACGCACCTTTTTCCTGGCTGAGATAGAGAGCGCTCCAATCCAGGACCGCGCCTTCCGGCACCATGCAGAACAGCGCAACGATGCCGAGCAGCCACGGCAGTGGAATCATCGGCAGCTTTGCCTTTGGCTTGGCCTCATCGTGATGCGGCTGATCGCCAAGCACCATCGGCCAGGCAATGGCGACAAAAAGCACGGCAATCGCGGTCGAGGCCTCGGCATGGCCGAGAATGCCCCAGCGCGAAATCAAGAGCCCTCCGATCGCCGCGCCCAAAAGGCCGCCCAGGCTCCAGAAGGCATGGCAGGAGGACATAATTGCTCGGCGCATGGATTTTTCGACCGAGACGGCATTGGCGTTCATCGCCACATCCATCGCGCCGATGAAACCGCCGAAGAGGAAGAGCGCAACGGCCGCGGTCCAGACATTCGGCGCAAGCGTCAGCGCCAGGATCATCGGCAGCAGCAATATCGCAAAGGCACGCATGACGACGCGCGAGCCGCGCACCGCGATCTGCGCGCCGGCAAGCGGCATCATCACGAGCGAGCCGACGCCGAAGACAAGGATCATCAGGCCGAGCTCGAATTTCGTCAGTTGCAGCCGCTCGGCGAATTCGGGAATTTTCGGGGCCCAGCAGCCGACCATGAAGCCGTTCATGAGAAACATGAGCGACACCGCGGTACGCGATTTGGTGAAAAATGGGCTCCTGCGCTCCTTCAAACCCTCCATTCTCGGTCCGTTGTCCATTAAAACTCCTCCCAAATCTGTGTCGCAGTCTATTTAAATCGATTGAAATCTCAACAATCGAAAAAGCCGCGTCAGTCACATTTCGTCTCCGTCTGTTAAAGTGGGGACGATGGCGCTACAACCCCGAATAAATAACACTGCCGGGCGTCACCCTGATAAAAAGTCCTATTGACGGCGTAAAATTAGGCTCCTATCGGTTGAGACCTGAAAGATTCTTTGGCCGGCCTCGAGTCGGGTCGTCCTCTGGTGCATCCCCGTGAAAAACTCCATCAGCTATGGCATCCTGCTTACGGTGTTTGCCTACATGCTGTTCACCGCCCACGATTCGGCGGTGAAGCTGCTCGTCGCCTCCATCCCCGTCTGGCAGGTGCTGTTCATCCGTAGCTGCACCATTCTTGCCGGCTGCTTCGTTTTCGAAGGCCCCTCGCTCGTTCAGAAAGTGGCGCGCTCGCCGATCATCAAGCCGATGATCCTGCGCAGCGTCATCATCCTGATCGCCTGGATTTCCTATTATTCGGCCGCCTCCTACCTGCAGCTCGCCGAGGTAACGACGCTCTATTATGCAGCACCGATCGTCGGTACTATCCTCGCAACCATCGTGCTGCGTGAAAAAGTCACCGTCGCCCGCTGGATGGCAGTCGGCGTCGGATTCTGCGGCGTGGTGATCGCCTCCAATCCCGTGGGGCTGTCAATTTCCTGGCCGGTCTACCTGGCGCTGCAGGCCGCCGTCCTCTGGGCAAGCGGCATGGTGCTCCTGCGGAAAACAGCGCTGCACGAAAAGAGCCATATCCAGATGGCCGTCTCCAATATCCTGTTCATCATCCTGACCGCCGGCATGGCCATCGCCCACTGGCACACGCCGACGCCTTTCCAGATCGTGCTGCTGGCGCTGACAGGCATCATCGCCGGCGCCGGCCAGCTCGCCCTCTTCGAAGGCATGCGCCAGGCGCCAGTTTCGGTGCTGGCGCCGTTCGAATATACCTCGCTCGTCTGGGCCTTCCTGCTCGGCTACCTGATCTGGGGCGACATCCCCGGCCCCAACACCTTCATCGGTGCCGTCCTGATCCTGAGCGCGGGGTTCATCATCATTATCAGCGAACGGATGAAGCGGCGGGCGGCGGCGGCTTGAGGTGGCGAGCTGGACAATGACTGTCCGTCACGTTGCCTGCTGTCGCATCGATTAGTCGTGCTCGCGGTTCGCTAGCAATTGCGGTCCTGGCGGAACGACAGCTTCGCGCCAACACCGGACATTGCGGCTGCCGCAAAACTGCCTATTCTGCGACGTCGCAAAAGTCGGGAACAAGTTTCGCCTTCATTGGGATTTTCGCGTCAAGAGTTCAGGGATATTTATGCGAGCGGTTTTTTTCGCCATAGCTGCCGTAATCGTCCTCTCCATGGCAGGAAACTCAGGTGCGCAGCCGTGGCAGAACGCCGATCCTGCATCTTCCGGCTGGTCCGTTGATGGGCTGAAGGCGGCTCAGGACTATGCCGCAACCCTCAAGCCTACGGCCGTGATGGTGGTGCAGGACGGCAAGGTAATCGCCAATTGGGGCGATGTGTCTCGGAAGGTGAATGTCGCGTCCGTCCGCAAGAGCCTGCTCAGCGCTTTATATGGGATCGCGGTTTCCGAAGGCAGAATCGATCTCAGTAGCACGCTTGCCGATCTCGACATTGACGACAAAACTCCAGCGCTGACCGAAGCGGAAAAACGGGCCACGGTGCGCGATCTGCTCATGGCGCGGTCGGGCATCTACCATCCAGCCGCCTATGAAACCGGCGAAATGCTGCGAAACAGGCCGGAGCCTGGGAGCCATGTCCCCGGCACCTTCTGGCTTTACAACAATTGGGATTTCAACGCGCTTGGCACGATCTATCGGCAGCAGACCGGCAAGGACATTTTCCAGAGCTTTGCGCAGCAGATCGCCCGACCGATCGATATGCAGGATTTTTCCGCGCGGGATGGCGCCTATGTATCTGAGCAGCATTCCACTCACCCCGCCTATCCGTTTCGCCTGAGCGCCAGAGACGCGGCCCGCTTTGGCCAGCTCTATCTCGATGGAGGGCGCTGGAGTGGTCGGCAGATCATTCCGGCGGCATGGGTGAAGGCATCCACCACGGCCTATTCCGCTACCGATCGCGGAAGCATGGGATACGGTTATCTTTGGTGGACGCTCAACCCCGATGTGTTTGGCTCCAGTGCAGCACTGGCGTCCGGTTATGGCGGACAGGCGATTGCCATCGTGCCGTCAAAGCATCTAGTTGTCGTCCAAACCGTGGACCCGGTCCAAAACCGGAAGGGCATCAGGACCAGCCATTTCGTCAAGCTGCTGCAGCAGCTAGCCGCAGCAGCGCCGTGACGAGTGCTGATGCAGCGGACGGGGGCACAGGATCAGTTTAGCAGATGGAGCTTTACCGCATCGGCTTTTCTGCACGTTGTCCTTTGCGCCCTCGTGTGGCTCTTTTCCGTTCCAGTGCCATTGCCCTTAGCGCCAGAGGAAAGCGTTGAGGTGGAGATTGTAAATCTCCTACCGCCCAGTCTGGAAGAGAAGCGCGAACCCGCGAGGCAGCCGCCGCTTGCCGCTCAGGAGGATGCTATTCCCGCGGGCAAATCCAAAGAACAGGTAACGCCGACAGCTCGTCAAGAAGCCAAGCCACGGGAAGACACTCCGAGGATGGTGAAGCCGTCTCGCATGCTATCAGAAAGGGTTCTTGACGATCCCCGGAGCAAGAATGCGAGAAAGGAACTGTCGGCACTAGCACCCGCCGATCAGGTCGAGCAGCTTTGCAACCTCGAAGCCATGGCGCAGGTCGGAGCATGGAGCAAGGAACTCCTGCCTGATCGTGTGGTCGCCTATGCGATGGCAGACACCAAGATGGTCGGGAACGACTTTTCAGCTGATGGTGCAGCGCTCCACAGCCAACGCGTCTGGTACCAACTCAAATTCAAATGCGAGCTGTCCCCGGATCACAAGAAGGTCGCCGCGTTTGAGTTTATGGTGGGCGAACCCATTCCCAAAGAGGATTGGGGCGAGCATAGTTTGCCCGATGAGAATGGGTCGCTTGATTAATTGCTATCCTCTGTTCGAGCGTCCGCCGGGCTTTGGGCGGATGTTATCCGCTGAACGCGAGCTTAAGTCAGATGTCCGCTTCGGGCTGAAAGCGGCCAATGGCAGCGGCCGCAACGCGAGCGGATGAAGCCACGTACACTGGCGGCTTGAGTCGGATCCATGCGTTTCCCGCAGCGCATGCCCCAACTGCCGCCGCAAGCAATCCTTCCTGCCCGTACCGAAGCGTTGGGTTTGTTTCACCCCACCGGAGCGACGGTCTGTTCGATGGGTTTCGGCTGCCGCATCAGAAGAGCCTGCATCGGCCGCTCGAAGAACTTGAGGAGCACCACCGAAATCCCGATCGTGCAAAGCGTGACCACCAGCAGTATCCCGGTCACAAAGGGTAGGGAGAGATGCTTGCCCAACAGCTTGAGCGGAAGCTGCAGCGTGTAGGGGTGTATGAGGTAAAGCGAATAGGAGGCGTCTCCCAGCAGAACCAGAATGGCCCATATTCTACCGGCTGGCATCCGCATGAGCAGGAAGCCCGAGACGAGCAGGACGGCAAGCAGGCTTGAGGCGAAAAGACTGGGGCCGGCGAATGTCACGATGAAGAAATGAGCTCCGCAGGCCAGAAGAATGAGCAGAGCGGCGGCTATATTCGATCCGCTCCTGAAGGCGCTGTATGCCGAATATGCTTTATGAAGCATCATGCCGAGAACGAATTCGATCAATATCGGGTTTGTATAGAAGCGCCATTCGACCGATCCCTCCGGCCAAATCTCATGCAGCGCGATCAGGAGGAGGACGGCCGCGGAGGCGAACCAGGTTGCCCTGGCGCCAAAGATCAGACAGGCGCCATAAATTATGTAGAAGAACACCTCGTAACAAAGCGTCCAACCCAGGAAAAGGATCGGCTGCACGGCACCGCCGGTTTTCTGATAGGGGACGAAAAGAAGAGATTTGATGATCGTCTCCACGGTCACGATCGTCGAATTGAGCAGGCTGGGTTTCACAAGCGCAATCAAGACGACCACGAATGTCAACAGCCAGTAGAGCGGAACGATTCTGGCAATGCGCTTGCGTGCGAAATAAACAAGTCCGCGCGCCGGATTGGAGGAGTAGCTGATGATGAAGCCGCTGAGAACGAAGAAAACGTCGACGCCGGTCGCACCCATGAAGAAATAATTCCGATCGAGATGGTATTCGATCGCAAGACCGCTTCCGAAATGGAAGAGAACGACGGAAAAAGCGGCCACGAACCGGAGAAACTGGAGAGAATCCAATTGTTTCAAGTTTGACCGCCGAATGGAAAGCGTCTGTTCATTAATCATGAGGGCCCCAATCCGCTCTGATAGCTTGCTCCAACAAGGTTGCCATTGCCGCATTGGTGCTGCGGCTTGGATGCCAATCGCATCCGAAATCCTTCGGTTTGACGCGTAAATTCAGATATCGCAGGCGAGTTTCGCCTTTCGCGGCGCTCGCCTGGACGGCGCCCTGGATTGCTTTCTCGGCCACATCGAAGTCCTTCTGCGACATCATCGGACCGAGTGCGGCGTAGAGATACGCCTTTGGATACTGAGATCTGAGCTTGAAGACGAGCTTGACGTATTCCTCGATGAAATCGCTGGGATTCCTGTTGTCTGAAAAGTCGTTCGTCCCCAGATTGACGACCACTGCGGAAACGCGTTCGTCAGGAAGAGCAGGCACGCCCTTTCTCAACGGCGTCACGCTGTCGATGACATCAAGCATGGTTTTCGCATTCTTGCCTGTACGCGAAAGGCCGATTCCAGAAACAGCGAGCGTCGTAAGTTCCATCTCGAGGCTGCGCGCCGCGACCGCGGCATATGTCAGGTATTGATTTTCCGTTCCGGGGGTGAATTTACATCCGGGACCAACACCCTCGAGACCATAGCCTGCGGTAATGGAGTCTCCGATTGCCACCAGCTTTGTGGCCGATGCTTCCGCTGGAACGAACGACCCATCGGTTTCCGCGGAAACGAATATGGTATCGCCGATCCATCCCTCGGTGCGGCGCGTCGCGCGAACCTCGTGGGCGCCTTGCTGCAAGGCATCGGCAAGCTGGTATCGATGCTGCCCCGCTTGCAGATCGAGGCGCTGCGGAACGCCGTCCAGTTCGACCTCAAGGCTATTTTTCCCGGTATCAACGAGGGTAACCGAGAGCGACGTGCCTTCAAAACGCAACGCAAAACCACTGCCCGGCCAACCGAAAGCCGCATCGCTGGCGGCAACGCGGCCGATCCATTTCGATGGCCGCTCGATCGTTTCTGCCGCGAAGCACGGCATGAATGTAGATAAACTCAGAAAAAGAAACGCGATCGCGACACCAAACCTCATGACCGGCCATGGCCGGCAGCGCGCAATGATGGGCAATTCATCACCTCTTCGGGCTGCGTCAGATCAATTTCGCACTTTAAATTTTCTAGTAGAATCGCAGTTTGATTGCCGCCGGTGTCTCGCAACAAACTGCCGGGACACGTTCATGGAGGCGCATGCGCATGCCTTGAATAAGGTGCCGCGCCAAGACATCGATGAGATGACGAAATAGGGCAGCATTAAGAATAATAGGGCAGCATTGAGAATTGTCACTATGCTGCACCGCATCATTGATCAGCAATTATTGGCGTGGGTGAAAGCAGCGGCTTCCTCGACGCTCCGTTCGCAATTCCTTGAGAAAAATATTCGCATTTGCCCGTTTATCTTGCAGTTTTCTACGCTTTCGCGGTGCAAATTTTCTGCGATGTATGCGACATTGAATGAAACCGCTCCAGAAACGGAAGAAAACGATGAACTGGTTGAAGACTGTTGCCGCCGCCGCCCTCGTGCAGGCCGCGTTCCTGCTCCCCGCCCATGCCGGCGAAAACCTCAAGGCGATCCAGTCGGCCGGCGTATTCAAGGTCGGCACGGAAGGCACCTATGCGCCTTTCACCTTTCATGACGAGAGCGGCAAGCTGACCGGCTTCGATGTCGAGATCGCGGAAGCCGTCGCCGGCAAGCTCGGCGTCAAGGCGCAGTTCCTGGAAGGCAAGTGGGATGGCCTGATCGCCGGTCTCGACGCCAACCGCTACGATGCCGTCATCAACGAAGTCGGCGTCACCGAAGCCCGCAAGAAGAAGTATGACTTCTCCGAGCCCTACATCGCCTCCAAGGCCGTGCTGATCGTCAAGGACGGCAACACCGGCATCAAGGATTTCGCCGATCTCAAGGGCAAGAAGGCGGCACAGTCGCTGACCAGCAACTTCGGCAAGCTCGCAACCGAAGCCGGCGCCGAACTCGTCGGCACCGATGGCTTCGACCAGTCGATCCAGCTCGTGCTGACCGGCCGCGCCGACGCCACCATCAACGACAGCCTTTCCTTCCTCGATTTCAAGAAGCACAAGCCCGACGCGCCGGTGAAGATCGTCGCCCAGCAGGCCAATGCCGATTTCTCCGCCGTCATCATCCGCAAGGGCGAGCCGGAACTGCTTGCTGCGATCAACAAGGCGCTGGCCGATATCAAGGCCGACGGCACCTATGACAAGATCTCCAAGAAATATTTCGGCCAGGACGTTTCGAAGTAAGAAGGCATAGGCAGGGACATAAAACTGTGAAAAAGATGCGTCCGGGGTCACCTCCGGACGCATTCTGTTATCGAAAGGCTTCTCCTTGGAGCATTGGCTGCAACTGATGTGGGAGTCACTGGGCACGCTGCTTTGGGCGGGGCTCGTCTTCACCATCCCGCTTACCTTGATCACCTTCGTTCTCGGCCTTCTGCTCGGCCTGCTCACCGCAGTCGTCAGGCTATTTGCCCCGGCGCCGTTCGTGGCCATCGCCCGCTTCTATGTCTGGGTGATCCGCGGCACGCCGCTTCTGGTGCAGCTCTTCGTCATCTTCTACGGCCTGCCGAGCCTCGGCATCCTGCTCGACGCCTTCCCCGCCGCCATCATCGGCTTTACGCTGAGCGTCGGCGCCTATACGTCCGAAATCATCCGCGCCGTCATCTCCTCCGTGCCGAAGGGCCAGTGGGAGGCCGCCTATTCGATCGGCATGAACTGGCGCCAGGCCATGAGCCGCACCATCCTGCCGCAGGCGGCGCGCGTCGCCGTGCCGCCGCTGTCGAACACCTTCATTTCGCTGGTCAAGGATACGTCGCTCGCCGCCGCCATCACCGTGCCGGAGCTGTTTCAGGCCGCGCAGCGCATCGTGGCGACGACCTATGAGCCGCTCATCCTCTATATCGAGGCCGCCATCATCTATCTCGTGCTCAGCACCTTTCTTTCGACGCTGCAGGGTTACCTCGAACGCCGCTTCGCCCGCTCGGGCGGCACACTGGAGGCACAAGCATGATCGAGCTCCAGCATATCGAAAAGCGCTTCGGCGACAATGTCATCCTCAAGGATATCAGCCTGATGATCCCAGAGGGAACGGTGACGGCGCTTGTGGGGCCTTCGGGCGGCGGCAAGAGCACGCTGCTTCGCTGCATCAACCTTTTGGAAATCCCGACCGCCGGAACGATCCGCATCGGCGGGGAGACGGCCACCTTCCAGCCGGGCAAGAAGCCGTCCTGGCAGGATATCCAGAAGATCCGCCGTCAGACGGGCATGGTCTTCCAGAATTTCCAGCTCTTTCCGCATCAGACCGCGATCGGAAACGTCATGGAAGGGCTGACCACCGTGCTGCGCTGGCCTCAAGACAAGGCCCGCGCCCGTGCCGTCGAGCTTTTGACCAAGGTCGGCATGGCCCACAAGATCGACGCCTGGCCCTCGACGCTCTCGGGCGGGCAGCAGCAGCGTGTCGCCATCGCCCGCGCGCTTGCCCCCTCGCCGCGCGTACTGCTCTGCGACGAGCCCACCTCGGCGCTCGATCCGGAACTGGCGGCGGAAGTGGTCGATGTGCTGGGCAAGCTCGCCAACGAAGGTACGACCATGGTCATGGCAACGCATGACCTGCGCCTGGCATCGAAGATTGCCAACAATGTCGTGTTCCTCGAAGCGGGCAACATCGTCGAGACCGGCTCTTCCCGCAGCATCTTCGGTGCTCCGGCGCAGGAGCGGACCAAGCAGTTCATCTCGACGCTGAATGCCGGCCACAGCTACGACATTTAAGCAGCCGACCTGGAGCAATTCCAGGAAAAGTGCGCGGCGGTTTTCCGTCCGGAATGGCGAGACAATAAAGAGATAGAGCGGCTCAGAGATTCCGTAAAACTGAACGGCTCTAGGTCGAAAGCTCCGATGTTGGGGGCAAGCCGCGCATTGACGCTGCGGAGCTTTGCCGCTAGCTCTAATGTCATGAACGCGGCACTCGTTATCGTAGTGGTAGGAAGGCGCATGGGCAGGATGGCGTAGCCATCCGGCGAAAGCACCCATGCGCGGTAAGCAGGCTCCTGACGGGGCCTTTTTTATTGCCCGGATTCTGGGCGGCGCCTCGTCAAATCCCCTCGACTTCCCATCCACACGACGGACAAGGCCATGACACGCACCGAAAGCCGCATCGACCATTCAGCCAGGCAAGCAACCGAAGACCCGACCCTCGCATCAGCCGCCGCACAACCGCGGCTGATAACCCTCATCCTGCTCTCGGCGCTTGCCGTGCTGCCCGTAAATATGATCCTGCCGTCTCTGCCGAAGATGTCGGCGGCATTCCATGCCGATTTCGCTCTCGTAAACCTTTCCGTCGCCGGCTTTTCCATCGTGACTGCGTTCCTGGAAGCGATTGGGGGAGCGATATCGGACCGGTTCGGACGCCGGCCGGTTGTCCTGACGGCGCTCGCGATCTTCGTCATCGCCTCGATTGGCTGTGTTCTCGCTCCGACTATCGGCATATTCCTGCTGTGCCGCATGATGCAGGCGTGCATCGGCCCCTGCTATTCCGTCGCCCTCGTCATCATCAAGGAAACAGCCGACGAGCGCCAGGCGGCCAGCAAGTTCGGCTATCTCGCCATGGGATGGGCGTTGGCGCCGATGGTCGGACCGCTGTTCGGCGGCTCGCTGGACGAGATTTTCGGTTGGCAGGCAAGCTTCATCGTCCTTGCGCTCCTTGGCATCGCCGCCTTCCTCCTGTCCCTGCGCGAGCTGAAAGGATCGAAAGCACCCGCCTCAGCTGCCCGCGGAAACTATCTTGCCTCCTATGCCCTGCTTTTGCGTTCGGCGCGTTTCTGGGCCCATACGCTCTGCATGGCCTGCTCGATGGGCGTGCTCTATATCTTCCTCGGCGGAGCACCGCTCACGATAGGCGATGCGCTCGGCGGCTCGAGCGCCAGGCTCGGCTTCTACATGGGCATGGTTCCCGCCGGCTTCATTCTGGGCAGCTATCTCGCCGGCCGCTATGGCGCAAAAATCCCCATCGGCACAATCCTCGTCATCGCGCGGCTGCTGACCTGCATCGGCCTGGCTGTTGGCCTCGCCTTGTCGCTGTCGGGCACGACGGAGGTTCTGGCGCTCTTCGGCCCCTGCATCTTCATCGGCATCGGCAATGGCCTCACCATGCCGGCCGCCAACAGCGGCGCGATGTCCGTTCGCTCCGATATGATCGGGACGGCTGCAGGGCTTGCCGCCGCCATGCGGATATCGGGCGGCGCGCTGATCGGCTCGATCGGCGGGCTGTTCATTGCGCGATCGCCAACGATCCATACGCTCTTCGCCCTGATGCTGGCATCGGCGGTGCTCGCGCTGCTGGCAGCAATCTGGGCAGCCATCGTCGAGCGGCATACCCGCAAGCCGCGCTAAAGGCACTGCTGCCGCAAAACCGACTGCAACAGTCAGGCTTTGCGGCAGAATATAGTCAGCATCTCAGTCGACGGACGGCTTCATAAGCCCAACTTGCCGCTCAGGCGCCATAGACGACAAGCAGATCCTTGGCGTCGATCTGGTCGCCGGCGCGCACCAGCACCTCGGAGATCGTACCATCCTTTTCCGCGTGCAGCGCGGTCTCCATCTTCATGGCCTCGATGGAAACAAGCACGTCGCCGGCCTTGATCGCCTGGCCGGGCGAAACGAAGACGGTGGAGATGACGCCCGGCATCGGCGCGCCGACATGGGCGGCATTACCGGTCTCGGCCTTGCGGCGGATAGCGGCGCCCGAGGCACCATGGGCGCGATCCGGTACTTTGATACGGCGCGGCTGGCCGTTGAGCTCGAAAAAGACAGTCACCATGCCCTTCTCGTCTGTCGCCGTCATCGCCTGGTTGACGATGACCAGCGTCTTGCCCTTCTCGATCTCGGCAAAGAGCTCATCGCCTTCCTTGAGACCGTAGAAATAGGCAGGCGTCGGCAATACCGAGACAGGACCATAGGTGTCGGCGGCCAATGCGTAGTCGGTGAAGACCTTCGGATACATCAGATAGGAGGCGAATTCGAAATCGTCGACCTTGCGCTCGAGCTTCGTCTCGATGACCTTGCGCTCCGCATCGAGATCGGCTTCGGCAAGCAGCGAACCGGGACGGACTGTATAGGGCGTATCGCCCTTCAGCGCCTTTTTCTGCAGCGCTTGCGGCCATCCGGACGGCGGCTGGCCGAGATCGCCCTTGAGCATCGAGACGACCGAATCCGGGAAGGCGATATCCTTCGCCGGGTTCTCGACATCGGCGACCGTCAGGTCCTGGCTGACCATCATCAGCGCCATGTCGCCGACGACCTTGGAGGACGGCGTCACCTTGACGATATCGCCGAACATCTGGTTGGCATCGGCATAGGCCTGCGCCACCTTGTGCCAGCGGGTCTCGAGACCGAGCGAGCGGGCTTGTTCCTTGAGGTTGGTGAACTGACCCCCTGGCATTTCGTGCAGATAGACTTCCGAAGCCGGTCCCTTGAGATCGCTTTCGAAAGCGGCGTACTGGTGGCGCACGGCTTCCCAGTAGAAGGAGATGCGGCGGATCCATTCGGGATCGAGGCCGGGATCACGCTCGGAGCCCTTGAGTGCTTCGACGATCGAACCAAGGCAGGGCTGCGAGGTATTGCCGGACAGCGCATCCATCGCCGCATCGACAGCATCGACGCCGGCATCGACCGCAGCGAGCACCGTCGCAGCCGCAATACCCGACGTATCATGCGTGTGGAAGTGGATCGGCAGCCCTGTGGCTTCGCGCAGCGCCTTGAACAGCACCTTGGCGGCAGCCGGCTTCAACAGACCCGCCATGTCCTTCAGCGCGATGATATGGGCGCCGGCCTTTTCCAGCTCGACGGCGAGGTCAGTATAGTATTTCAGATCGTATTTCGGGCGGGCGGAGTTGAGGATATCGCCCGTATAGCAGATCGCCGCCTCGCAGAGCTTGTTCTCCTCGGCCACGGCATCCATCGACACGCGCATGTTCTCGACCCAGTTCAGGCAGTCGAAGACGCGGAAGAGATCGACGCCGCCCTTGGCCGCCTGGCGGACGAAGTATTTCACGACATTGTCGGGATAGTTGGTGTAGCCGACGCCGTTGGCGCCGCGCAAAAGCATCTGCAGAAGCAGGTTCGGCGCACCTTCACGGATCAGCGCCAGGCGCTCCCACGGGTCTTCCGTGAGAAAGCGCATGGAAACGTCGAAGGTGGCGCCGCCCCAGCATTCGAGCGACAGGAGCTGCGGCAAAGCGCGCGCATAGGTGCCGGCGACGCTGGCGATGTCATAGGTGCGCATGCGGGTCGCAAGCAGCGACTGGTGGCCGTCGCGCATCGTCGTGTCGGTCATCAACACACGCTTTTCATTGCGCATCCATTCGGCGAATTTCTGCGGACCGAGCTTGTCCAGCAACTGCTTGGTGCCCTCGGGGATATTGCCGTCGATATAGGGCAGCACAGGCTGCGCCACCTTGGGCGAAGGTACCGGACGACCGCGCGTTTCCGGATGGCCGTTGACAGTGACGTCAGCGAGATAGGTCAGAAGCTTGGTGGCGCGATCCTGACGCTTGACCTGCTGGAACAGTTCCGGCGTTGTGTCGATGAAGCGCGTCGTATAGCTGTTGTCGCGGAATTTCTCGTGCGTGATGATCGCTTCGAGGAAGGTGAGGTTCGTCGCCACACCGCGGATGCGGAATTCTCGCAGCGCGCGATACATACGGGCGATCGCCTCCTGCGGGTTCGGAGCCCAGGCGGTCACCTTTACCAGCAACGGGTCGTAATAACGGGTGATGATCGCACCGGTATAGGAGGTGCCGCCATCGAGACGGATACCGAAGCCGGATGCCGAGCGATAGGCAGTGATGCGGCCGTAATCCGGAATGAAGTTATGCTCCGGATCTTCCGTCGTCACGCGGCACTGCAGCGCATGGCCGTTAAGGCGGATGTCTTCCTGCTTCGGAACGCCCGATTCCGGCGTGCCGATGGCGAAACCGTCGAGAATATGGATCTGCGCCTTGACGATATCGATGCCGGTGACGACTTCGGTGACGGTGTGCTCGACCTGGATGCGCGGATTGACTTCGATGAAGTAGAATTTGCCCGTGTCGGCATCCATCAGATATTCGACGGTGCCGGCACCGACATAATTCGTCGCGTTGGCGATCTTCAGCGAATAGGCGGCCAGTTCCTGGCGCTGCGCTTCCGTGAGATAGGGGGCTGGCGCGCGCTCGACGACCTTCTGGTTGCGGCGCTGGACTGAACAGTCGCGCTCGAACAGGTGTACGACATTGCCGTGCGTGTCGCCGAGGATCTGGCTTTCGACATGGCGCGCGCGCTCGACGAGCTTTTCGAGATAGACCTCGTCCTTGCCGAAGGCGGCCTTCGCCTCGCGCTTGGCTTCCGTCACTTCCTTGGCGAGGTCCGCTTCGGAGCGGATGACGCGCATGCCGCGGCCGCCGCCGCCCCAGGAAGCCTTGAGCATCACCGGATAGCCGATCTCGGCCGCCATCTTGGCGACTTCGGCCATGTCGTCAGGCAAGGGATCGGTGGCCGGCACCACCGGCACGCCGACCGAGATTGCCAGATTGCGCGCCGCAACCTTGTTGCCGAGCTGGCGCATCGTATCGGCGCGCGGGCCGATGAAAATGATGCCGGCGGCATCGCAAGCATCGACGAATTCGGGGCTTTCCGACAGCAGGCCATAGCCGGGATGGATGGCATCGGCGCCAGAGAGCTTGGCGACGCGGATGACTTCCTCGATCGACAGATAGCTCTCGATCGGCCCGAGATCACGGGCAAGATGTGGGCCGCGGCCCACCTGATAGCTCTCGTCCGCCTTGAAGCGATGCAGCGCGAGTTTGTCTTCCTCGGCCCAGATGGCCACCGTTTTTATGCCAAGTTCGTTGGCGGCGCGGAATACGCGGATGGCGATTTCGGAACGGTTGGCAACCAGGATCTTGGAAATGGGCAATGCTGTCTCCTCACGGCATCGAAACGGGCAATGCTGCACCCGCGAAGAGAATTCTTAACTTCTTGTCACAGGAAGTTCAATTTCTCCTGCGACATCCGGCATAAAATTGTTGCCCTTACGGAATAAGTCCGTTTCGGAAAGCGATTGCAACGATGTGCTGCCGATTTCTGGCCTTCAGTTTGTCCTGGATGCTGTTCATGTACCAGTCGACGGTATGATTGGAAATCTTCAGCAGCCGGCTGATCTCGATCGAGGTCATGCCGTCGGCCAGATGGCTGAGCACTTCCATCTCACGCTTGGTCAGCTTCAGCTCGGCCGGTCCCGCTCTCTCAAGGTATTGGGCCTCGTCTCGAAACTCCAGAAGTCGCCAGAAGACCTTTTTGGCGACGGCATCGAAAACGGAAATCTCGGTTGGAGAGAGATCGACCGCTTCGCCGCCGATCGTCATGCTTCCCAGCAGGCCGTTGCGACCATGGATCGGGAAGAGATAGCCGTCGGCAAGCCCGTTGGCGCGGGCATCCGCCATCATCTGCTCCATGCGCCGCCGCAGCGGGTCCTTCTTCAGCGCCGCTACGGCATCGCTCCAGCGGAAAGGGCGTTGCGCCTGGGCCGCATAGCGCGCGACCGGATCGACGAGCATGTACCTCTTGCGGACATAAGTCAGCGGCCACTGATCGGGCCAGCGTCCCGCCAGCATGAAATGCGCAACATCGACATTCGGCCGCGCCCGCTTCAAGACGCCATAGAAATCGAACTTATAGGCGCGAAGCGCGAGCTCGAGCTCGGCCACGACGTCCTCCGCGAGCTTGCATTCCTCGATCACGACAAGCAATTGTATTAGCGAATGGATATTCACAGTTACCCCTTGGCCTCGCAGCCTGAATGATCGCCGGACGAGCTTTGCCATCCTGCTCGCCCGGTCCCATAGCCGAGCTTAATCGGCGGCAACATACTCAGGCCGACGCAAAATTGAACGCCTTTGGCGATTTTTTTGCCGCTCAACCCAGAATAGCCGTCCTTTGCGTGACTTAAAGGTAACGGTTAACGCGGCGGTGGATTCATTCCCAAACTGTCATATTTCTGCGGCGAACGATAGCACCACTTTCCGCGGCAACGCGTCTGACGGGAGAAATTCCCCTTAAAAAACAGCTTCAGATTCCGTTAATCGCCGGTTCAGGTACCGATCTGTAGTGTCGCAGCATTCCGAGTTTTGCTGATGCACAGAGGGTGCCTGACGTGTCACTGTTCAAAGTCTATGCAAGAGCCCTGAAGTATCTTGGCGCGTATCGATACCGCGTATGGATGGTCGTGATCGCAAACATCGCGCTTGCGATGACCACCATCTACGAACCGGTTCTGTTCGGCCGCATCTTCGACGCCATTGCCAAGAAGGAAGCCGTCACGCCGACCATGATGCTGTGGGCGGGCTTCGCGGTCTTCAGTGCTGTCGCCTTCATCGTGGTGTCCCGTGAGGCCGATCGCCTTGCCCATGGCCGCCGCGCCTCCCTGCTCACCGAAGCATTCGGCCGCATCATCTCGATGCCGCTCTCCTGGCACAGCCAGCGCGGCACGGCGAGCGCGCTGAACACGCTGCTGCGCGCCTGCGAAGCGCTGTTCGGCCTGTGGCTCGAATTCATGCGCAACCACCTCACGACCGCCGTCGCGCTCGTCATCATGATCCCGACGGCCATGGCCATGGACCTGCGCCTGTCCGCAGTCCTTGTCCTGCTCGGCGTCTTCTACTGGATCATCGGTCGTGTGGTCATGAGCCGCACGAAGGATGGCCAGACTTCGGTCGAAAGCCACTACAACACTGTCTTCTCGCATGTGAGCGACTCGATCAGCAACGTGTCGGTGCTGCACAGCTACAACCGCATCGAAGCTGAAACCAAGGCGCTGAAGTCCTTCACCGAACGCCTGTTGGAGGCCCAGTATCCGGTGCTCGACTGGTGGGCGCTTGCCGGCGCATTGAACCGCACGGCTTCGACCGTCGCCATGATGGCGATCCTGATGATCGGCACCGTTCTCGTCCAGGATGGCAGCCTGAGCCTCGGCGCGCTCATTACCTTCATCGCCTTCGCCAACGTGCTGATCGGCCGCCTGGAGCAGCTGCGCAACTTCGCCAACCAGATTTTCGAGGCCCGCGCCAAGCTCGAAGACTTCTACACGCTGGAAGATTCGGTTCGCGACCGCGAAGAGCCGGCCGGCCTTGCCGAAATCAAGGACGTCAAGGGCGAAGTGGAATTCCGCGATGTCTCCTTCGGCTTCGCCAATTCGTCGCAGGGCCTGCACGACATCTCCTTCAAGGTGAAGGCTGGCCAGACAGTCGCCATCGTCGGTCCGACCGGCGCCGGTAAGACGACGCTCGTCAACCTGCTGCAGCGTGTCTTCGATCCGCAGAGCGGCCAGATCCTGGTCGACGGTCACGACATCACCAAGGTGACCCGCAAGTCGCTGCGCCGCTTCATCGCCACCGTCTTCCAGGATGCCGGCCTGCTGAACCGTTCGATCAGCGACAACATCCGCCTCGGCCGCGAAGGCGCGACGCAGGAGGAAATGATCCGTGCCGCCCAGGCCGCCGCCGCCAACGACTTCATCGAAACCCGCGAAAGCGGCTACGATACCCGCGTCGGCGAGCGTGGCAACAAGCTCTCGGGTGGTGAACGCCAGCGTATCGCCATCGCCCGCGCCATCCTCAAGGATGCGCCGATCCTCGTGCTTGATGAAGCGACAAGTGCGCTCGACGTTGAAACCGAAAATCGGGTCAAGACGGCGATCGACAACCTGCGCCAGAACCGCACGACCTTCATCATTGCGCACCGTCTATCGACGGTCCGCGAGGCCGACATGGTCCTCTTCCTGGACAACGGCCGTATCATCGAGAACGGCAGCTTCAACGAGCTCAGTCAGAGCAACGGCCGCTTCGCCGCCCTCCTGCGCGCCAGCGGCATTCTGACGGACGAGGAAGTCCGCAAGGCACACACAACGGAAACCGAAGCCGCCTGATCTTCGCAAGGGGCCCAAGATCAAAGCCGGGAGAGCGATGCTCTTCCGGCTTTTTGCTGTCGAGGTGTGAGCGTGGTAACGATTGTCGCTCAGGCGCGATGGCATGTTCAATGTATGCCCCTCACCCCCGCCCTCTCCCCCGCAAGCGGGGCGAGGAAGTTTACCGCACAAGATCAGCACCTTTATCCGCACGTGCCACAAACACGGAACAGGTCCCTCTCCCTGTTTCAACGGGGAGAGGGCTAGGGTGAGGGGCTTTGCGTGTAAGAAACCCAACTCCGGAAAACATAGCCCATCAAATACGAAGAAAGACCCGGCGGGAAAACCAGGCCGCGCCGTTTTCTGATCGGAGGTCAATACGGACGAATGCCGACTGGAGTTAGGTCGACACCCGCCCGGTATCGGATCAGAACTTGCACTCGAAGCTTAAGCGGGCCCGTCCAGTTGTCAGTGCCAATCTCGAGAGCTGGGCCGCAGCCCCCTCGGCAACGCAGGGGAATCGCATATGGCGATTTTTGAGTTGCGAAGTGTGGTGAAAGGGATTCTTTGAGGTGGCAGTTTTTCGGAAGGAAACTGCCATGTCGTGCCTTGAAGGATATTTCGGTGCGGTGCCAGATCCCCGTGCGGCCAATGCCTGCCATCGGCTCGGCGATCTGATCGTGATGATGATCGCCGCGAGCCTGTGTGGTGCCAATTCGGCAACCGAGTTCGCGCTTTTCGCGCAGGAGCGCAGGCAGGTGCTGTCCCGGCTGATCGACTACGATGTGGCACCCAGCCACGATACCTTCTCGCGGCTGTTGCGGCTCCTCGATCCCGACGCCTTCGGGCGCGCCTTTGCCGCCTTTGCCGCAGGCTTCTCGCAAGCCCGCCAGGGCGTCCAGGAGGTGGTGGCGCTTGACGGCAAAGCTTTGCGGCGCGCCTATGAGACCGGGCTTGCCAATGCTCCGCCGCTGACGGTGTCGGCGTTTGCCTCCGGCACTCGGCTCTGTCTGGCCGCCGCCACACCCAAGGCCGATGACAACGAGATCACGACCGCTCTCAAAGTGATCGAACTGATTGATCTGACTGATAGATTGATCACAGCCGATGCACTTCACTGCCACACCCGCATGGCAACAGCAATTACCAGTCGGGGCGGCAACTATCTTCTTGCCCTCAAGGGAAATCGCCATGCCTGGCATCGGCGCGCCAAGCAATTGTTGGCCGCCACGGCACCTGTCAGCGCCGAATGCAAAGAGACCAGCCATGGCCGCCATGAATGGCGCCAGGCCGAAGTTATGGCCGCGGACGAAGCCCTGATGGATGGCCACAAAGCCTTCATCCGTATCACCAGCAAGCGCGATGACGCCAAGCCCAAAACACGCCTGTTCATGGCCTCCACAATGCTGTCGCCTCATCAGGCCCTCGAGCTCACCAGGGCTCACTGGCAGATCGAAAATGGCCTGCATTGGATGCTCGACGTACATTTGGGCGAGGATCAGAACCGAGCCCGAAAAGACAACGCTCCCGCCAACATCGCGCTGGTCAATCGCATCGCCAGGAACATCCTCCAACACGCGGATAACGACAAAGTTCCCATCAGCCACCGCATCCGCAAATGTGCATGGAATGACGACTACCTCATCGCCGCCATCGCCCATATGCGATAGCCCTGCTCGGCAACGGGGGAAGATCGACAGGCCCAACCGCGCAGGTACGCAGCGCGGCTGAGCCCTCAGTGACGCTTTCCGAAATGAGCAGGCATGGCGATCGGCCTCGCAGGCGTCTTCGCCGTGCGCTGGCCAGTAAGCTGAAGCCTCTTATGCTCAAGATGATAGGCATAGAGGAATTGTGCGGTAATGCCGAAGACGACATAGATGGCACCGACGACGGGGCTCTTGTTGGTCACGTAGAGAAGGACCTGGCCGGCCATGGCGAGGATGGTGCCGGCAACGAAGATGTTCAGCGAATGCCGCCCGAGGATCGTCAATGGGTGGCTTGCCGAGCGGCGCAGGAACGCCGAAATGGCGGGGATGCTGACGATCAGATAGGCGAGCGCCAGAACATGCAGCAGCCGCGGCAACGACAGGAAGGTCTTGTCGAAGCCGGTGACGACGGTCGGGAGGCCGAGCATGGCGAGGTAGTCGCCGAGTATCCATAGCTTGTCGGTCACCCAGATGAAGGACACGAGCACATAGGCGCTAGCCAGCGCGATCAGAACCGGATGAGCGGGGATTTGCCCGCCGCGCTTGACATGCATGCTGGCAACGAAGCCGATGACGAAAAGCAACTGCCAGGATAGCGGATTGAGGAACCAGAAACCATCAAGCAGCGTCGTGTGCGGCGCGATGTAATAGATGCCGGATACCAGCCAGACGCCGACCGAAATTGCGAGCAGAAGCAGGGGGCTCCTCGCCTCCAGCAGCATGATCAGCGGCAGCATGAGGAACAGGGCGCCGTACATCGGCAGAATATTGTTGTAGCCGATCTGATGTCCGAGCGTCAGTAGCGCGGGAATGCCGCGCGCCGGATCCATCAGCAGAGCCAGGATATTCACTTCGCAAAGCAGGCCCTTCTGGTGGAAAATCCATGCGCCGGAGATGAAGAGTACCAGGGTCACGAAGGTCGTGATCATATGCGCCGTATAGAGGGTGAAGGCGCGCTTGATCGCCTTCCATGCCATCTTCAGCCGACTGCCCGGAAGAAATCTCGTTCCATAGGCAAGGCCGACCGACATGCCGGAAATCAGCACAAAGGCTTCGGCGCCATCGGAGAAGCCGAAATTCTTCGAAGTGAAATCCTCGAAAATCTGCCCCGGCACATGGTTTATGAAGATCATGATCAGAGCTAAAGCTCTGAGAACATCCAGTCGGGTGTCCCTCTGGGAGGCCGGCTTCGGCAAACTCACTCGTTGTGCCGCGACCGGGCTCATATCCGCCCTCGAATTCATAAAACTCTCCTGTTCCGACACTCAAATGCAATCGGGGCCAAAGAGTTCCCCTTTTGGCCCCGATCGTCGAAGCGAAACAGTGCAGAAACGCTACTGTCCGATCGGATAGCCCTCTTCGGGATGGACGATCGCCCTGTCATTGATGGTGACCGAGTATCCCGCCGCATCGGGCGCTTTTGAGACGGAAATACGGTAATTTCCGCTCGGCAGCTCGATGTCCGCCGCAAAGCCATCCCAGTTCGAAGGCAATGCCGGCTTGACGAAAAGTCGTCCGTTTTTCACCCGGATGCCGAGAATGCCTTCGACAGCGACGCGATAGAGCCAGCCGGCAGAGCCTGTGTACCAGGTCCAGCCGCCACGGCCGGTCAGCTGTCCTTCGCCGTAGATATCAGCAGCGACCACATAGGGCTCTACACGATAGGTATCGGCCTGATCACGATCGCGTGCATGATTGATCGGGTTCAGCATGTCGAAGCAATGCCAGGCATCGTCGCCACGATCCATCTCCGCCAGCGCCATCACGACCCAGGTGGCCGCGTGAGTGTACTGGCCGCCATTTTCGCGCACGCCCGGCGGATAGGACTTGATGTAGCCCGGATCGCGCGCCGACTTGGCAAAGGGCGGCGTGAACAGCCGGATGATGCGGTTTTCGTCATCCACCAGCTTGTCGAGAACGGCATTCATCGCCTTCTCGCCGCGCGCCCTGTCGCCTTCGCCGGAGAGAATATTCCAGGACTGCGCGATCGAATCGATCTGGCACTCGAAATTCTCGCTGGAGCCGAGCGGGCTGCCATCGTCGAAATAGCCGCGGCGATAATGGCCGCCATCCCAACCGGCAGATTCCAGCGCCTTGCGCAGTTCCGGCAGGTGATCGGACCAGCGCTTGACGCGCTCCTTGTCGCCGCGTGCTTCGGCATAAGGCAGGAAGGCGGTGAGCATGCCGGCCAGGAACCAGCCGAGCCAGACGCTCTCACCGCGGCCCTGGATGCCGACGCGGTTCATGCCGTCGTTCCAGTCGCCGCCGAGGATCAGCGGCAGGCCATTGCCGCCCTTGCGCTTGATCGCGAGATCGAGAGCCAGAGCCGCATGCTCGTAGACGCTGACTTTGTCCTGCGACACGGTCGGCTGGTAGAAGGCGTCATGCGTGCCGGGCATCAGCGCCGCACCTTCGACGAACGCAAGTTCCTCATCGAGGAGCGACTTGTCGCCCGTCACCGTGCAGTACTGGTCGATGGCATAGGCAAGCCAGACGACGTCGTCCGAGATATGCGTACGCACGCCGGCGCCGCTGCCCGGCAGCCACCAATGCTGCACGTCGCCTTCGCGGAACTGACGCTGGGCCGCATTGAGGATCTGGTTGCGGGCAAGCTCCGGCTTGTGCACCAGGAATGCCAACGTATCCTGCAGCTGGTCGCGGAAGCCGAAGGCGCCCGACGACTGGTAGAAGGCGGTACGCGACATGATACGGCAGCCGAGGCTCTGATAGGGCAGCCAGGCGTTGATCATGTTGTTCATCGCCTTGTCCGGCGTCGAGATCTTCACATGGCCGGTGAAGCCGTCCCAGAACTCCCGCCCTGCCGAAAGCACGGCCTCGAAATCGGCCTTGCGGATTTCCGACACCAACGCGCGGGCCTCTTCGGCGGTCGCCGTATCGCCCATATAGAAGCAGATTTCCTTCTGCTCGCCGGCGGCAATCGTCACGTCGAAGGCCAGAGCGCCGCAGGGATCGCCGTCGAGATCGGTCGAGTTCGAGAGTGCGGCAGCCGTAACGACGGCTTCCGGCATCTGGATCGTGCCATGGCGGCCGATGAACTCGCGGCGGCTTGCCGAGAAGCTCGAATGCGTCTCGCTCGCCGCCATGAAGGCGGTCCGCTTGAAGTAGTCGATGCTGTAGGGGTTGTTGGCAAACAGCGCACCCGTCTCCTCATCCAGCGTCGACAGGATGAAGGGCCTGGTCTTGTTCTGATTGGTGCCAAGCACCCATTCGGCGTAGTTGTAAATTCGGAGGCGCCGGCTGCCGGCACCCTTGTTGCTGAGCCGGAGGCGGTAGAGCTTGACCGGACGATCGCGATCGACGGTCTGCGTCAGCTCCAGCGCAACACCATCGTCTTCGCTCGAGAAGATCGAGTAGCCGAGACCGTGACGGGCCTCGAAACGGACCTTCGCATTGCGCGACAGGCCGGCATAGGGCGTCATGACCTTGCTGCTGTCGAGGTCGGCGACATAGAGCGCCTCGCCCGGACGGTTGATGACCATGTCGTTGGTCCAGGGGGTCAGCTGATAGTCGCGCGAATTGTGGCTCCAGGTGAAGCCGCCGCCTTCGGCGGGAACGTGGAAGCCGAAGCGCTCGTTCGAGATGACGTTGACCCACGGATGCGGCGTCGACTGCCCGCCCGGCAAACGCACGACATATTCGCGGCCGTCCTTGGAGAAGCCGCCGTAACCGTTCCAGAAATCGAGATCGTCCTGCGCCTCGATGGGCTCGGCCGCAAAAACGGAATCTTGCAGCGTGACCGGCACGGAAAGGCGATTGACCGGCGTCGTTTCATCGGACTGCGTCGAGGCAAAAAGCGTCGCCGCGCGCGCGATCTGATCGACGAGCTTGCCGTTGCGGGCATGGAAGATCACCCGCGATGCGGCAAGGATCTCCTGGTAGGTCTCGTTTTCGATCTGGTCCTTGCGCACCGAGAAGATGTTCTGCCTGAGACCGTCGCCCTGGTTGTGACGCACATGCTCGACGAGCTTGTCCAGCTCGCGCTGCATGTCCTGGGCCTGCTCGACGGCGCGTTCGTTGACGATCACCAGATCGGCGCTGATGCCGCGCGACCGCAGATATTCCGCCGCCATCAGCGCTTCCCGGGCGATTTCGAGGTCGATATCGTCGTTGATGCGCAGGGTGAAGATCGGGAAATCGCCCGAGATCGTCACCGGCCAGAGCGCGGACTGCGAATGCAGGCCGGCCTGCACGGTGGCGCCGTCGGCGCGCAGGTGCATATCCGGGTAGACCAGATAGCGCGCGAGCTTCTGGAAGGCGGCCGCCTGCTGCGAGGTAACGCCGACATGGCGCATCTGCATCTGCGTACGTGTCCACGCCTGCGTGAGCTCGATGCCGAAGGTGTCGGGATTGCGGTAGCGCTCGACGGCCTTGTCGATTTCCTCGCGGTTCGGCGCGGCAATGGTCCAGAAGATGACACTGACCTTCTTGCCGGCGGGAACGCGCACGACGCGACGCAGCGACAGGCAGGCATCCATGGTGAAGCCGTCCGTGCCGGAGAGCGTCGCACCCGGATCGAAGGCTGCAGCTTCCGCAAGCGTGCGGCCGCGGCCGAGGAACTTGCGGCGGTCGGTTTCGAATTCGGTCGGACGTTCCGATCCGGCATTGTCGACGACCAGATGGGCGACCGACATGTCCGGCTCGTTATAGTCGCGCTTGTTGCGCTCGGCACGGATCACGTCACCGCTGTTGCCGATCTCTGTGCGCACGAACATGCGCGTGAAGACCGGGTGACCGGAATCGACGTCGTCACTCGCCAGCGCCGGCTCGAGATAGGAGGTCACTTCGATGAAGCGGTCCTCCGCACCCATGTTGAGCAGCGTCACACGGCGGCCTTCCGCATCGTGCTCGGTGGCGACGATGCACTCCACATCACTGGTGAGATCGCCGACGGTCTTGCTGTACTCGACCTTTTCATCGCTGAAGGCGACCTTGGCCTTTTCCCCTTCGATGCTACGCGGTTCCGCGGTCGCCGACCACCATTGGCCGGAAGCGGTATCGCGCAGGAAGATGAAGGTGCCCCAGCGGTCCTCCGTCGGGTCGGCGCGCCAGCGCGAGACCGTCAGGCCGTTCCAGCGCGAGTAGCCGGCACCGGTTGCGGTCAGCATGACCGAATAATGGCCGTTTGAAAGGAAGGCGAGCTCGCGATCCTGCGTGGCCGGATCGGCGATCTTGCGGATTTCCGGACGCAGCATGTCTTCCTGGATATTCGCCGGCTGGTCGCTCTCGTGCTTGGCGGCCATGACCGGAATATCGCGCGGCGCCTTTTCCTGCAGCAGCAGTTCGGCCGCTTCGATCACCGGATCGGCATGGAATAGTTCGCGCAGGCGGCCGTTGAAGGCGACGTTGGCGATCGCGGCGATCGACATGCCGTGATGGTGCGCATAGTAGTTGTAGACCACCGCGCACTTCTTGCCTTCGGGAACGCGGGTCGGCGTGAAATCGACGGCATCGTGGAAGCCGTAGATGCCGAGAGCGCCGACCTTGCGCAGTTTCTGCAGATTTTCCAGCGCCGCAGCCGGACGATACTGACTGGCGAGGATCGAGGCATAAGGCGCGATGACGGCGTTCTGGCCGAGGCCGCGCTTCAGACCAAGCGATGGTACGCCGAAATTGGTGTACTGGTAGTGCATGTAATGGTCGCGGGCGTTGAAGGCCGCTTCCGAAATGCCCCAGGGGATATCGGAGCCAAGGCGCTTGGCGTAGTTCATCTGTTCCTGCACGACCAGATTGTTCGTCTGGTTGAGGATACCGCCCTGGCGCTCCTGCATGACGAGCGGCGGCATCAGATATTCGAACATCGAGCCGGACCAGGAGACCAGCGCACCGCGCGAACCCACGGGCACGACCTGGCGGCCGAGGCGATACCAATGCTCCGTCGGCAGATCGCCCTTGGCGATGGCGAAAAGGCTGGTGAGGCGTGCTTCGGAGGCCAGAAGGTCGTAGCAGGCGGCATCGAGCTCATTGGTTTCGACGCGGAAGCCGATGGAAAGCAGGCGCCGCTCCGGACGATAGAGGAAGGCGTATTCCATGCCGAAGGCGAGTTCGCGCATCTGATCGCGCAATTTCGCCAGGCGCTGGCGCAGCGAATCCACATTGGCGAGATCGAAGATGCTGTCGGCGATATGGCCTTCACAAACCTTCACCAGCGATTGCGACCAGGTGAGCACCTCGCCGCTCTGCGTCGACTTCACCTCATGGTCGAGGTTTGCCGCCAGCTTCTGAATGTCCTGCGCCAGAACCGACAGGTTGATGACGCGGATCGAGGCGAATTCGTGCTCGCGCTTGACGGCAGCAAGCGCGTTCTGGAAGCCGACGATGCGCTCTTCCAGGCGGCGGCGCAGGGGGCGAACCGTCTTGCGGTCATCCGGAAGCTCGGCAAGGGTTTCGGCGAGAATACCGGCGACATCGCCGATACCATCGAGATTGCCCTGCATATGCGCTGATGGTGCTTCCGCCCAGATGCGGCAAGCGGACGAGACAGCGATCAGATGGCCGGCGAAATTGCCGCTATCGACAGCCGAGATGTAGCGTGCGCCCATCGGCTTCAGCGTATCGGTGTGATACCAGTTGCACAGGTGCCCGCGGAACTTTTCGAGCTTTGCCACGGTCGCCATGGTCTTTTCCATGCGATCGATGGTTTCCTCGAAGGAGGTCCAGCCGAAATGGCGCGCCGAGATGACCGACAGCAGGTAGACACCGATATTGGTCGGCGACGTGCGTGATGCCACGACCGCATTCGGGGTCTGCTGCACGTTGTCGGGCGGCAGATGGTTCTGCTGTTCGACGACGAAGGTTTCGAAATAACGCCAAGTGCGCCGCGCGATCTTGCGCAGTTCGAACGAAACGCTTTCCGGCACTTCCAGCCGGTCTTCAGTCTCGGCCGACTGGCTGACATACCAGGCGATCGCCGGCGACAGGACCCAAAGCAGCGCAAAGGGAATGCCGACGAAGAAGGCGTTGTCGCCGGAGAGGGACGCGAAGGCAAGAGCAAGCAGCGCAAGCACTGGCGCATGCCACATGACGCGGTAATGGCCGAGAATGGTCGTTTGCGCGGCAGCCTGGGCGCTGGCGGCGGTCCGCCATTGCAGCATCAGCTTGCGGCTGACGAAGGCCCGGTAGAGCGAACGGCCGATGGCATCGGCCATGACGCAGGCGGCGTCGGCGATGAAGACGATGCGCAGCGCGACCTGGGCATTGGCGGCACGGATATCCGACCAGACCGTGTAGAGATGCGCGCGCGCTACGATATCGCTGCTGCGCGGAATGATGCCGTTGATAAGCGACAGCGTCGGCGCGACGAACAGGCAGAAGATCAGCAGGATCTGCCAGATGAGCGCCGCCAGCGGTTCCATGAAATACCAGCCGAGCACGGAGGCGAAGAACCAGGCGATCGGCGTCAGCGAGCGACGCAGATTGTCCATCATCTTCCAGCGGCCGAGGCCGGTGACGCCGCGCTTGGGGTTGAAGAGATAGGGAAGCAGCTGCCAGTCGCCACGCGCCCAGCGATGCTGGCGCGAGACTTCCACTTCGTAGCGGATCGGGAAGTCTTCGACCAGTTCGCAGTCGGTGACGAGGGCGCAGCGCGCCATCGAGCCTTCGAGCAGATCGTGGCTGAGAACAGCGTTTTCGTCGATCTTGCCCTTCAGCGACGCTTCGAAGGCATCGACATGATAGAGGCCCTTGCCGGTGAAGGTGCCTTCTTCGACCAGATCCTGATAGACGTCGGAAACGGCGAAGACGTAAGGGTCGAGGCCGCGGTTGACCGAGAAGACGCGCTGGAACACCGACGCATCCTTGCCCGTGGTCAAGGACGGGGTGACGCGCGGCTGCAGCACGCCGTAGCCGCGCACGACGCGCTTGCTCTCGGGATCGAAAACCGGACGATTGATCGGGTGATGCAGCTTGCCGACGAGCTTCGTCACGGTATCGCGCACCAGACGCGTATCGGAATCGAGCGTCATGACATACTGCACGTCCTTCGGCACGATATTGGCGCCGGGCAGGAAGGTGGTGTCGCGGTCGCCGCGCAGCAGCATGTTCAGCTCGTGCAGCTTGCCGCGCTTGCGCTCCCAGCCCATCCACGCACCTTCGGACGGATTATAGAGACGGCGGCGATGCAGCAGGTAGAAGCGCTGGATGCCATCTTCATCGTAGCGGGCAGCCAGATTGGCCACTTCGCGGCGGGCATAATCGAGGATTTCCAGATCGCGCTCGCTCTCTTCCTCCTGGCTGTCGGGCCAGTCGCTGAGCAGCGCGTAATAGATCTCGCCGCCCGGATTGGCGAGGTAGTGGACTTCGAGATTGCGCACGAGTTCGTCGACGCTGTCGCGGTTGCCGATCAGCGTGGGCACGACGACCAGCGTGCGGGCTTCTTCCGGAATGCCTTCCTTGAATTCGTAACCGACCAGACGCGCCGGCGTCAGATACATGGTGACGAAGAAATTGAAGAGGCCGGTGGCGCCTTCCGATGCCGGCAGCGAGAACATCAGGAGCAAGAGGATGGTCTCGGCCCAGCTCATGCCGGAATGCAGCATGAAATAGCCGACAATACCGAGCGCCACGACGGTCAGGAACAACACCGGGGCTGCAATCGACAGCCAGTTGAGCTTACGCCATTGACGCACGAAGCTCACCGAAAGGGGCGCACGGTAGCCGATTGCCTTTTCCAGCTTCTGGGTCTGCTGACCCATAATGAAATCGCCGATATTCGGCTCACGCGCCTGCCCTTCGCCCGATGCCTTGGCGGCTTCGGTCATCGCCATGGCGACCTGAGCGATTTCCATTTCGGTCTTGTCGGAACGACGGGCTAGCTTTTCGATACGGCGGCGGTAGCTGTTGCGCGAGCCCGGATCGAGCTTAGCGTAGTCGGTCTCGTCCCAGAGCAGCTTGTCGACGGCGCTGACCTCTTCGACCCAGACGGACCAATCGGTGTCATCGATGAGACGCAGGCTCTTGATGATGTTGCCCATCGTCACGTTGCCGGATGACAGGCGATTGTGCTCGGCCATCATGACGCTTTCGGCATCGGTGCCGGCCTCGGCAAGCCGCTTCTCAAGCCAGGTGACGGCGAGACCCGACGTATGCGAGCCGTCCCGCAGACGGTAGAGGAACTGCGTGGCGAAGGTATTGTCCGAGGTCAAGGGCTCGAGCGTCTTCAGGAATTCTTCGACCTTGGCGTCGTCGTTCAGACGGATCAGCTCATCGACGGCGGCATTCGCCTTCTTGCGGGTGATGCGGCTCTGCTCGACACGGCTCGAAATGCGGCGCAGGTTTTCGACCAGGATATACCGCACCAGCGAGGGAACGGCCCAAAGCTCGCCGATCTTCAGCATCTCCACCGACTGGAAACCTTCGACGAGCGCCAGCAGCCCCTGATTGGATACGGTGCTATGCGTGTGGGCGACGTAGAGCCAGGCAAGCGCCATGGTGCGCGGCATGACCATGCCGTCGATGGTCAGCGTCTGCAGCTGGTCATAAAACTTCTTCGGAAAATCGCGGCGGACTTCCTGAATGGCTTCTTCGATGATGTAGTGGTTGTCGAGCAGCCATTCGGCGGCCGGCGTGATTGATTCCCCCGCATCGACATCGGCATTGGCCGAGCGATAGACGCGCAGGATCTCTTTCTCGTTTTCCTTGTGCCGGGCGAAGAAATCGAAGGGCGCAAAGCCTGGCAGCTTTGTTTTCGCGCCGTTACGGGCGAAGGCCGCGCCGCATTCCTTTATCTGCTCATTGGAGAAATAAGTGGCGCGGATCGCATCATTATGATCGATCTGCTTGGCTTCAGAATCGCGCGGCGTAACGGTGGAGAGATTTTGAGATGTCATGGATTCGGGTTCTGGGTCCAAACAGAGTGAGTGGCATTGTCGCCTTTATCGTTTTTGCCCTGCCCGACGCAAGAATTCACGCATTTGGACCCTTTTGCTTCGCTTCCCGGCGGGCGAAGGGGGTGAATTCGAAGTGACGGCTTAGAACAAACATACATAGGCGAAGATTTTCACGGGGCGGTTTTCAAGGATTACGGCGACTATTCGCCATCATTCCCAAAAGGGTGCCCGTGAACTGGATACGCGGCCAGATGGTTCCGGCAGCGATCCGCAGAGGTCAACGACAATCGATCAAGTTCATGAGGCATTCTCCCTGGGCTGATTCATCCCGTTTCGGAAATTCAGCATGGTTCGGCATATTGAATCCTCCATATCCCGCAGAAGATGAACTTAAACTGAACCCCATAAAAAGATTCGCAAATTCCTGTCGGAGCGCGTCGCTTTCCGAAGCTGCGCAGAACTGAGCGGCATACCTGCCTGTGAATGGCAACCCCGCAGGGCCAAGACACATCCTCCCTGTCATGCCATCGCAGCGATTCGCCTTCGCTCCGGAAAGAGAGGCAATAGGCAATAGCATGGCGTCTCGCCGAGCCGCCGAATGGCAACGCGCCAACGGCTTACACGAGCGTATTTTGGGGGAAGTTTACTGTTTTCACACGGCACATTCTATCGGCCGGGCAAATTTCTTTGCGCAGCAAAATAATACCAGGAAAACGAAGCGGAATTTACCGGGGGCCGCCGGGGAAGTCGGCCAAACAAGCGGCAGTATTCCCTGCCGCTTCCAAAGGCATCACCTTAAACGACGATGCCGCAAACAATGGCCGCAACAAAGAGGAATGCAGCCGAAAACAGGACGACGTGAACCGCCGTTTGAATCTTTTGCCGCGTATTCGCAGCCCGCTTGGAACCATCGAACTGATTCACATGCGTATTCGAAATACCCAAATTCGCCATGTGTCGCCTCCGTTCGTTTCTTATATGTCTCTCAGGTCAAGCCCGCGACGGATATTCATACATTTCCTATCAATTAGGTAGAGATGAATTTCCGTCCAGAACACGAGCCGAGAAAAATTAAACCATTTGAAGTCGAGGACCCGAAAGATCGGCAACGCCTAATCAGCAAAGAATGCGGCGGGCCCAAATCAAGCTGCGCTCAATAGCGCTCGTATCGACCGTCTGCTCTTCGGCAGATCCGGCTTGGCGGCGGCTGTTTTCGTCAGAAAGGGTAGCGGACCGTGCACCTTCCCGTTTCGCCGGAACCGGCGGATGAAGATAGCCCATGGTCATGCCACCCATGAAAAACATGCCTGCCTCCACTTAACGTCTGACCCGTCATCGGGATCACGAAAGTTAACTGCCATTAACGAGATCATGACAGAATTGCGGCAGGTGTCAATAGTCTATACGATTGGTCGTGTTTAAACGGCCCGTTCGTTAACGTGCCGTGGGGGCGCAAAGCCGCCCGCTAAGAGCAACTCCAGCAAAGACGCGAAGCGGTTTTGCGTCCGGAATCGCGTAAAACCAAAGAGATAGAGCTTGTCCGCGATTCGAAGAAAAGCGGAAAGGCTCTAGGCGCGGACGAACCCCTTGCTGGCGACCATCAGATTGCGCGTGTAGTCTTCCTTAACGTCGCCTGCCGAAAGCTCGCTGGCGCTCAATCTCTCGACGACAGCGCCGTTGCGCATGACGGCAAGTCGCTCGCACATGTGGGTGATGACGCCGAGATCGTGGCTCACCATCACGAAGGTCAGATGGCGGTCTTTGCGCACCTGCTCGAGCAGGTTCAGAACTTCGGCTTGCACCGAGGCATCGAGCGCCGAGGTCGGCTCGTCGAGCAGCAGGATCGACGGTTCGACGATCAGCGCGCGGGCAATGGCGACACGCTGGCGCTGGCCGCCGGAGAGCTGGTGCGGGTAGCGGAAGCGGAAGCCCTTTCCGAGGCCGACTTCGTCCAGTGCCCTGGCGATCCGGGTTTCCGTGTCACCGATCCCATGAATCGATAAGGGCTCCAGCAGCAGCCGATCGATCGTCTGGCGCGGATGCAGGGAGCCATAGGGGTCCTGGAACACCATCTGCACCTGGCGATAGAAGGCCTTGCTGCGCCTGGTGCCCTTCAGCTGCTCGCCGCCAACCTGGATCTTGCCGTCCGTGACGGGCGCAAGACCGGCAACGGCGCGCAGCAACGTCGACTTTCCGGAACCGGACTCGCCGACCAGACCGAAGGATTCGCCCCTGTTGACCTCGACGCCGACGGCATCGAGCGCATAATAACCGTCATAGACGACGCTGAGACCGTCAACTGAAAGCGCCACCGTCATGCCGCCCACTCCGGCTTGCGGTCGAGCACCGGCAGCGGATGCCGGTTTTCGCCGATGACGGGCATGCAGTTCAGCAGGCCGCGCGTATAAGGATGCTGGGCATTGTTCAATTCGGAAGCCTTGAGTTCTTCCACCACCTTACCCGCATACATGACGATCACCCGGTCGCAGAAGGACGACACCAGCCGCAGGTCGTGCGAGACGAAAATCAGCCCCATGCCACGCTCGGAGACGAGCCTGTCCATGATCTTGAGGACATCAAGCTGGACGGTGACGTCGAGCGCCGAGGTCGGCTCGTCGGCGATCAGCAACTCCGGCCCGGCGATCAGCATCATGGCGATCATGACGCGCTGGCCCATGCCGCCCGAGACCTCGTGCGGATGCAGATCATAGACACGGCTTGGATCGCGGATCTGCACGGCTTCCAGCATAGCAAGCGCGCGGTCACGCGCTTCGGCCTTGCTCACCTTCTCATGCGTGCGTAGCGTCTCGGTGATCTGCCTGCCGATGGTCATGACCGGGTCGAGCGAATATTTCGGGTCCTGAAGCACCATGGCGATGCGCTTGCCGCGCAGCGACCGGCGTTCCCTGGCCGAAATCGACAGGAGGTCGATGCCGCTGAAATTGAGCCTGTCGGCGGTGACGATGCCATGCGGCGGCGTTAATCCCATGATCGCGCGGCCGGTCTGCGATTTGCCCGAACCGCTTTCGCCGACGATACCAAGCCGCTCGCGGCCGAGCGTGAAGGAGACGCCGCGCACGGCATCGATGACGCCGGTACGGGTGGGATAGCGAACCCTGAGGTTCTCGACGGTCAAAAGTGTCGTCATTGCCCGCTCTCCTTCGGATCGAGCGCATCGCGCAGGCCATCGCCGAGCAGGTTGAAGCCGAGGCTGACGATGAGGATCGCGATACCGGGCATGGCCGCCACCCACCATTGATCGAGATAGTATTTGAAGCCACTTGCGATCATCACGCCCCATTCCGGCAGCGGCGGCTGCGCGCCGAGACCGAGGAAACCGAGGCCGGCCGCCGTCAGGATGACGCCGGCCATGTCGAGCGTAACGCGGACGATCACCGAGGAGATGCAGAGCGGCATGACATGGCGAAAGATGATACGCAGCGGCGAGGCACCCATGAGCTGCACGGCGGCGATATAGTCCGAACGCCGCACCGTCATCGTCTCGGCCCGCGCCAGGCGCGCATAGGGGGGCCACGAGGTGATGGCGATCGCGATGACGGCGTTCTCGATGCCCGCGCCGAGCGCGCCGGCGAATGCAAGCGCCAGCACCAGTTTCGGGAAGGCGAGGAAGATATCGGTGATGCGCATCAGGATCACATCGACCCAGCCGCCAAGATAGCCCGACACCATGCCGATGATCAGCCCGATCGGCGCCGAGATGATCGCGACCAGGACGACGATATAGAGCGTCCAGCGCGAACCGTATATGAGGCGCGAAAGGATATCGCGCCCGAGATCGTCGGTGCCGAGAAGATAGCCCGGCGTGCCGGGGGGCTTCAGATAGGCATTGGTCAGGTCGCCGATCACGGGCGAATGCGGGGCGATGACATCGGCAAGTGCTGCCACCAGCACGAGCGCGATGATGATGAGCAGCCCGATCACGGCCAGACGATTGGCGGAAAACTGACGCCAGGTAACGTAAGCGCGCCCGAGTCTCGCCTGCCGGCGCGACTGCGGCCGATCGGAGAGCAGCCAGTCCCTCAAGCTGGGTTGGGTGGTCTCGACAGTCATTTACGTCGCGTCCTTGGGTCGAGCGTCCGATACAGAAGATCGGAAATCAGATTGATGCCGATGAACACCGTGCCAACGACGATGGTGCCGCCGAGAACGGCATTCATGTCGGCATTGCGCAGCGAGCTGGTGATATAGAAGCCGATGCCCGGCCAGGAGAACACGATCTCCGTCAGCACGGATCCCTCGAGCAGCCCGGCATAGGAGAGCGCGATTACCGTGATCAGCGGCACGGCGGCGCTGCGCAGGGCATGGCCCCAGATCACCCGCGTCTCGGAAAGACCCTTGGCGCGGGCCGCGACGATATATTCCTGACCCAGCTCGCTCAGCATGAAGCTACGGGTCATGCGGCTAATATAGGCAAGCGAGAAATAGCCGAGCAGCGAAGCCGGCAGGATGATGTGGCGGAACACGTCCCAGAAGACATCCCATTGCCCCTGCAGAGCGCTGTCGAGCAGGAAAAAGCCCGTAATCGGCGTAAAACTATATTCATAGGCGATGTCGATGCGGCCGGGATAGGCCACCCAGTTCAGCTTCGCATAGAAGATGACGAGCGAGACCATGGCCAGCCAGAAGACCGGCACGGAATAGCCGACGAGGCCGATCACGCGGACGATCTGGTCGATGAAGCTGTTGCGGCGCACGGCGGCAAGGACACCGAAGGGAACCCCGAACAGGGCTCCGATGATCGTGCCGACCGTCGCAAGCTCCATCGTCGCCGGAAAGACGCGCCTGATGTCATCCATGACCGGATTGGTTGTCAGAACCGACGTACCGAAATCGCCGCTGAGCGCGCTCACGAGATAATAATAGAACTGCAGATAAAGCGGCTGGTCGAGATGCATCTCGCGCCGCAGGCGTTCCAATATCTGCTGCGGCGCGTGATCGCCGGCGATCGCCAGCGCCGGATCGATCGGTATGACGCGTCCGATGAAGAAGGTGACGGCGAGTAGGCCGAGATAGGTGGTGACGGCCACGACCAAAAATCGCAGCAGACCCATGAAGAATGGAGCGGCACGGCTCTTTTGGGGCCGCACCTGCATTTTTCGTTCGACAGTGCTCAAAGACCTAGTCCTGCCGGATCATTACTTGGAGATCGGCCAGACGAAGTTGTTGTCGAAGCTCGGACCAAGCTTGAAGTCCTTCACGTCCTTGCGATAGCCGGCGACTTCCGTCTGCTGATAGAGGATGATGAAGGGGCTTGCTTCCAGGAATTTCTTCTGGATGTCCTGATACATGGCGCCACGCTTGGCCGCATCGCCTTCGAAGAGCGCAGCCTTGGCGAGCTTCTCCAGTTCGGGAGTGGTCCAGGTGTTGCGCCAGACCAGCGTCTTGTTGCTGCTGGTATCGGAATTGTCGTCATTGGTGGTAAAAGTATCGGCGTTGGAATGGGGATCCCAATAATCCGGGCCCCAGTTGCCGAAGTAGATATCGTGGTTGCGGGCACGATACTTCGTCAGCTTCTGCTTGCCGTCACCAGGGATGATCTCCACCTTGATGCCGGCCTGGCCGAGCGTCTGCTGGATCGCGGTCGCGATGCCCGTATCCGGCTCGATACTGCGCACGTCCATGGTGATCGAGAAGCCGTTGGGCAGGCCTGCCTTGGCCAGCAATTCCTTGGCCTTGGCGACGTCGAGCTTGAACGGATTTTCATCCAGCGAGCCGAGCATGCCCTTCGGTTCGAAAGTCTGATGGATCTCGCCGATACCCTTGATCAGCGTCTTGCCGATGGCGTCGTAATCGACCAGATACTTGAACGCCTGCTGCACGTCCGGCTTGGCCAGATTGGCGTTCTTCTGGTTGAGGCTCATATAGTAGATCGTGCCCTTCGGCGCGCTGGTCGAAGCGAGCTGCGCGTTCTTCTCGACAGCCTGAAGGTCGGTCGGAGACAGGTTGCGGGCGATATCGATATCGCCGTTTTCAAGCGCCAGGCGCTGTGCCGAGCTTTCCTTCATGAAGCGATAGATGACGCGGTTCAGCTTGGCTTTTTCGCCGTAGTAATTGTCATTGCGCTCCAGCACGACGGCCTCGTTGGCGCGCCATTCACGCAGCTTGAACGGACCGGAACCGGCAAAGCCGGTCTTCAGCCAGCTGTTGCCGAAATCGTTGTCATATTTGTAATCGGCAGTCGGCGTTGCCGGCTTTACGTGCTGAAGAACCAGCTTCTTGTCGACCACTTCGGCAACGGTTGCCGTCAGGCAGTTCAGCACGAAGCTCGGCGCATAGGGCTTGTCGACGGTGAAGGTGAAGGTGTTGGCATCGGTTGCCTTGGCCTTCTCCGTCACGTTGTCGCCCGTGATGCCGAACTGGGTGAGAATGAAGGCCGGGCTCTTGTTGAGCTTGACGACGCGCTCGAAGGACCATGCAACGTCTTCAGCCGTGATCGGGTTGCCGGACGCGAACTTCAGGCCGGGCTTCAGCTTGAACGTATAGGTCAGATGGTCGTCGGAAACCGACCAGCTCTCGGCAAGGTCACCCTTGATCTTCGACGTATCGTTGATGTCGAGACGGACGAGCAGGCTATAGGTATTGCCGGTGATTTCGGCAGCCGACAGTTCATAGGCTTCGGCCGGATCCATGCTCAGAATATCATCGAAGGCAAAGCCCTCGACCAGCGTGTCCTTGGGCGTCGCGGCATATGCGTTCGGCGCTGCCATCAGCAGAAGCGAGAGAGCCACGCCGGCAGACAGTGCGCGCAAACCGCGGTTCATCTTGGTCATCATCATTGTTTTCATTCCCCTTTTTTAAACTCTACGCAATATTCAGGACGCACTCTAACGGCTGCCTTCCTTCCAAGCGGACGCGAGGACGCGGAGCCAGTTCTCCCTGCACAGCTTTACAAGATCGGCCTCACCATAACCAGCGTTCCGAAGGGCTTCAATCAGCTTCTGATTGCCTGCCGCATCGCCGATCTCGGCCGGAATCGTGGCGCCGTCGAAATCCGATCCGAGGCCGACGCAATCGATGCCAAGGCGGCCGACGAGATGATCGACATGCCGCACCATCGCCTCGAGCGGCGTATCGGCATCCGAGCGCGCATCGTCGCGCAACATCGCCGTCGCATAGTTGAGGCCGACGATACCGCGGCTTTCCTTGATGGCGTCGAGCTGCTTGTCGGTGAGATTGCGCGCGACCGGCGTCAGCGCATGTGCATTGGAGTGGCTTGCGACCAGCGGCTGGTCCGAAGTCTTTGCCACATCCCAGAAGCCCTTTTCGGTGATATGGGCGAGATCGACGAGGATGCCGAGCCGATTGCATTCGCGCACCAGCGCAAAGCCGGCCTCGGTCAGGCCAGGTCCTGTGTCCGGAGTGCTCGGATAGGCGAAGGGCACACCATGGGCAAAGACGTTGTTGCGGCTCCAGACTGGTCCGAGCGAACGCAGGCCGGCAGCATAGAAGGTTTCAAGTGCGACGAGATCGGCGTCGATCGCTTCGCAGCCTTCCATATGCATCACGGCCGCGAAAATTCTTTTCTCCATGCAATCGCGAATCTCGGCGGTGGAACGGCAGAGCTTCCAGGCGCCGGCGCGGTCGAGGCGCAGCGCGATCGCCGCCATTTCGAGAGCGATATCCAGGGAAGGCGCACGCTCCAGCGGAGCAGCCAAAGACGTGGCATAGTGGCCATTGCTATCGGGATCGGCAAAGACGAGATCGCCCGACGGGATGTAAATGGCGCAAAGACCACCGGCGAGAGCGCCCGCACGCGCACGCGGAGCATCGATATGGCCGCTCGACGTACCATCCCTGAATTCGGCAACCGGATCGGCGCCGTCGCGCGCGTGATGCCAGAGCCTCAAGAGAACGTCGTTATGACCATCGAATACGGCTTGCATTTTCTATCCCGGATGAAGCGCTCGAGTGAGCGAATGGAAAGCGGCCAGAATAGAAAAGCTGACAGGATTCGCCATACCCAAATGAAAAAAATTTGCATTTGCATGGAACGGCATATTCGAATGGAAAAAGGCGGGGCAAATACCCCGCCTTGAAGGCATGCTTTATAACGCTGATGATGTGTCGGGCATTTCAGCGCTTGGCCCGCTTCTTCTGGCGGTAGACGTCGATGGCAACGGCCGCGACGATGATGAAGCCCTTGGCGATTTCCTGATAATAGGCATCGACGTTGAGGAAGGTGAAGCCGGAGATCATCACACCGAGAATGACGGTGCCGATCACGGTGCCGGCGATGCGGCCGACGCCGCCGGTCAGCGACGTGCCGCCGATGACAGCAGCTGCGATCGCATCCAGCTCATAATTGACGCCCATGCCGGCCTGCGCCGTCTGCACGCGGGCGGCGGTGATGATGCCTGCAAGGCCCGCCAGAAGCCCGGCGATCGCATAGACCTTGACCAGATGCGCCTCGACATTGATGCCCGAGACGCGCGCCGCCTGCACGTTGGCGCCGATGGCGTAGGTGAACTTGCCGTAGCGCGTATAGCGCAGCACGATGTGGAACGCGATTGCGATGATCAGGAAGACGATGACGGGCCAGATGCCGGAACCGATGAAATTGAACTGGTCGGTGAGGCCAGAAATCGGCTGGCCCTTGGTGTAGAGTTTTGACAGGCCGCGTGCCGAGACCATCATGCCAAGTGTCGCGATGAAGGGCGGGATCTTGGTCTTGGTGATCAGCTGGCCGTTGATGTAGCCGGCAAGAAGACCGATCAGCAGGCCGATGCCGATCGGCACGAAGAAGGGCATATCGGTCAGTGCGGGATAAACGGCCCGCGCCCATGTCGACGACTGTGCGAAGCTCGCGGCGACCATGGCCGTGAGGCCAACGACAGAGCCGGACGAGAGGTCGATGCCGCCCGTGATGATGACCTGCGTCACGCCGACCGAGATGATGCCGATGACCGACACCTGCAGGATCATGATCTTCAGGCGCTGCAGGTTCATCAGGAAGCTCTGGCCGACGAAGATCCAACCGAGGATTTCGCAGAGAAGCGCAATGCCGATCAGCACCAGGAAGATGCCGAGTTCGGGCGGCACGCGGCGCCTTTTTGGCCGTGTGACTGCCGGGGCGGCCGCCTCTGCAACTTTGCTAACCATGGTTCAATCCTCCCTTGCGATGATTGGCGGCGTCACTGCGCGGCCAGCTCCATCACCTTCACTTGAGTTGCATCCGCGCGATCCAGGAAGCCGGTGACCCGTCCTTCATGCATGACCATGATGCGGTCGCTCATGCCGAGCACCTCGGGCATTTCCGAGGAGATCATGATGACGGCGACGCCGTTGCGCGCCATTTCGGTGACGAGACGATGGATCTCCGCCTTGGCACCGACATCGATGCCGCGCGTCGGCTCGTCCAGGATGAGAATGCGGGGATTGGTGAGCATCCACCGGCCGATCAGCGCTTTTTGCTGATTGCCGCCGGACAGGTTTTCGATGCGTTCGTCGAGGTTCGGCGTCTTGACGCGCAGCTTCCTCGCCATCTCCTCGCAGGCCTCTTCGATCGCGCCCTCCTGGACGAAGCCACCACGCACGAACTGGTCATGCAGCACCGCGACCTGCATATTCTCCAGCACGCTAAGGATGAGAAGACAGCCCGTATCCTTGCGGTCCTCCGTCAGGAAGGCCATGCCGTGGCGGATCGCCGCCGCCGGCGACGAAATTTCTGTCTTCTTGCCGAAAAGCTCGATGGTGCCGGATGAGGCGGGCGTCACACCGAAGATGGTCTCCGCGACATTGGACCGGCCCGATCCGACAAGTCCGGCCACGCCGAGAATTTCGCCAGCCCTGACGTCGAAGGATACATTGGAGAAGACGCCGTCGAGGTTCAAATCCTTGACCGACAGCACGGTATCGCCGATCGGCACCTCCTCCTTCGGGAACATCTGCGTGATCTCGCGGCCGACCATCATACGGATGATGTCGTCGCGGGTCACATCGGTCGAGGCATGTGTGCCGATATATTTGCCGTCGCGGAACACCGAAAACTCGTCGGCGATCTCGAACAGCTCATTCATCTTGTGGGTGATATAGACGATGCCGATGCCCTGGGCGCGCAGGTCGCGGATGATCTGGAAGAGATGCGCAACCTCGCGCTCCGTCAGCGCCGAGGTAGGCTCATCCATGATCAGCACGTCGGAATTATAGGAGACCGCCTTGGCGATTTCGACCATCTGCCGGCTCGCGACGGAAAGCTCACGCACCTGGATCTCGGGATCGATAGAAATGTTGAGGCGCCGGAAGAGCTCCTCAGTCTTGCGGCTCATCTCCGCGTGATCGACGAGACCGAACCGGTTCTTCGGCTCACGCCGGATCCAGATATTCTCGGCAACCGTCATGAAGGGCATCAGGTTCAGTTCCTGATGGATCATGGCGATGCCGTTCTCCAGTGCGTCGAGCGGTGACTTCAGACGGATTTCGACGCCCTTGAGACGTACCTCGCCCTGATCGGGAATATAAATGCCGGCAAGGATCTTCATCAGCGTCGACTTGCCCGCGCCATTCTCCCCCATTAGCGCATGCACCGTCCCGCGCTTCAGGCGGAAGGAAACGTCGTCGAGGGCGACCACGCCGGGAAATTCCTTGCGGATACCTTCCGCGCTCAACAGATAGGCGGCATTGGGGACAACGCCGCTGGCGCGCACCGCCGCCATGGTGGATGGGCTCACAACCATTTTTCCCTCCCGGGCAGATCGGATTTCAAGGGATGCGGGCTTTCAAGCCCGCATCCGTCGATCATTTTCGTCCTCAGTTCTTCTTGACGAAGTCCTTGACGTTGGTCGGCGTGACGAGCTGGAAGGGGATGTAGACCTTCTTCTCGATCTTATCGCCCTTGGCGAGCTTGAGTGCGGCGTCCACTGCACCCTTGCCCTGACCGGCAGCATCCTGGAACACGGTGACCTTCAGGTCGCCGGCCTGCATGGCGGCAAGCGCGTCCTGCGTCGCATCGACGCCGGCAACGACGATCTTGTCGAGCGACTTGCCGGACGCCTTCAGTGCCTGGATGGCGCCGATCGCCATTTCGTCGTTGTTAGAGATGACGGCATCGAATTCGATGCCGCTGGAGAGCCAGTTGGTCATCAGGTCGGCACCCTGGGTGCGCTGCCAGTTGGCGGTCTGCTCCTGAACGATCTTGATGCCCTTGCACTCATCGGTCGCCACGACATCATGGACGTCCTTGGTGCGCATGCGGGCAGCCTGGTTCGAAAGCTCGCCCATCATGATGACGGCCTTGCCCTTGCCGCCCAGCAACCGGCAGACTTCCTTGGCTTCCAGCGTCCCCGATTCCTGTTCGTTGGAGGCGACGAAAGCCTGCTTGTCCGGAAGGCTATCGACGTTTGCCGGTTCGCGGTTGACGTAGACCAGCGGGATCTTGGCATCGGCGGCAAGCTTGGAAATCGCGGCCGTCGCGTCGGTATCGACCGGGTTCACGATGATGGCATCGACCTTACTGGCGATGAAGTTCTGGATCTGGCTCTGCTGCTTGGCGATATCGTTCTGCGCGTCTTCGACCTGCAGGGTGACGCCCTTGTCCTTTGCGTAATCCTGCATGCCGTTGCGCAGAACCGTCAGGAAGTTGTCGTCGAAAAGCGCCATGGAAACGCCGATGGTCTCGGCATGGGCAGCGGTCGACAGCATAAGCGCCATCGCAGAGCCAAGGATAAATTTCTTCATGTTTTCCTCCCAGATACGGTGCCCGGCCACACCCCTCCTGAATGCCGGAGCCCCCGGTTTCGACCGCGGGGCCTTTATTCAATCGGCTGTCACTCCCATGGCAGCCATATCGAAAACGGAACAAACAAACCGTAAAATTCTTTATCCGGAATATTCATTCCATTTTTCAAGACAAAGGTCAACAGCAAATTCTCGCCCCCGAAAGGGTCCGGGCGACGACGAGTTTTTCTCCTCTGCTGCTGTAAGAAACGGCGACCAAACCCTACATACGGGCGCCGACGTCATGGAACGGTTATTCCATCGACATGGGAACGGAATAGAATGTCGGCAAACCAACCGGCCGCGCCGCGGCCCGCAATGGAGAATAAGCATGCCCTCAATGTACAGTTTCTCGGTCCCGATCTTTCAACGCGGCCTGCAAAACCTTTCGGCCTATCTCGGCAAGATTGAAGCCTATGCGACGGAAAAAGGCATTGCGGCGGAAGAACTCGTTTCCGCGCGCCTGATCGACGACATGCTGCCGCTCTCCGGCCAGTACCAGCGGGCCTCCGATACGGCGAAGCTCACCATCTCCCGCCTTACCGGCATCGATGCGCCACGCTTCGAGGACAATGAAGTTACCGTCGCAGACCTGCGCGAACGTCTGAAGAAGACGCAGGATTTCCTGGCAACGATCACGCCAGCAACGATGGAAGGCAGCGACGCGCGGGAAGTGACGATCTCGCCCGGAGGCAACAAGATCGTCTTCAAGGGTGAAGATTATCTGGCGAAATTCGCGCTGCCGAATTTCTTCTTCCACGTCACCACGGCGCACGACATTCTGCGCAGCCGCGGCCTGGCGGTGGGCAAGATGAATTATCTCGGCGCACTCGGCTAAGATGACTCAGGGCCGGAGCGAAACCGGCCCTTTTTCCGTCAGTTCCGTATAGGCGAGCGTCTGGTCCAGATGCTCCGCGCGAAGGGAAAGCAGCTTTTCAGCATAAGCAAGCCTGATCGCCATATAGGCGCCGTCTTCGGCGACATTGGACAGCTCGGCCGGATCCTTCGTCAGATCGAAGAGCAGCGGCGGCAGCCCGGCGCAATGGACATATTTGAAGCGCTCGTCGCGCACAACGGCCAGATTGCAGGCATTGGACCGCAAGCCGAAATGCCGCTCCGGAACACCCTCGGCGATGTCGCGGAAATCGAACTCCCAAAAAGCCGCATCGCGCCAATTTTTCGGTTCGGATCCTGCGAGGAACGGCAGAAGGCTTTCGCCATCGACATGATTTGCCGGCGCGATACCGAGCCGATCGCACAGGCTTGGGAAAATATCGGCCGCACTGGTGAAACGCTCCACATGCCGGCCATGCGTGGCAGGCTGGCCGGGATCGCGAATGACGAGCGGAACGTGATAGCTGCCGTCAAAGAAACCGCCCTTGCCGAGCATCCAGTGATCGCCCATCATCTCGGCATGGTCTGAGGTAAAGACGATGACGGTATCGTCCCAGGCGCCTGCATCCTTCAATGCCTGCCAGATCCGGCCGAGCTGCGCATCGACTTCGGCGATCATGCCGTAATAGACGGCACGGATGGCCGCAAAATCCTCAGACGTCCACTCCTCGATGGAGCCCTTGCCGCCATAGACGAAGCCGCCCTTGCCGATCAGCGGCAGGCCGAAGGCAAGCAGCGGATGCGAGGCCATCTCCGTCTCGCGATCGGCTGCGCGCGCAAATTCCGGACCGTCGGCAGCCGAAAACATGCGGTTATAGGGCTCCGGCACCGAGAAGGGCGGATGCGGCCGCAGGAAGGAAACATGCGCGAACCACGGCTGATCCTGCTCTCCGAGCCAGCGGATGAACTCGCCAGCCAGGAATGCCGTCTGCGTCTCGTCCCTGGAATAGGCGGGCGCATTGTTGGAAATTTCGCCGGGCAAAGCACCGACCGGAATATGAATATCGCGGCTGACGGCATCGGCATGGCCGCGCGACCGCAGCCAGGAGAGCCACTGCTTCTCGTGCTCGGGCAGAAGCTGCCGCGCCGTAAAGCCCGGCAGCACGCCCTCATAGGTCGTCAGATGCGGATCGTGGGGATCGCGGCTGCGCGGATCGGGTGCCGTATCCGTATAGCCGAACAGCGTCGGCTCGTAGCCGGCCCGGCGTGCGGCAAGCGCGATATTGTCGAAACGCGCATCCAATGGCGAACCATTGCGGCAAACGCGATGGTTCATTTGATAGAGGCCGGTATAAAGCGTCGCGCGCGCCGGCGAACAGGGGGCCGTTCCGGCATAATGCCGCCGGAACAGCACGCCTTCCTGCGCCAGCGCATCGACATTCGGCGTCTTCACGCATTCATGCCCGATGGCGGAAAGGCAATCTCCCCGCCATTGATCTGCCGAAATCAGCAGGACGTTCGGGCGTTTGCTCCCAACAGCAACGGAAGAACGCCGTTCAGTGCTGGTTGGACTTGGCATGCCAATTCCAGGCGGATTGGATGATCTCGGTCAGATCGTATTGCGGCGACCAGCCGAGAATATCGCGAGCCTTGTCGTTGTTGGCGACGAGCGTCGTCGAATCGCCCTCGCGGCGGCCGACATACTCGACCGGAAACGGCCGGTTCGACACGGTCTCGATCGTTCCAAGCAGCTCCTTCACCGTCGTGCCCGTGCCGGTGCCGAGATTGAGCGCGACGGAATCGCCACCGCGGAGCAGATATTCCACGGCGCGGACATGGGCGTCGGCGAGATCGAGCACATGGATGTAATCGCGGACGCAGGTGCCGTCGCGTGTATCGTAATCGCTGCCGAAGACCTTGAAGCCCTGACGGCGGCCGAGGGCCGCATCGATGGCGAGCGGGATCGCGTGGGTTTCCGGCGTATGCCACTCGCCGACGCGCCCCTCGAAATCGGCCCCGGCAGCATTGAAATAGCGCAGGATGACGGAGCGCAGCCCCTTGTACTGGTCGTAATCGGCCAGTGCCTGCTCGACGATATACTTCGTGCGGCCGTAAGGGTTGATCGGCACTTGCTGGTGGCTCTCATCCAGCGGCACGCTCTGCGGCAGGCCGTAGGTGGCGCAGGTCGAGGAAAAGACAAAAGCCTTCACGCCGGCCGCCTGGGCTGCCGAAAGCAGGGTCAGCGTGCCGATGACGTTGTTTTCATAGAATGAAACGGGATCCTTGACCGACTCGCCGACCTCGATCAGCGCGGCGAAATGCAGGATCGCGGCAGGCTTGTGCTTGGCCAGCACCTCGTCGAGGCGCGCCCGATCGCGGATATCGCCTTCTTCCGCCGGCCCCCATTTGACGAACTCGCGATGACCATTGGAGAAATTGTCGTAGACGACCGGCTTGAACCCCTTGTTCGCCAGATCCAGACAAGTGTGCGAACCGATATATCCGGCTCCGCCGACCACAAGCACCGTTTCTCCTGCCATGACCATCCCTTCTCGACTGACGACGACTTACCGCCCCAAAGCGGCGGACCGGGTTCGATCCGACGCGTACACTTAGAGAGCTGTAGCCGACTTGCAAGGCGGGAGAAAGGAGCAAGATTGGTCGTATCGAGAACAGGCCCAGGCAAAAAGCTAAGCCGGCTTCACCTCCGCCTTGCCTATATGCGTGAGAATTCCGGCAAGCGCCAGAACCGGAGGCAGAAGGAAACAAGCCATGCCGACAAACAGGAAAAGGGCCGCAGCCAGCGCACAGCCGAAGGCAAAGCCGCCGACAGAGACGGCCATGCGGCGAAGCCGAGCCTTCATCGCCGCCTTTTCCTCCGGCTTGGCACCATGGAGCAGATCGGCGATGTCGATCATGATCTGCGTCGTCGTGCCCGTCATCATCGTCGTCGGTGGTGACGAGCCGAGATGAATGCGATGTGCTGTCGTCTGGATGGCCATCGCCGCGACAAGCGTTATGCCTATCAGAAGCGGCTGCCAGCCATCCCCATCGCCAAACGGGCCAAAGCGCATGGCGAGGATCGCCGCAAAGGCCAATAGCAACAATTTCAGCGTAAGGATGATCTGCAGCGTCGGCAGATTGCGCCGCGAGAGATCGCCACCGATGAGACGGGCGAGGATGACGACGACGCAGAAAACCGGCAGCGCCAGGAGCTTGGCCAGAGCGCCCGAGGTTCCGAGCGCCAGGGAAGCGCCCAGCGTGACAAAATTGCCCGTGACATGCGCCGTGAACAGCCCATGCAGGGCAAGAAACCCGGCGGTATCGACATAGCCGCCATTGATGCTCAGAAGGGTGGGCAGGCTCGGCCTCATCGCTTTCTCGCTCGCTTCGATCGTCTCCAACCTTATCGCGCCGAATAGCTGCCGATGTCGAGATGTTTGCGTGCCTATCGATGCCTCGTATTTTAACCCGGTGGCAGTCTCGTGAAACGGTGCAGATCGAGGTTGTGCCCCTTGCCTAATTGGATTGCACTTTGCTAGCTTCCATTCAGTGGGTGCGGGGTTTCACTTCATGATTTTTGCAGTTTTCAGGCATCTTTTGCGTTGCGCGCTGAAGATTTGCCTGCCGGCAGCCGTGGCCGGTTTTGCACTCACGGGGCTGACGGCGGCTGCGATGGCCCAGGTGCCCGGCGCGCCAATGCAATTCATGCTCGTTCACGCGGCTCCCGGCTCCGACAATTGTCGGCCCGAGGGCTGCATGGACTGGATTGCAGCCGAAGGCATGATCGATGCAAGATCCCCCGACGACTTGCGCAAGCTTCTTGCAAGCACGGGCAACAAGAAGCTGCCTATAATCGTGAATTCACCCGGCGGAAATGTAGAAGCCGCGATGCAAATCGGTGAGATCATCCGCACCCACGGCCTGTCCGTTGCCGTGGGTGGAACCCGGCTGCAATCCTGTCCAGGCAATCAGCCGCTGTGTGCCGACGGCTGGCGCGCCGGAGCAAAAGCTATTGCATATTCCGCAGGTAGCAGATGTCTTTCGGCCTGCCCCTTCGTGCTGTCCGCCGGCGTCAGGCGCGTCGTCAGCCCCTTCGCTATAGTCGGAGTCCATCAGGTCAAAACGACCTATGATCAGGAACGGATCATTTACCGAATGAAGTATCAGATCGTTAACGGCAAGAAGCACCTCATCAGTCGCCAGGAAATCAGCCGCAAGTTTGTCGGACTGCACGACAGTACGAAACTGTCGAAATCGCAGCGATCGAAGATGCTCGCTTACTTCAAGAAAATGGGTGTTGATCGGTCGATACTGGATATGGCGATGAGTATCGTTCCAAGTTCGATACGGCTTATCACGCCGGATGAGGCGACGAAAATCAACCTAGTGACCGACAAGGCGACCACCGACGACTTGATCAAGGCCGGCGCTTGCGCAGCCGGCCAGCCGTTTTCGGCCTGCTTGGCGCCCATATCGACGGATTCGACAGCTCTTGTCGCAAATCCGCCTTTTGCGGACTGGCAGCTGAACCAGGTTCAGGATTTCCTTGCACCTTCTATCACCGATCACGCCGACCGGAATCAGCAAGCTGGCGCCTGTGCCCAACAGCCGTCAGACTATTCACCCCATTGGGTTTCAAGCACGGTGATTTCGTCAGACAATTCGGCGATCCGTTGCCGCAACTCCGCCTCGGTACCGTCTTCGACCTCGCCGTCGCCGAAACAATAGCGAGCTATATGCAGCTCAAGCTTGGCTTCGAGATCCTCTCGCTGTGAGCGTAGATACTTGAGATGGCTGTTTCGCATCGCGAACCACCCTTTCCGAGAAAATAACTGTTGCCCTTATAAATAGGTTCGGGACGAGAAAGTTTCGATGCCCATATCAGGCGCGTTGCCAAAACCAGCCCCAGTCCCGTATCTCCAGCCTATTGCAAAGCCGACAGCCGATATTCACATTCACGCGACCGGCAGCAGAAACCACGCCTGTGGCAAATATTGCCGCTGACATCGGCTTCGGATTTAGGCTAATTCAGGCGGAGTGTTCGAGGTATGTTGTGTTGAACGAAAAAATTGCCGTCATCGGCCTCGGTTATGTGGGCCTGCCTGTCGCGATTGCGCTTGCCGAAAAATTCCCTGATGTGGTCGGCTTCGACATCAAGGCCTCCCGCGTCGCCGCGCTGAAGGCAGGCGAGGACGATACCCGGGAGATTTCTGCCGAGCGGCTGCAGTCGAGCGGACTGCGTGTCAGCGGCGATATCGCGGATCTCAGGGATCGCGATATCTTCATCGTCGCCGTGCCGACACCGATCGATCGGAACCGGCAGCCCGATCTGCAGCCGATGATTTCGGCCTCGCGCACGGTCGGCAAGGTTTTGCGCAAAGGTTCGGTCGTCGTCTACGAATCCACCGTCTATCCCGGCGTCACCGAAGACGTCTGCGGCCCGGTGCTGGCGGAAGTTTCCGGGCTGCGCCAGGGCGAGGATTTCCATGTCGGCTATTCCCCGGAACGCATCAATCCCGGCGATAAGGAGCACACCTTCGAGCGCATCGTGAAGGTCGTCGCCGGCGATGATGCACAAACGCTGGAAAGGATCGCTGCGATCTATGGCGCTGTGGTCGAGGCCGGCATCCACCGCGCCCCCAGCATCAAGGTGGCGGAGGCCGCCAAGGTGATCGAGAATACCCAGCGCGACGTCAATATCGCATTGATGAACGAGCTTTCGATCATTTTCGAGAAAATGGATATCCGCACCGCCGACGTGCTGAAGGCGGCGCGGACGAAATGGAATTTCCTGCCCTTCACCCCCGGCCTGGTCGGCGGCCACTGCATCGGCGTCGACCCCTATTACCTGACGGCCAAGGCCGAAGAACTCGGCTATCACCCTGAAGTCATTCTTTCCGGCCGCCGCATCAATGACGGCATGGGCGCCTTCATTGCCCAAAAGCTCATCAAGATGCTGGTCGCGGCGAAAAAGCCGATCAACGGCGCCCGGATCGGCATATTCGGCCTGACTTTCAAGGAAAACGTGCCCGACCTGCGCAACAGCCGCGTTCCTGACATTATAAGCGAACTGCATCAGTTCGGCCTGGAACCGCTGGTGCACGACCCGATGGCGAGCACCTCGGAGGCTGAGGAGGAATACGGCATAAAGCTCCGGGAATTGCGGGACTTCGGCAAGCTTGATGCTATCGTGCTTGCCGTTCCGCACAAATCCTATCTGGCAGAAGGTGCAGCCACTATCCTCGATCTCTTGAGCGAGAACGGAGTCGTCGTCGACGTGAAGGCAGCCCTCGATCGAGCCAATCCTTTGCTGGAAGATCATTCGGTCTGGAGCCTGTAAGGCTGAAAGGCCCGCTCAGCGTGCCTTCGTCCTTGCACCGGCAACCGTTGCCGCCAACCCTTCTTCGACCGAATAAGGTGGCGACCAGCCGGTGATCGCCCGCGTCTCGCCGATATCGACCTGAAGCGAGCCAAGCAACCGCTGCGCGGCGGCTCGACGGCCCAGCAGCGCGGCAAGTCCCTCGAGCAGAGCAGGCGGCACCGGCAGCATCCAGGCCTTGCGCCCCGCGGCCAGGGATAGTTTGGCGATCAGCTGGCCGATCGAAACATCTTCACCGTCGCTCACCAGGAAGACGCGGTTTCGAACGGCAGGATGGTTGGCGCAGAGCAGTATAAAGTCGACGAGATTGCCGACGTAAACGAGCGACCTGCGGTTCCGAACCGCACCGAACGGCCAGGGAAACGGCCGGGCGGCCCATGTCATCAGGCTTGCGAAATTCGCCTTCACACCAGGCCCGTAGACGAGCGGCGGCCGGATGATGACAACCTCCATGCCTGTTTCCGCTGATATTGCCAACAATGCCGCCTCAGCCTCCAGCTTCGAGCGGCCATAGGCATCTTCCGGATGCGGCACGTCCGAGGCCCTGAAGGCCTTACCCGCCGACGTCCCTTCGCCATTGACCTTGATCGAGCTCAGGAAAATAAAGCGTTTCACGCCTGCGGTCACTGCCTGTCGCGCCAGGTTTACCGTTGCATCGACATTGACGGCGCGAAACGCGGCCAACGGATCGGCAGCACTCTCGTTCATGACATGGACGCGAGCCGCCAGATGCATGACGGTATCGATGCCGGCAAGCGCCTCCGACCAATCTGTCTGGCCATCGATCGCCCCGATGGCGAAGAAGCCCGGACGAGAGTTGCGGCTGACCGGCCGATAATCCATCCGGCGGTGGGAAAGCTCCGTGCACAGAGCCTGTCCGACAAAACCCGTCGCACCCGTTACCAGGATCATCCGCGCACTGCCTCCGCTTTTCCGCATCATGATTTGCTGAGACATGCTTTGCACGGGATATCCGCTCGGAACAAGGGCGAGGAATCTTGCCGGGGATGGTTGTGCTTGAAATCGCGATATGAGATGGACGGAGCATTGACGACCTTGATCACCCTTAGAACAGAGGGCGATGCAACGACAAGAGACGATGCTTTATACGATCGCCAAGCGCCTTTTCGATTTTCTCGCCGCTCTCGCCGCGACCATCGTTTTTTTCATTCCGGTCCTGATCGTCGCACTCGCGGTACGGCTGACCTCGCCAGGTCCGATCCTCTATTGGTCGGATCGGGTCGGCCGGAAAAACCGAATCTTCCGCATGCCGAAATTCCGTAGTATGCGCACCGACACGCCGGCGGTTGCGACCCATCTGCTGAAGGACCCCGACATTTATCTGACGCCGATCGGCTCCTTCCTGCGCAAGTCGAGCCTCGACGAGCTGCCGCAGCTCTGGTGCATCCTGAAAGGCGAGATGAGCATCGTCGGCCCGCGCCCGGCGCTCTTCAACCAGCACGATCTCGTCGCCCTGCGCACGCAACGCGGTGTCGACGCGCTGCTGCCAGGCTTGACCGGCTGGGCGCAGGTCAATGGCCGCGACGAATTGCCGATCCCCGAGAAGGTGGCACTGGACGAAGATTATCTGCGCCGGCGCTCCTTTCTTTTCGATCTCAAGATCATTTTCCTGACGGTCTTGAAAGTGGTTCGACGCGACGGAGTTGCCCATTAACAAACAATCGGCAAAATCGACATCGTTGACCCAACGGCATAGGAAAATTGCCGCATTCCTGCCCCTTTGCGACCATAGGGGCCGTCATGGGAGCGAGAAATGCCGGATGATGAACCGATTCTGGACGAAGGCGGATGACGACATTGGACGACTCGCGCATCAACAAACCGCGTGCTGACCTTGCAGCCGAACCGATCGGCGTCATGAAGGCAGGAAGCAGCATGACGAAACCGGTCGCCATCATCGGCGGCATTCTCTGGCTGCTGGTCGCCTCCCCCACGGTGGTCGAAAGCGATGCCTATCGCTATGCCACCGCGCTCCTGTCCCTCATCGCCCTCTACTACTATATGAAGGCACCGATACGACCGCGCACGGACTGGATCGGCTGGCTCTGCATGGGCTGGGCCTTCTATGTCATGGCGCGTTTCTTCATCACCTTCTGGCTGACGCCGCAGCACGATATCGGCGCCTCCGACTGGCTTTATGCTTTTCCCTTCTTCTTCCCCATCATGGGCGTCGCCTTCCTGCTATACGAAGAGCTGATGGAGAAGATCGTCGCGGCTTATTTCGCCATGGTTCTCATCATGCTTGTGGCAACACAGCACCTGCGCGAAGTCTTTGCCGGCGAAACCATCCGACCGCTGATCATGAACAATCAGATCCACGGCGCCGTCGCCTGTGGCATGATCGTGATCTTCACCCTGTTCTGGCTGTTGCATTACCTGACAGATAAATCGAGCGACCGCCGGATCGCCCGCTTCGCCTGTATCGCGTCGCCCTTCATCTTCGCGCTCTGTTTCATCGCCATTTATGGCGCCAAATCGAAAGGCGTCTGGCTGGCACTCGGCATCACCCTGCCGCTGCTGGCACTCATTACACTGACTTACCTGCGGCTGAAGAGCGGCGTCATCATCATCATTGCCGTCGGGGCCCTGCTGATCGCCGGTATCTATGGCGTCAGGCACAATCTCGACAAGACGGCCGGCCCAACTGTGTCGGCCGCCCTTTCCATGGTCGAAAATGTGGCCAACGGCCATGAGATGGGCGGCGTGGTTTCAAACGCCATTAGCTCCAGCAATACACCGGTGTCGATGGACGAACGCCTGCAGCTCTGGTCGAACAGTTGGGAAGTCTTTTCCTCCGCGCCGATCTTCGGCTGGGGCAACCGGTGGCTCGAACGCTGGGCCGAGACGCGCTACTCGCATGTCCAGTACACGCTGCTGCACAACGGCTATCTGGAAATCCTAGTGCGCTACGGGCTGTTCGGTGCGGCAATCATGGGCTTCATGCTCGCCACCTTCATCCGCGCCGTCTGGCGCGCCCGCAAGGCCGGCATTATTCCGCGCGCCGCATGGCACGCATACATCGCCTGCCTTTTCTTTTTCTCATTGACGCTCCTCAGCAACTCCAACAACCGCCTGGCGATCGGCGAAAGCCTCGCCTTCGCCTCCTCCGCCTTTGCCTGCTGGTGCCATATGCGGCTGAAGGGGGAGTATTTGGCGGTGGGGAACGTGGAAAGGAAGGAAGCGGTGGCGAGAGCGTGATCATGATAGTTGCACGACCGCCTCTTCGCGGGCTCCGGCGGCTTCAAGACGACCATCAATGTCGTCCCGACGGCGCTGCGCTACAGAGCCGCTGATCTGTCTCGATCCATCGACGGGGCGCGCGATGATTCTCGAGCATCGCGCCCATCTGCTCGGCTGCAAAGTCATGGTACTCGATACGACCAATCCGGTCATGGGCTTCAACGTTCTTAATGGGATCGAGAGATCGATGCGTAAGGAAGAGGACATCTTTGGGATCGCCCATATGCTTTTGTCGGAAAGCCTACGCTTCGGCGCCTCGACTGGCTCCTACTTCCGCCGAATCGAGATCGAGCTGGCCGTCGAACCAGTCGCGCCGACGCTTCAGAAGGTCGGGGCGCTCCTGCTCCAATGCATGTGCGGTCTTTTTTTGAATGTCCAGCCGCGCTTTCGCAGCCAGACGTCAAGCCCGCGGCCAATGGAGACCGCCTTCTGTTCGGCTAACCGCAGAACCATTTCGTTCAGCGTGATGTCCTTTTCCTCTTCGATCATGCCGACGATGTAATCCTCGTGGGTATCGAGGCGCGAGCCGCCGCGTCGTCCCTGTTTCGACGGGGTCAGCCGACCCTGCCGCGCACTCGCAATTCACGCGATGGCTGTCGAAATGCCAATCCCAATCGGGCTGCTGAGCGCGCCGACATGCCATCCCGTGACGCAGCCAGGACGCGGCTACGCAGATCATCGCTGATAAGCTCGGGTCATAGTGCCTCCGACCAAATCACCAGTCGGAGCCAGGGAATCAGAATTCGGCCAGTAAGGGAAGCCCCAACGCGATTCCGCGTTCAACGGATGCGCTCTAGGCTGAGGTGTTGACCGCGAAGCCAACAGCAAATTTCGGCAGCTAGCGGTCATAGAGTGTGACCTTGCATTGATTTCAAAACATCCTTGAAATTATGTTTCTAAGGCGCCGAAGATATCGGTGCCTGCCTGCGGCTTTTGTCTCTACTGCCGGAAAGGCTTCCTGCAGCGCAGTTACAAAAAGTACTGACTCGTGGCCATACTTTCGCAGTATCTGCTCAATCCGACTGGTTTCTCCCCAGCCCCTCACGCCATACAGAAGATACTTCGCTTCCTCTTTCAACAAAAAGGGAAAGTTACGTTGGATGACACTGCAGGCCTCCGCTATGATTTCTTCCGGATTGGTCGACGACGTGCCCTCTGTTCCAAACTCGACGAAGACCTGTTCAACCTTGCGGCATGATATATCCGATTTGATCGCGCGATGAACCCACTCCGCATCGGCACAAATTCGATAGGCTAGATCATACAACCCAACCTTCCGATAAGCCTCTTGGGAAGCGAACATTGCATTGTGACCAAATGGAATGCCGCTGATCAACGCCGCCGGCCTATATTGTTCGTCCGCCCGCAATTGCCCGTCGATCAGGGTCAAGCCTGCAACGATCTCCACCCCTCGCGAAGCATTTTCCTTCACAACCGAAAGTACGTTCGGTTTGTAGACATCGTCCGCGCCAAGAACACCGATCATTCCGCCTTGCGCGCGCGAAACACCCTTGTTGATCGCATCGTAGATGCCTCGATCGGGTTCGGAAATAATAGTAAGGTTTGTCGATGAAAAGCTCTGCACGATGGAGATTGTCGCGTCCGGCGATCCTCCATCGACGACGATGATCTCCGTGGACACGCCCTGCTGGGAAAGAACTGACTCCAGACATTGTCCGACAGTCTTTTCAGCCTTGAATGTCGGGATAACGACCGTGATATCGAACTCAGGCATATTCCGCCCCTTGCCAGTATTCTCAACTAAAAAATCGGTTAAGCCGCTCGCTCATTCGAGCGGTCTGGCATCCAGCATTACATGCCGAAACAAATAGAGTACGTGTAGCGGAAACAGGAAATACTGTGCTGAACGTCTGGTATAGCGATTCCGAACGTGCCGCATTTCCCGCTTGCCGGCTGTGAGTGCTGCCTGTGTCTTTTGGGAAGCATGAACCCTGAAGGCGCCCGTAAAAACAGGAATATGAGCGATATTCGCGCCAACAGATTGGAATTTCAGCACGAGATCCCAGTCCATCGCGAATTGCAAGGTATCGTCCAATTTTCCGCCCGCTTGTTCCCACAGGCTGCGGCGCCAGAATAAGGTTTCCTGCGGCACGTAGTCGACGACGCGCGTTACTGCGGAACTATGGGCAGGCAGCCGCCAGTGGCCGATGACGTTACTCTGCTCATCGATTATGAGGCGATCCGCGTAGAGCGCATCGACATCCGGATTGGCTTCGAAATACGCGGCCACCTGTGTCAAGGCATCCGGAAGAAGAAGATCGTCAGAATTTAGATAGGCCATGATGTCTCCGCTCGTGCGGAGGAAACCACGATTTATCGCATTGGCCTGACCAGTGTCCTTTTCATAGAAGGCCCTTAAGCGTGGATCATGGAAAGATGCAATTACCTCAGGCGTTTCATCCGCCGAGAGCGAGTCCTGTATGACATATTCGAGAAGCGGATAACTTTGTGAAAGAACACTGTTGATTGTTTCGCCGATATAACGCCCTTGATTATAGGATGGCGTCACGAGGGAAAATGTCAGCCTCGCCCGCTCGGCAACGGGCAAAACACATGTGCGCACCCCGTTCAACGGTCGTGCGTCATAAAGGTAAAATAACCCAAGCGAGATACCCAGTTTCTGCTTTAGACGGGCGACAAACCGTGAATCCCTACGCTGCTGGCTATGCATCCGAGCCCTTCCTAGCTACAGCCAAATGCGATTGTGAGGGAAGGCCCGCCAGACCGTAAAATGGTTGCGCAGTGTAGCCACCGCCGGTTTTTCCCACCACCGAGAAGCTGGTCGCCGCTGTGACCACACTATGCCGTGCGGCCGTTCCCTCCAGCTCGATGGTAGGAATGGCATTCTGCCTGGCATAAACATCTGGCGGAAAACTGGAAAAACCCAAATCGACTACATACTCACCTACCGATACGTCCAGCTTAAGCTCATGAACCACCCGAACCGCAGCACCATTGGGGATCGACCTCGGCACAGCGGCATTGGTCTGCGCCGTGTGACGCCCATGAACGACGACGCCTTTGTCCGTTCGCACGACAAACCCGCCACAGGGTGATCCGATATCACTCTGTGTCCGATATTCGGCAAGCAAATGCATCGTATCACCCTGACGAAATACGTTCTTTGCCTGGCCCGCGTCGTCTTGCATTCGAATGGCTGTACAAACGACTTTTCCATCCCCTGTCTGACGATCGGGCGCTACGCTGGAAAAGCCGTCATTTGGCCATGCGGCGGGTAGCATAATCCTATCGGCCTGCATTTCCTGGTCGTCTTCACCGATCCATGCAGTCACTTCTTTTGCCTCAGCTGGAGCACTCATATGCCCAAGCTCATAGTAACGGTTGACAGCGTCGGTGGGGTCACCACAGAAGAGTGCGTTGCCGTGATCGAGTAGCAATGCACGATCACAGTAATACATTATATCTTCAGAGCTATGCGTTACCAGGATTACCGTCGTGCCGTTCGCTTTGAGTGCGTTGAGGCGATCATAGCACTTTATGCGGAAAAAAATGTCGCCAACGGCAAGAGCTTCGTCGATGATGAGGATATCCGGGTTGATCGCGGTCTGGACTGCGAAAGCTAGCCGGACAAACATACCACTCGAATACGTCATGACGGGTCGGTCGATAAAGTCCCCAATATCCGCGAACTTTTCGATCTCAGGCATCGCTGCGGTTATGTCCGCATTCGATAGACCGAGTATCTGCGCATTAAGGCGTGCATTTTCACGCCCCGTAAACTCTGGATTGAATCCGGCGCCGAGTTCCAGCATAGCCCCTACACGACCGTTGACATGAATATGCCCGCTCGTTGGAGGTATAATACCCGATATCATCTGAAGGAGGGTCGATTTACCGCTTCCGTTACGTCCGATAATTCCAAAGAATTCTCCTTTTTTGATTTCAATATCGAGCGAATTCAAAGCGGTGAAGCGCTTGATATGGCTAGCGCCGAAAATCAGACTTCGAAGCCGCTGAGCGCTGCTGTTATAGAGACCATAACTCTTCGAAACCCCACGGCAGATAATCGCCGTCTCATAGGACATCTGCAAAACCTACTCTCAATTTCTGGAAGAAGAGATATCCCGTGACCATAATTACCGCGGCTATCAAGCAATAGATGCCAAGAACGTCGAAACTAAAATCGCCGCCGAAAATCATAGCGCGAATGGTTTCGACCGGAATGGTCAGCGGATTGAATCGCAACAGCCGGCCGAATTGTTCAGGCACCATAGTCTTCGGATAACAGATAGGGGCGGTGAAGAGCAGGATTGTGCTTAGGAACGGCGTTATCTGATTGATATCTCTGAAATAAACACCCAGCGCCGCCATGTACCAACCAATTCCGAGCGCCATACAGGCCAAGGCAAGTAAGGGGACGATGATCAGCGGAGTCCACATCGATACGTGACCGATAAAGCCGATCGAAATCAATACGACGAGTGCCAGAGCAATAGCGGCGAGAACAAGCGCGCTGAAAACGACGATCATGGGCAGAAGAGCGAGGGGAAAAACGACCTTTTTCACATACGAGGTACTGCTCGAAATGATGGCTGGGCACCGGATCAGTGCGTCCGCCAGCAAGGTGTACACACTTAGCCCCGTAAACAGAATAAGCCCTACCGGAACATTACCGTTCGAAAACGCGGCATCTTGCCATCGCACGCGCATGACGACTTGGAAGACAAACGAATATACGAGCAGAAGAAACAAGGGTTGCAGCACGAGCCAGAGAAAGCTGAACGCGGACTGCCTGAAGCGCATCGTAATGTCACGATGCACCAAGCTGTAAATCAGGCTCCGATATCGCTTAGCCTGTATCAATAACGCGAGCGGATTTCCTCTTCCTCCAAGTCCTATCGACATTCAAACGCCTCCGCTTACATTCGTGACGATATTCATAAAGCTCTCAGCGAACTCGCGTCTGCGTGCAGCGTAGTCGATGGGGATATTCTCACCAGGATCAGCGAGGCGTTGCTTGATGGCCTTCGCCAGATCCACCGGGTTGTGCGGATCGAAGAAAAGGGCATTCTCGAGAAGCTGCTCGCGGTGAACCGCAATATCCGAGGCGATAATGAATTGAGACTTCGATTTCGCTTCTTCCACGACGGTGGACCAGCCTTCGAAGAGCGACGGCTGCAACAAGGCGTTGGCCCGCTCGATAAGAACATATTGGTCTTCCTTGCTGATAAACCCGAGAAATTTAATCCGCTCTGCGAGTCCAAGCTCGGCGACCCTAGTCTTCAAATTCGTTACATGCATTGGATCTCGACGATCAAGCTCCTTTCCGGAGAAAGCGACTGTGATCTCTATCCCCTCCTGCGCAAGCAAATGCACAGCCTCGATCACCAACTTATGGTTCTTGTGCATCCAGAACTGATTTGGGCAATAGAAGAAAGTGTCAGGAAGCTGAAGACGCTTAAGTACCGATACGTGATCGCGACTATCAGGGACATTTGCTACGGCGAATTGCATCACATGTTTTGTATTTTTTGCATCTGGATAATATTTTTCGAAATCGTCTTTCGCCGCATAGCTGCTGAATAATATATTATCGAAATTATTAATATAATACAGATGCTGTTCCGTTCGATATGTGAGCTCCTCTTTCGAAAAGAGATGCGGAAGTGCCCTCTCCTGAAAATCCGGGATCCAGCAAATAGTCTTGTGCCGCTCTTTCGTATCGATGGGAAACGGGAAGATCGCATCATAGGCGATCTTCCTTTTGACGAAACGCGGCAGCAATTTCGACAGAATCCGCAGCGTCTTAAACAAACCGCCGTCGATGTCGCTTATCATTAGCGACGAGATCCAGCGCAACCTGGGATAGTTAGATGATTGAGCGACAAAATCGAACGATGCGCGGTTGTGACTTAGAATGTAAACTTCCGGCTGCCGGATTGCCGGAATGCTGTTCAGCGATGAAACCAGGTTGGAAATATAATAATTCCCTCCGGTCCAACCCTCATCGTAATTAAATGGAATTATTATTCTTGTTCTTTTAGCCATTGGGCCGTCGCCTTGATCCCATCAATGAGTGATGTTCTGTTTTCGAAGCCTAGGGCTTTCAGCGTTGTAATATTGGCGCACCAAGAATCCGGATCGCCCTCGCGTTTCTGACCTACAAAATCGGCCTGGTGCGCGCCACCCAGTTCCTTCAATAGCAATGTGACAATTTCACGGATGGAAATGGCCGTTCCGCTCGCTATATTGATGCTTTCACCGCCAAATCCGGCTCTCTCCACCACCGCCCGTATGGCTTCGCAGACATCATCGATGAAGATGAAGTCCCGCGTCTCGTCGCCGGTGCCAAACAGTTTGACTTCGGTGGAATCCCGCCATTTGCAGTAGGTGTCCCAAAGAAGCTGCTTCCGCAGGCCCGGTCCGTAGGCGGAAAAAATCCGCAACGATACGGTCTTGATGCCATAGATGCTTGAAAACTCTTGGCAAAACTGTTCAGCCGCTAACTTATGGTAGCCGTACGGCGATACGGGGTTCAGCGGCGCACTTTCCGCTATGGGAAGTGTGACAGGGCTTCCATAAACCGCCGCACTCGACAGATGAACGAACCGAGTCCCAGGACTCTCCTGCCGTATCGCAGCCAGCATTTCATAAACGCTCGCAGTATTCATCTCGAAATCGTTAAGAGGATTGCTGAATGAGCTTGGAACATGGGCTGCCCCCGAACAATTTACGCAAATATCAGGCTGGATACTCGCAAATAATTGTGTGAGACGTTGCTTCCGATCACCTCCTTGAAGCGAAGACAAGCTTACAGCTACAACCTCACCGAAGTTGGCCATGTACTCTTTTAGGTGCGAGCCTATAAAGCCGCGCGCTCCGACGATCAACGTTTTCATTTCGACCGCCCAGGTTTGACTGCTACAAAAGTGTAGGGACGTCCGGCGATATCGCGTTCATCCAACTTCTGTGCAATTTCACGAGAATGCGGTTCGTAGTTGATAGGGCTATCACCAAACTTGAGCACTTTCTCAACGACCAGACCGCTCTTCTTGATGAAATCAATATACTCTTCCACAGTGTAGGCATTTTCACCGCCATAGAATTTTTGAAACGGATGGCCTTTCAAAAATGCCTGTTTGTCGTCGGCGTCGAAAACAACGTGCTCACGGACGAAGAGCGCGGTTCCGCCCGGCTTGAGCAGATTGAAAATATTCTGAACAGCAAGATGTGGATCGGAAAAATGATGTAGGGCCTGACGGCACAGAACTGCGTCGAAGCGCTTTTCTGTCTGGTATGTAAGAATGTCAGCTCTTTCCCAGCTCAATCTGTCAAATATCGTCGGATCAATCCAAGCGCCGTGCTTGGCCATTGTCTCAACGGCATCAATACCGCCTATAGGACCCTCCCCTGGCTCGATAGCAACAACCTCATGATTTTCAAGCGCAAAGGCCACGGAACAAACGCCATTCCCGGCGCCTACGTCTAGGATGCTAGCGGGTTGCTCATACCGATCAGCGATTATTCCGGCGACCTCCCGGAATTCCTCACTATGGCGGTATCTGTGGAGCGTGTCGGCATAATCCTTATGGATGTAGCTATGCCGCAGTGTATCTCGCATCGCTGGGTCACCATGCGCTGCCGCTAGCGTATCTTCCCAATTCCACTGGCCGCGCGGCACGTAAGAAATGAAAGACGCGGGATTTCCCCCGACGATAGTGAAGGGGGCAACATCCTTGGTTACAACGGATCTCGATGCGACAACCGCGCCTCGGCCAATAGTAACACCCTTCATGATCGTCGAGCCAAATCCGATCCATGCACGATCTTCAATGACGATTGGCGCAGCCGCTACATCCTGCCAGTCCTTGAACGCGCCGTAGTGGCCCGTCTCTATGCCTGACAACCAATCGAAAGCGTCGCCGGCCCTCAACTCTGGATCAAGCGGATGGGAGTTGCTATCGATGACGGTCACATCCCAGGAAATCAAGACTTGATTGCCGATTTTGATGCCTTCCGGCTGGGTACAGATCATCATCGTCCCGTGCCCGACAGAACTGAAGTCACCGATCGAGATAGTGCCAACACCACGTTCGAATACGTAACTGCCGCCAACGAGACTGTGATTTCCAACCACAAGGTAATCACGTTGCTCAGATTGAAGACGGACATCGACCCGCGCATGCTCAAGTCTGGAACCGGTCCCCAGACGGTAGTTCAGAGCGGGAACCTGGCCGACTTCGATAAGCTGACGTGCCTGTACTCCAAAAGACCGTGTTTTACGCAAAAAACGCCGTAACAATCCAATCAGGCGATTCCTGAGGGCAAGACGCAAACGAGTGCGCCCTCCGGCCGACATCAAAAGCTTGATCCGACGTATGGTTGCCTTTTCCGGCTTCGGCACGCGGCCAGCAATAGCGCCGCGAACGAAATCTATGCGAACCGGATCGTCCAGCTTTTCAAGCAAGGCTTGGTCTTCAGGCGTAATCAGTTTTCCCAGACGCTCGACAAATTCCTGGCGGAAGGGTTCCGCGACATGTGCGTCGTAGAAGTTGCGGGGCGAGACATAAGAAGAGGCCAGTTCGCTGAACTCTTCGAATTTGCCAAAACGCTTGAAAAGATCAATGGATAGCTGCCGAACCGTCAGAAAATCGAACGCTTTGCGGTCATTGGCGTGCGTGGTCGAGCCGGGACGCTGGAAATATGCATAAGAGGCTGGAGGATAGATGAAAACCCGTTCCGCTACCAACATCAAATGAATCGCGAACGGGTGATCCTCGTAGAAGACACCCTCTGCGAATACGATACCGTGATCGAGAAGCAGTTGCCTCTTGCAAACTAGGCGCCAGGGAGGCGTATTCCAGCAGGACACGGAGGCGAACACATTTTCTTTTTCGGCTGGCTTTATGACCTTTCCAAGCAGTTCAGGCGCGATATTGGACCTCGGGATATAACGACCGTCATCATATGCGTTGACGTAGTTCAGAACAACGACGTCCGGCGAATACGCGCCCGTCACCTTCGCCACGCGCGAAACGGCACCATCGAGCAACCAATCGTCGCTGTCGACAAACCAGATATATTCGCCCCGCGCGGCCCTTACCCCTGCGTTTCTCGCGGCACCTTGCCCGTTATTAGCTTGGTTGAGCGGACGAATAGCCGAAAAACGCCGCGCCAATCCTTCGATTATCTCCGCGGAACCATCCGTAGAACCATCATTGATGATAATGATCTCGTAGTCGGAAAAGCTGTTGGCCGTGATGGATGCAACACATTTCTCCAGAAGGCTACCAGTATTGTATACCGGGATGACGAATGAAAATTTCATTTCTCAATTCCATTTCGGCTAGTGGAGCGACATCCATATCCACAAAGTCTTGAAAGCGGCCATTCTTGTGCTTGCTGCGATTTCCTGGTCAAATCCTGCCCATATTCATCGCTGGATGACATTGAAGAGGCCCTTGTACCAGACGGCATATGGCTGCGCGAGCCACCACTTTAGCGGTACGCGGCCATAGTGCTTTCTCACGGTCGTGATGGCTTCCCGGTAATGGCGCCGCCTCTGTGAACTGGTCTTTGTGAGTTCGTGTTCCCGGTTAACTGCGACGAATTTGTCGACATAGCACAACGGTCCACCGAAACGATAAAGCCGCCACCACAAGTCATAATCCATAACCATGTGAAGACTTTCGTCGAGGCCGTTCACGCCTTCCCAACACGAGCGTCTCACCAAGGTCGCGGGTTGCGAAACGATGCAACGTACCGCCATTCGCTCAACAGAAAACGGCTCGGTCCAAATGGGCCGCTTCGAGCCGGTCTTTTCTTTAACATTCCAAGCCCGGCCATAAACGGCGGGTGCCGTTGGATTCTTGTTGCAAGATTCCAAAAGCGTACGCAGTCCGTCGGGAAGAAACCAATCGTCGCTGTTAAGCCAACAGACGAAGGGCGCCCCCCCCCTAGCAATCCCTTCGTTGATGGCAGCAGCTTGCCCGCGATCATTATGACTTCGCCATCCAGCAAGCCGGTGCTCCCATCGACGAATGACGTCCAGGGAGTTGTCAGTCGAACCGCCGTCGATCACAAAAACTTCTACTGGTACGTCCTGCTCGAAGATCGAGCGCAGGGCGTGCTCCAGAAACTGCCCTTGATTGAAGGATGGAACGGCGACGGTGACAATTGCTGCAGTCATATCAGGAGCTGATGCCCTGAGACCGGAAATCGGCATAAGCCTTTGAAATGCCTTCTCGCAGCGACGTTTTCGCTTTCCAGCCAAGCTCGTTTATGCGGTCGACATTGAGAAGCTTGCGTGGCGTGCCGTCGGGCTTGGAGCGATCAAATACGATTTCTCCTGTAAAGCCGACGACATCCATGACGATTTCGGCAAGCTCCCGGATGGTCACATCGGTACCCGTGCCTATATTGAACAATCCGGCGGCAATCCCTTTCTCCATCAAGTACACGCAGGCTTCGGCCATATCGTCGACGTAGAGAAATTCTCGCATGGGTGTACCGGAGCCCCAGACTACAAATTGCGTGTCTCCACGCATCTTCGCCTCATGAGCTTTCCGGATCAGTGCTGGAAGCACATGACTCTTGCTCAAGTCATAATTGTCATTCGGCCCATACAAATTCGTGGGCATAGCCGAAACATACTGCGTCCCATATTGCGCATTAAAGCTATCACAGAGTTTTACCCCTGCGATTTTGGCGATCGCGTAAGGCTCGTTCGTCTGTTCAAGTAGCCCAGTGAGAAGATAGTCCTCCCGGATGGGCTGCGGGCAGTCACGGGGATAAATACAACTGGACCCCAAAAAGAGCATCCGGTCGACGCCGGCTTTGTGAGCCGCCCCGATAACATTGGCCTCTATCAGGAGATTCTCATAGATAAAGTCAGCTCGGTAAGTGTTGTTCGCGTGAATGCCACCCACCTTAGCTGCCGCCATGAACACATAATCCGGCTTCTCGATGGCAAAAAATTCCGTCACCGACCGTTGATTCACTAGATCGAGCTCATCGTGCGTCCTCGTCACGATGTTTGTATAGCCGTTTCCCTGAAGCTGCCTAACGATCGCGGACCCAACCATTCCGCGGTGGCCTGCTACATAAATCTTGGCATTTTTTTGCATGTTTCACTCGTGATAATCGTATGCCGAAAAGCCGTGACGCTTCACCAGCTCGTCGCGCTCCGCCGCCTTCATGTCTTCCAGCATCATCTCAGAGACCAGCTCGTTAAAAGTGATCTTCGGCGTCCACCCGAGTTTCTGCTGCGCTTTGGTGGGATCGCCCAGCAATGTTTCTACTTCCGTTGGCCGGAAATACCGCGGATCAACCGACACGATGCATTTGCCGCTTCCGTCATATCCCTTTTCGTCGACGCCTTCGCCCTTCCATGTTACGACAATCCCGATTTCGCGGGCGGCGGTGTCCACAAACTCGCGCACGCTGTATTGCACACCTGTCGCGATCACGAAATCCTCCGGCTGCTCTTGTTGAAGCATCAGCCACTGCATTTCAACATAGTCTTTCGCGTGACCCCAGTCGCGTCGCGCATCGAGGTTACCGAGATACAGGCAATCCTGGAGACCCAGCTTGATGCGGGCCAACGCGCGCGTGATCTTGCGCGTTACGAACGTCTCGCCGCGAACCGGGCTCTCATGATTAAACAGAATGCCATTACATGCGTACATGCCATACGCTTCGCGATAGTTGACCGTTATCCAGTAAGCGTAAAGTTTCGCAACTGCATAAGGCGAGCGCGGATAAAATGGAGTCGTCTCTCGCTGCGGTATCTCTTGAACCAACCCGTATAATTCCGAGGTCGAAGCTTGGTAGAAGCGCGTCTTCTTCTCAAGCTTCAAAATTCGAATGGCTTCGAGTATGCGCAATGCACCCAGAGCGTCCGAATTTGCTGTGTATTCCGGCTCCTCAAAGGAAACCGCCACATGAGATTGCGCGGCAAGATTGTATATTTCATCAGGCTGCACCTGTTGGATGATCCGCACCAAACTGGAAGAGTCGGTCATGTCACCATAGTGGAGGACAAATCGACGATCCTCATCGTGTGGATCCTGATAGAGATGATCGATGCGATCCGTGTTAAAGATCGAAGACCGCCTTTTGATACCATGAACTTCATAGCCTTTTTCAAGCAAAAGCGATGCGAGATAAGAGCCGTCTTGACCCGTTACACCAGTGATAAGCGCTTTTTTCATCTGTAGTCTACTTTCTTGATATCAACTCTTGAACTCGGTCTTTCTGATCGGTTCGCTTCGCTGGGGAATTACTGCGTCTAACGCGGCGGTGTCAACGAACGAGGCATCACGTGACATAAATCGGCTTGCCGGACATTGCGTAACGTCCGATGATAGTGCACCAGATTGCCGGATCTCATGAACAATCTAGCGTCACCTGTGAAATCACGTTCTCTGTAATCTGGAAAAAATCGTTTACTCCATCTCCATCGCTCAATCGCGCCAAGAACATAACGCCTTCATTTTGCGGAACATTCTGCACATACAGAATCACACAAAATCGAAACCACCCAATATCGCAAAAAGACAATGCCGCTCGGGCGCGATTGTGGTGGATCTAGCAAGAATGAACAAGACCGAACATCTCGTAGATAGATCCTCGGCAAACACTGATTTCTTGCGATTGTGTTCCTGAGAGTAGCGCCACCATTCGTCTTGAAGCCGCCTATCTCCGCTATCTAAGCATGCCCGTAGCATTTTCGCCGCCGAAAGAGCAACTCGGTTCGCGAATTTAACAACACGGGAGAAGCAAAAACTCAGCGTCCATCCAGAATGCGGTGATTGAGTCAACGAAATTATCCCAGGCAAAACTGCCGCGTTCATCGGGAAGTGCACTTGCCTTGGTATAAGCCAAACATCCATTTTGTCCCTCGCGCGCGTATTGGCCTTCCCCATTTCGTCTCCTCGATGCGTGCGTGCCGTCGTTTCACGCTTGAGAGCTGCCGCGGAAACTGAGCACAAATTGTCGGTCATCCTCGATCGGCGCAAAAAGCCCTTGTGGGAAATCGATGTAATAACCTCTTGTTATATGCATCAATGCTTTACGAGACATCGTGTAAATTGAAACCTTCTGGGGCTGACCAATCCGGGCCTGCGGTCCACGAGGACCGTACCCACACCGGCAAAAATCGGCTAATGTGGATTGAAGGCATTTTCGTCGATAGTGTTGAGCCAGCTACGGAGACACCGGATTCACGCACGGGCTCTCGCCAGAGTATGAATGTGGGTCGTCAATGTTCAGCTCACAATGGTGCCCGACAATTCGCAATAGAGACGATAATATTCGGAACACATCTTCTCTGCCGTAAAACACGTGAGATAGCGGTCGCGCGCCGCAGCACCCAGCACGGCAGTCTTTTGCTCGTTATCCCAGATAGACCTCATAGCGTTAGATAGAGCATCCACATCGTTGGGCGGCACCACAAACCCAGTCACTCTGTCCAGGTTGACAAAGCTTGTCCCCGTGCCGATTTCACACGAAATCATCGGCTTGCCAAACATTGCCGCTTCGACGAGAGAAAGTCCAAAGGCCTCGGAGCGAAGATGCGAGGGAAACACAAACACCGCACAAAGCTCGAGCAGAGCGATCTTGTCGTTGTCCGACAGGGATCCGAGAAAATGGATATTGTGCAGATTTTCGCCAGCAGCCTGCTTCAGTTCCGCCTCCATCGGCCCACTGCCGACGATCACGATATCAAGGCCATTGCGTTTCGCAGCCTGCAGCAGGATATGAACCCCTTTGTAATATCGCAGGACGCCAACGAATAAAAGGAAGCGATCGGGAAGCCTGCCACGCCAGCGTGCTAGCGTCAGTTCGTCTGCCTTTGGATAGTCTGCTTCATCCAGACCCAACGGAATCACCATCGTCTTTGATTTAAACCTTTTCAGGACATCACTCGACAGGAGGTAATTGGGAGACGTAGCAACAATGCGGTCGACGTTTTTCAGAAAGCGAAACATCAACGGCTTGTAGAACTGCAGCAGCACCTTCTGCTTGACGATGTCAGAATGATAGGTCACCACCGTCGGCTTGCCGGGAGGAACTGTAAGATGGACGATATCCATCACCGGCCACGGAAAGTGATAGTGGACGATATCAGCTTTCCGACTCAACTCCCGAAAACGGCCAAACACCTCGCGCGAGAAGCCAGTGGACGCGAATTCAAAATCGAGCTTGACCTTGTGAGCCATGTGGCCGTCGAATTCGACGCTGTTTTCGATCGGCGTTTCGCTCAGCGATAGAACATCAGATTCCACACCATATTTGGCGGTACCCTTGGCGATCGCGTGAATGGCCCGCTCAACCCCACCGAATGTGTCGGGCCAATATGTTTTGAAAAAATGTAAAACGCGCATTCCACTCCTGTATCGAAAAGCAATCGCTACGTCACCTGGGACACCGAAACAGGTTCGACTGGAGCGTGGAGAGTAGGCTCATTGTCGGCATCGGCGAAAAAATCTTGCTTTGCCGGCGCCGCCGGATTAATGCCGCGAATAATTTTCGGCCGGCGGCCGATTGACTTTTCGCGAGGAGATTTCGTTGAAATACGGAAGCTTTTACAAGATCGGCGACAATGATCAGCGCCCCTGGGGCACATGGCATGTGCTCGATATCGGTGATCGCCATGTCGTCAAACGCATTGTCGTAAACCCCGGCGAGCGCCTGTCGCTGCAGTATCACAACCATCGCTCCGAGCGTTGGACCGCCGTTTCAGGGCAGGGCATTGCCGAGATCGACGGAATCGAACACTCTCTGCAACTTGGGCATACGGTTGATATTCCGCTCAAGGCAACGCACCGCGCTTCATGCACCGGCGATACACCGCTGGTTTTCATCGAGATCCAATATGGTCAACTGCTTGATGAGAGCGACATCATCCGGCTCAGCGACGATTACAATCGGGTCTGATATCGAAGCCATATCAATCGAATAGCTCGCCATCCGCAAGCAGCGGCTGCCGCTGATCCTTGGCAGAAAGCGTCGGCTGACCATTGAATTTCCAATCGATAGCGATCTTCGGATCGTCCCAGCGGATGCCGCGATCGCTCTCCGGCGCGTAATAGTTGGTGGTCTTGTAGAGAAACTCGACATGGTCGCTCAATGTCAGGAAGCCATGGGCGAAGCCTTCTGGGATCCAGAGCTGACGCTTGTTTTCCGCAGACAGAAGAACGCCGACCCATTGGCCGAATGTGGGCGAGGATTTCCTGATGTCGACGGCAACATCATAGACTTCGCCAACTACAACCCGCACCAGCTTCGCCTGCGCATGCGGCGGCAGCTGATAGTGGAGACCGCGTAGGACACCCCTGCCCGACCGGCTGTGATTGTCCTGCACGAAATCGGCACTTCGGCCGATCGCTGCTTCGAACTTCGCCTGATTGAAGCTTTCGAAGAAGAAGCCGCGATCGTCTGCAAACACCGTCGGTTCGATAATCTTGACATCGGGAATAGCGGTATCGATGGCTTTCATTCGTCGTCCTGTTCGGATTGTTTGCGAGGGAGAAGCGGCGGCATAAAGCGCGTAGGTTAGAATATCTGCTCGCGCAAGATCCCAAGGAGATATTGCCCATAGGCATTCTTCTTCAGCGGGTTCGCCAGCGCCTCGACATCAGATGCACTGATCCAGCCGCTGCGATAGGCGATCTCCTCGGGGCAGGCGACCTTCAGGCCCTGCCGGTTTTCGATCGTCGCAATGTAATGGCTCGCCTCCAGCATCGATTCATGCGTTCCGGTGTCGAGCCAGGCATAGCCGCGGCCCATGGTCTGCACGTCCAGCTGTCCGGCCTGCAGATAGTGAACATTGACATCGGTGATCTCCAGCTCGCCACGCGGCGACGGACGGATGGATTTAGCGACGTCGACGACGGTTTCGTCATAGAAGTAGAGGCCGGTGACCGCATAATTGCTCTTCGGCATCTTCGGCTTTTCCTCCAGGCTGATCGCCCGGCCGCTCTGATCGAACTCGACCACGCCATAGCGATGCGGGTCCTGCACGTGATAGGCAAAGACGGTCGCCCCCGTTTCCTTGGCGCTCGCCTCGTGCAGCAATCGGGTAAAATCATGCCCGTAAAAAATGTTGTCTCCCAGAACCAGGGCAGACGGCGCGCCATCCAGAAACGTCTCGCCGATCAGGAAGGCTTGGGCCAGACCGTCGGGGCTGGGCTGAACGGCATAGTCAAGCTTTATGCCCCATTGGCTGCCATCGCCAAGCAGCTGTTCGAAACGAGGCGTATCCTGCGGCGTTGAGATGATCAGGATCTCGCGCATACCCGCCAACATCAAAGTCGTCAGCGGATAGTAGATCATCGGCTTGTCGTAGATCGGCAGGAGCTGCTTACTAACCGCAAGTGTCAGCGGATAGAGCCGTGTTCCCGATCCGCCGGCGAGTATGATTCCTTTGCGTGCCTTCGTCATGATCCTGCGTCTCGTCCTTAGTGCATCTGCCTCTGTCTCACCGGCGGGAGGACATGGTCGGAAATCATCGGCAAAATTACGGTTTTCAATTCCCTGCAGCCCGCAATCTCGCCAGAACGTCATCGACGCCCTCCTGCCAGAGAGGAAGCGCAACATCGAAGCGATCCATCAGCTTTCGACAATCCAGCCGCGAATTGGCCGGGCGCTTGGCAGGGGTCGGGTATTCAGCTGTCGATATCGGTTTCAGCGCATCGAGAGACAGCGCAAGCCTAACGTTTGCTGCCAATGCCTCACGAACGATATGCGCGGCATAACCATACCAGGAGGTGCTGCCTTGTGCGGTGAGATGATAGGTCCCCGAGAGGTCGCCTGGAGCCTGCGAGGCCATGATGCGCTCGATCACCGTGCGTGTGACATCGGCAATCAATGCCGCCGAGGTCGGCGCACCAACCTGGTCGGCAACGATGTTCAGTGCGCTTCTTTCACCGGCCAGCCGAAGAATAGTCTTCAGGAAATTGCTGCCGTGATGACCATAGACCCAGCTGGTGCGCAAAATGGCATGATGTGCGCCGGAGGCGCGCACCGCCTCTTCGCCACGCCATTTGCTTTCGCCATAGACCGACTGCGGATTGACCACATCCTCTTCCTGATAGGGATCAGCTTTCGTGCCGTCGAAGACATAGTCTGTGGAGTAATGGATGAGCAAGGCACCATTGTCCGCCGCCCAGCGCGCCAGTATCCCCGGAGCGGTAGCATTGACCGCCATGGCCAGCTCATTGTCGCTCTCGGCCCGATCCACCGCCGTATAGGCGGCGGGATTGACGATGATGCCGGGTTTATGCTCGTCGAGCGCGGCAAGGATGCTTCTTTCGCTGGCCAGATCCATTTCGGCGCGTGTCACTGCGCTTATCGTGCCGAGCGGCGCCAGGGAGCGCCGCAATTCGAAACCAACCTGCCCATTGGCGCCGGTGACCAGAATGGCGCTCACAACTCAACCTCGTACTGCTTGCCGACCCATTCACGATAGGCACCACTGGTGACGTTACGGACCCAGTCCTGGTTTTCGAGATACCAAGCGATCGTCTTGCGAATGCCGGTCTCGAAGGTTTCCGCGGGCTTCCAGCCGAGTTCGCGCTCGAGCTTGCGGGCATCGATCGCATAACGACGGTCGTGACCGGGCCGATCCTTAACGAAGGTGATCTGATCACTGTAGCGGCCGCCATCGGCCTTCGGCCTCAGCTCATCGAGGATGGCGCAGATCGTCTGCACGACATCAAGATTGGGCTTCTCGTTCCAGCCGCCGACATTATAGGTTTCACCGAGCTTGCCGACTTCCAGGACGCGGCGAATGGCGCTGCAATGATCTCGGACGTACAGCCAGTCGCGGATCTGCTGGCCATCGCCATAGATCGGCAGGTTCTTTCCCGAAAGCGCGTTCAGGATCACCAGCGGGATCAGCTTTTCCGGAAAATGGTAAGGTCCGTAATTGTTGCTGCAGTTCGTCGTCAAGACAGGTAGGCCATAAGTATGATGCCACGCCCGCACAAGATGATCGGAGGCCGCCTTGCTGGCTGAATAGGGGCTGTTCGGCTCATAGCGATTGACCTCATTGAACGGTGCATCATCCTGCGACAGCGTGCCATAGACCTCATCCGTCGAGACATGCAGAAAGCGAAAGCCTTGCTTCTCCCCGTCCGGCAAGCCATCCCAATAGCCGCGCACGGCTTCCAGCAGATTGAAGGTACCGACAATATTCGTCTGGATGAAATCGCCGGGACCGTGGATGGAGCGATCGACATGACTTTCGGCTGCGAAATTGATGACCGCGCGCGGCCGGTGCATCGACAGCAAATCGCTCACCAGCTCGCGATCGCCAATATCGCCATGCACGAACACATGGCGATCATCACCCTTCAACCCCTTCAGCGTATCCAGATTGCCGGCATAGGTCAGCTTGTCCAGATTGACGACCGTCTCGTCATGTCTCTCAAGCCAGTCAAGGACAAAGTTCCCGCCAATAAACCCGGCTCCACCTGAAACCAATATCGTCATCGAAAACCTTTCCATTTAATCATACGGCTAAATTGTCGGGACAAAATTCAAGCCAAGTCAAATCTAACTACAAGGAGTAGTTTCTTCTGCGAAAGGATTGCAATCATCGGGAAGACGGATATTTGCCCCAGGGAGTGAGACAAACGTGCTCACTCGAATAGGGAAGCTTGAAATTGGCTGGGGAACCTGGACTCGAACCAAGATTAACGGAGTCAGAGTCCGTCGTTCTACCATTGAACTATTCCCCAACGACCGCCAGGCGATAAAACCGTTCGCGGTGAAGGCTGGGCCTCTATAATAGAATTCGTCGCAGATGCAAATAGTTTAACGCAGGCAAATGCATTTTTTTGGCGGAGCCCCGTCGATGCTCAAGATGATGGCCCCTGGTGGAAGTTTAGGATTGATTATTTCACCAGCGCAACAGGCGCCTGCCGAGGACATATCCGACCGCCGTCACCATGGCGATCGCGATCGGGTACCAGAGCAGGACGAAAAGTGGGCTGTCGTCCGTGCAGTTGGAGGCGTAGAAGGTCGCCGCGATGCCGCTGGCGGCAAGGCCGGCGACGGCGCCGGCAATACCCGGCTTTTCCGGCGCGCCCTGGCGCAGGGCAAACAGGAAGCAGGCAAGCGGCCCGATCGACAGCAGCGGGATTAGTGTCAGGCAGAAGCGGGCATTGTGCCCGATCATCCGCGCACTCCAGCTGTAGGCCGGCATGACGGCCATTTCGACAGCGGCGGCGGCAAGCAGCAGGACGGGCGCCAAAAGCAGCGTCCAGCCCCACAGGCGTAGTGAAACGCCCGGCCGCCCGATGCGGAAGACGACGGCGCAGGCTGTTGTGGCAAGTGCGATCGTCACGACGAACTTGAACAGGAAGCGAACGGTCTCCATCGCTGTATCGATATCGGCACGAAAGCCGATCGCGGCGAAGAAAAGCCCGCCGCTGATGAGGATGCCCGCGATAACCGCCATGGTCAGGGCCTTGCCGATCCGCGTGCGGACCGGCGCGTCCTGCGCCAAAAGATTGATGAGGTCATCGGTTTTCACTGGTCTCACTCCGATACAAAGCCGCAAGCGCCTTCAACGCGCGGTGCAGCGCCACGCGCACCGCCCCTTCCGTCATCTTCAGCCGGCCCGCCGTTTCCCGCACGCTGCTTCCCTCGACGGAAATCGAGCGCACGATCGTCTTCTGCGGGTCTTTCAGCAGCTCCAGCATACGATCGACATCGAACCGGTCCAAGGCGTCGGTATGCACTTCCGCCTCCAGGAAATCGATCACGTCGTCGATCGGTACGCTCGTATGCCGCCCGCGCCGCCTCAGGCTGTCGATCAGCTTGTTGCGCACGATCGTCGACAGCCAAGGTCCGATCGGGCGGGATGAATCCCATGTGCCGCGCTTCAGATGGATGGCCAGCAGCACTTCCTGCACCACATCCTCGGCCTCGCTTACCGGCGCGCCTAGCTGGTCGCAGCGCCGGCGCGCCATGGCGCGCAGGTGCGGCGTCACAGCGGTGAGGAAACGGTGATAGGCCTGCGCATCGCCGCTGATGGCGGCGCGCATCCAGACTGCCCATTCCTCTTCGCGCGCCGAATGATTCATCCGACATCTCCTCTACGCGGGACCGCAAGCTTTCGTTACCGGCAACGGCAACTATTTTTCAAGCCTTTTCGTCTCCGCGACAGATTCTCCGGCGGATGCGTCCGCTACCCATGCACATTCCAGCCTCATCGCCACACCTGCTCGGCTATTGCCCGCCGCAGCAGATAGCCGGCACAGTATAAATGACGCCATCTCGAAAAAATTCCGATGCGGCTGTAACATCCGATCGAGACGCTCCGTAGACCTCGATGCAAGCCAATGACGGCTCGCATCCAACTAGGAGACAGATCCATGAAGAACAGCATCCTCACCCTGGCCATTGCTGGCTCGATCGCCTCGGCACTTGCATCCGTCGCCGTCCCTGCTTCGGCCGCCGATACCAAGGAAAAATGCTATGGCGTCGCCCTCAAGGGCCAGAACGATTGCGCCGCCGGCAAGCATGATTGCGCCGGCAAGTCGACCATGAGCTACGACAAGATGTCCTTCAAGCTCGTTCCCACGGGTAGCTGCACCTCGATGAAGACCCCGAAGGGCCACGGCTCGCTGACCCCGGCCTGATCCGAAACCGGATTGATCGTCAATCATCTCTCGTAAGGAGTTTGTCATGAGCAAGATGTCCGCACTCGCCCTGGCCGCCTCGGTCGCAGCCGCAGTGACGCTGATTGCCGGCGCAACGACAGCATCTGCCGCCGATGCCAAGGAAAAATGCTACGGCGTCGCCCTCAAGGGTCAGAACGATTGCGCCGCCGGCCCCGGCACGACCTGCGCCGGCACGTCAAAGGTCGACTATCAGCGCAACTCGTGGAAGCTGGTTCCCGCCGGAACCTGCGAGACGATCACGACGCCGAACGGCCACGGCACCCTGATGCAGGGGCCGGCCCCGGTCTGACAAGACAGCGTAAACACGTGGGCGGCGCAGCCTTTCACAGGCGCCGCCCCCCTTCCGAACGCAAACCGCTTCGTAACTTTGCTGGAATTGCCCGAACCCGGAGGCCCGCAATGAAACCGTCAGAACTTCCCCGCCACGCCGGCGTCGGCTTCAAGCCGGAACATTTTGCCGCGATCAATGCGGCTGCGCAGCCGATCGGCTTCTTCGAAGTCCACGCCGAAAACTATATGGGGGCCGGCGGTCCGCCGCATGCCCAGCTCGGGAGGCTGCGCCAAGACTATGCCTTGTCCGTCCATGGCGTCGGCCTCTCCATCGGCTCGATGCTACCTTTGGATAGCGATCATCTTGCCCGCTTGAAGATCGTCTGCGATCGCTACGAGCCGGAGAGCTTTTCGGAGCACCTCGCCTGGTCGACGCACGATACGACCTTTCTCAACGATCTCCTGCCCCTCCCCTATACCGAAGCGACGCTATCGCAGGTCTGCACCCATATCGATCAGGTGCAGACAATACTCGGTCGCCAGATGCTGCTCGAGAATCCGGCTACCTACCTGCTCTTCGAGGAAAGCACGATCGAGGAAACGGATTTTCTCGCCGAAGTCGCCAGACGCACGGGCTGCGGCCTGCTGCTCGACGTCAACAATGTCTTCGTCGCCGCCACCAATCATCACATGGATGCGCGGGCCTATCTGGAGCGCTTTCCTGTGCAATGGGTGCGCGAGATCCATCTGAGCGGCCATTCGGAGACTATCGACGATTCAGGTGCGCCACTTTTGATCGATAGCCACGATACGCCGGTGAAAGATCCTGTCTGGGCGCTCTATGAAGAGCTGATCGGCCGCACCGGGCCGATTGCCAGCCTGGTAGAGTGGGATAACGACGTGCCGGAATGGCCGGTTTTGAGGGCCGAGGCCGAAGCGGCCGACACCATCCTGAAGCGCGCTGCCGCACGCCGGGCAGCCTGAGGAGGGTTGGATGTCTTTTTCCACGCAAAGCGAATTCGCCGCAGCGCTCATCGATCCCGCTCTGGCGGTGCCCGATGGACTGACGGCCTGGAACGGCTCACGGCCCGCACGGCGTTTCGGCGTCTATCGCAACAACGTCGCCATCGGCCTGATCGGTGCGCTCTCCTCGCGTTTTCCGGCAGCGGAAAGGATCGTCGGTGAGGAATTCTTCGCCGCCACGGCGCATGAGTTCATCCGCCTGCATCCGCCGCGATCGCCGCTGCTGCTTGCCTATGGCGATGATTTCCCCGATTTCATTGAAAGTTTCGAACCGACACGGGAAATCCCCTATCTGGCCGATGTCATGCGGCTGGAGGCGCTGCGAGGGCGGGCGTATCACGCGGTGGATGCCGTGCCGCTCGATGCAGCGCTCGTGGCGACCATCGAGCCGGCAGGCCTGGCGGAGCTGACTTTCGTGCCGCACCCCTCTGCCTCGATCGCACGTTCCACCTATCCGGCCGTCACCATATGGGCGATGAACACCGGCGAAATCGAGCTTGCGGATATCGACGATTGGACGGGCGAGGATGCTCTCGTCATCCGCCCGCAGATGATTGTCGAGGTGCATCGCTTGCCGCCGGGTGGCGCAACCTTTCTGGAAGAGCTGTTTTCGGGCGCCGCCCTTGGCGAGGCCTATGAGAGGGCTCTCGCCGAAGCCGCCAATTTCGATCTTTCCGCCAACCTCGCCGGTGCGTTCACGGCAGGCGCTTTCATGGCCATTCGCTGAACGCCAAGAGGAATGAAGATGCAGAACCAGATGATGACGGCCGCCCCGGACGAACGCGAAACCGTGCCCCGAAGGCTCTGCGGCGCCCTGAAACTTCTCGACCGCATCCCGCACGATCTGATCGCGCTCGTTGCGAGGCTGTCGATCGCCGCGGTCTTCTGGCAATCCGGCCAGACGAAGGTCGATGGCTGGCATGTGACCGACAATGCCGTCTATCTCTTTCAGACGGAATACAAGCTGCCGCTGGTCGATCCCTGGATCGCTGCGCATATTGCCGCCTTCAGCGAGCATTTCTTCCCGTTCCTGCTCGTCATCGGTTTCGCAAGCCGGCTCTCGGCGCTGGCGCTGCTCGGCATGACCCTGGTCATCGAGATTTTCGTCTATCCCGATGCCTGGCCAACGCATGGCACATGGGCAACCTGTTTTCTGGTAATCATCGCGGGCGGGCCGGGGCGCATCGCGCTCGACCATCTGATTGCCAGACGGTTCAGCCGCTCGGCCTGAGATCGGTCAGACGGGAGCGCCAATTATAAAAGGCGCTCCATGATGCCAGCTAAATGCGCGTTTTGATTTTGCGCCTGTCGTTGTTGCGAAACCGCAGTGGACTTCGCGCGGCGTGCTCTAGCGCAGGACCGGTTCGCCGTGGAAACGGCGGTGCGACGGCTTCGAGACCCCGAAACCCACCTCCATCATCAGCCGCGGCTTCTGCGTCGGTACGGTGCCCATATGGAAACCGAAGGGATCTTCGACAAAGCCGGAGCCGGCCTTGCCTGTCAGCGTCAGCGCGTTCGCCTGCCCATAATAATCGAGCACCTCCTTGGCCGGATGCCCCACAAGCAATGTCAGCTGATGCCGGACGCGCCGGCGCTTGTGGCTTCCCTTGACGAAGACATGCGGGCCGGTGCCCTCATCAACGTCGACGAGATTGAAGAAGAACTTCAGCATCCGCCAATCATCGAGATCGAAGTGGTATTTGTCGAGTGAGGCGAGGCTTCTGTCGGCCTCGGAAGCCTGCGTCGGGAAGCTCCACCAGATGCGGGTGGTGATTACCTTGGCCTGCCCGCCGAGATATTGGCGGGCGACATCGATCAGCAGCGGATCGCGCTGGACCGCCATGACAGCCTCGCAATCGAGCGAGCGCTCGAAGAAGTGTCCGCTCAGAAGCGGCCGTCCGAAACGACCCTCCGCTTGCCTGTGTTCGCTTGCGACAAATTCGAGCTTCCTGTTGAAATTGCCGAAGCAGGCGGTGTGGGCAGCGAATTCGGCGATTTCCCGATGAATATGGTCCGGCAGCATCAGGCTCGGATAGATGCCATCATTCCGCAGGGCCTTGACGATGGCGCTGCGATCGGCGCCGGCAAACATCGAGGCGCCGGAAACCGGAAGCCTGACGGGCTGCCTGGTGGCCAGCCAATGGATGCGCCGAAACGGCAGGGTCCTGGCCAACAGGAACATAGGCAGCCAGGCTGGATTCTCTTTGAGATCGGTCAGGTAAGTCGGTATCCTGACGGCCATACGCTTGAAGCGGCCGCCCTGCCGGGCGATGGACTCCAAGTCCTCTGCCGGGGGATTGTGCATAGCGATCCTTTCCACTCTTTTAAAAGATCCGCGACGACAGGCCCCCAACCCGCTGCCGATAATTCATTGAAACCTTAACATTTATTCGCTCTCACGAATGTCTGTTGCACTGCGGCAAATAGAAGTCGGCCGGCCCTGGTCAAGGGGTGAAAAATCAAAACCTGATTGAATCGGTAGAAATTCCTGCAGAAACACGTAACGCTTTTGAAAACGTTTAAGAAATCGCGCGGAACGGTTGTTTTTGGAGGTCCCGGCAAAATTCGGCGCAACGGATCGCAAGGACGGCGCACGGTGTTTGCCGTTGCTTAGGATAATGGCGCTAGAATTTTGCCGGGAGCAAATGGAAGAGTAAAGTTGCAGATGGGAGATAGCGGCCTGTATCGGTCGCAATATCCCCTGTCTTCGAACAGTCATATTCCTGTTCGCATTATTGGCTAAATGAGCGAGAAAACGTCAAAGAAGGCCCCTTAGATGACAGAAACGAAGACCTTTGAGCCGGCGGAAGGTATCGTCGATTTCGACGCGGGCGAGGGCGAGAGCCCAACCGTTGTGGAGATGGACGATTATACCAAAAGTCTCGCGCAGGCGAAGGCCAAGTCCGTCAAGCTGATCGACGCCATCACCGGTCAGGTGCTCAAGAAAAAAGATGCCGTCCATGTCGATGACCTCCGCCCCTCGCTGGCGGATTTCATGCGGCTCAAGCATCCGGAGCTTCGCGCGGACGACTATATCAGCCGCAAGGTCATGGACGATTACCGCGCCCAGTATATTGCCGAGCTGCTGACGGTGGAGCGCGGCGAGCTTTCCAACCTCGAGGACGAGGTCGTCGAAAGCCTGAAGACGCATGATACGCTGGCCGAAAACATCGAAGAGGATTACGAGGACCACCGTTCGATCGGCGACCGCATGGCGGATGGCGTCGCGTCCTTCGGCGGCAGCTGGGTCTTTATCATTTCCTTCTGTCTGTTTCTCGCCGTCTGGATGGCCGTCAACATCGTCATGGGCGAAAAGCAGGCCTTCGATGCCTATCCATTCATTCTTCTCAATCTCGTCCTGTCGACGATCGCCGCACTGCAAGCGCCCGTCATCATGATGAGCCAGCGCCGCCAGGAAGAGAAGGATCGCCTGCGCGCCCTCAATGACTACAAGGTCAACCTGAAGGCCGAACTGGAAATCCGCCACCTGCACGAAAAGGTCGACCACCTCCTCAATCGCCAATGGGAGCGCCTGACCGAAATCCAGCAGATCCAGATCGAGATGATGCTGGAACAGGCCAAGGCCGCGACACGGGCGATCAAGGCCAACAAGGCTACGAAGGCGAAGACCAGTGCGCTGAAGAGCCTCTTCACCAAGGTCAAGGATCCCGATCCGGACGATTCCGTCAACTGACCGTGGACAAACCGGCGGCTCTTATCCGGCCCCGCATGGATCGATTGTTCACCTCCTTCCTCTATATCACCGACTGGGATGCCGCTCAGTGCGGCTCTCCTTGGTGATGCCCCGCTCCTTTCCTCGGTCGATCTGCCTGAGCCCCGTTTGTGAACAGAACCGGCATACAGAGAAGATAGAGCGAAGCACCGAGAACCCAGACCAGCCGGGAAAGATATGCCTTGAGGCAAAATAGGTCTCGCTGATCACCCAGGGCGCGATCATGGAGGCAAGGCTCATCAGGCAGGTCAGCATTCCTTGCAGGCGCCCCTGCGCATCCGCACGCACCCGTTTCGTCATCAACGGCAGCAGCGCGGGCCGCGCCAATGCCGCCGAGGCAAAAGAGCGGGAAAAGCAGGAAGGCGATGAAACCGCGCGTGGCAAAGACGATTGTAACGATAGGCGCAAACCGCTCACCCAGCGCTCGGCATCTGAACCTGAAGGGTAACTAGACGCTTATTCTCCAGCTTCACGCCCGCTCAGCTGCGATATTGACTGCCCGATCGATCATCTCACGCGTAATCATCGGCACAAAGTTCATCCGCTTCCCTTTGCGGAATATTTCTTGGTAATCGACTAAAGTAGTGAAATCTGCAAGATACGCTAGCGCAGTCAAATGTCGTAATTGACCTCCGCCAACATCTGGACGCCTTTGATCGCGAGTTCATGTATGCAGTTTTGAAGATTCAAATTTTGGCCCCAAATCTCGATCTCTCGAAGAATACTTTTGAACAGTTCTGAATATTCTTCGTCGTGTTCTGGAATTGCCTTTGCAACCTCCGTATAAGCAACCGCCTGAAATTTAGCTTTATTTTGGAATATTTCTTTCTCAATTTTGCTGAACAGAGCATTTGTCAAAAACGGGCCAACGCGGACTTTTGGATTCAAAGTTGGGGCCAATACGCTTCTGTTATTGGTGACCAATCGGACACTCGACCCATCGAAATCACGCGAAACGGTCCAGAAGTTCTTGCGTTTACCATGCTGCGAGAACCAGCCCTGCTCTTCGAAATATTCGACAAACTGACTTATGAAGTTAGCAGTGTCCAATCGAAACCTCATGGGCTTTACCGTTATCGGTTTTTACTTCGCACCACTCCTTATCACGGAGGTACTGTATCAACGGTTGCAGCTTTTTGAGATCAAAGCGTCTGGTCATTTTGTGGGCCCTGGAGTTGTAGTGTGATAGAAGGGCATTCCGTTAGGATAGGTCTTGTGCCTTCAACAATCTACCAACAGCAAACCTCAGACTAAAAACTAGGCTTATTTAGATTTTCTGCACGTTTGCTACTCAAAGGCCATTTTCCAGTTTCACGCCCTCTCAGCTGCAATATCGACTGCGCGATCAATCATCTCTGGCGTGATCATCGGCACAAAATTTAGCCGCTTCCCCTTGCGGAATATCTGCTGATAGTCAATCAAGGTATTGAAATCGCCCAGATAAGCGAGAGCAGCCAAATGCTTCAATTGAGGTTGACCAGTATCGGGTGGTGGCGCAGCGAGTGCCTTGATTGCTGAAAGATTGTCTTGTTCCACCCACCAAGCAAGGGCCTCATTGCTCGCTTCTTCAATATCCGTATCGCAAAACTCGGTCTTCCGCTTCAATATATTTCGTTGATAAAGCCACATATGTCTGGGCTCTCGACCGGCTATTTTCTCAACTATCTCCGAATAGACGCTCAAACCAGAAGATATGATCAGTGTCATAATTTTTTCGTTGGGAAGTTGCCGAAGCTGAAGAATAGCCTGGAGCTCATTGTCGCCGCTTTTTCTGAAAACAACGGCGTCACCTGTCATCTCAGGAACAGTGGTCCAGCCCAATTGCTTCAAGACAGATACCGCTCTCAGTTCCATATCATTCATTGCTTACAACCCCGGCGCCGTAATTTGATATATAGGAATTCCGTTTGGATAACCTTGATCCCGCAAGGGTACGCCCGGCTCCAGTCCCAATTTCTCTGCTATTGGACCTGAAGGCACGGCATCCCCGTTTGAAATCTGAGGGTAAATTGCGGCCTGGTTCGTGGTGTTTTGGGCATCTCCAGTCTTGATCTCGATAATACCGCCGACCTGAGTTTGGCCGGGCCGACGGTATACGATATCCGGCTTACAGGTGCTGGTCCCACAGGAACTTTGGAAAGTGACGTCATTCTGAACATCATACCCCTGTGTGCGGAGCTGATCCGTAACATCATCGACATACCCTTGGTGATACGCCCTCTGTTGAGTAATGGACACATCTGGACGACCCGCAGGATTGGAAGCATCCGTTTTAACACCGTCAAATGTATAATACCGCCCACCGCTATCCTTATAAACTATTTGACCGTCCAAGTCGGAGCCCGCAATTCGGTAAATTCCACCGCCAGGCCCGGTAATTGTACCATCGGTGTTGCGAGTGTAGTCGGCAGGAAGTGCCTTGCCTTCGGTGCTGCCGAGAACGTCATCCGCCAGAGCTCCACCTGGGGTTCGAGCCCCCACGGCCCCGATCTTGCCGTAGACCAGATCCTGGGCTGCTTGCTGAGCTAGTTTTAAACCAATTGCGATCGAGACGCAGCTACCTCCGGGATTTGAGGCGCAATAGTTACCAATCACTTCCGCGTTTTGTAGCGTGTGCTCGGCGTCGTTCTGGCTATACAGCAAGATTCGGGCAGCATTCTCATCGATTCCAAGCAGGGTTGCATAGTCCTCTTGGAAGTACTGCTTGGAATCTATAATCTCCTTTTTGATTGCTTCCACGCAAGCCGGATCACGGCAGGCCATGAGGCGATTGTTCTGGTCTGCATTAAGGCGTCCCAAATCAGCTGCGGCAGTTTCCTTGGCAGCAGTGCATGCCGCCGAGCCAGCCCCAGCCTGGGCGCAAACCGCCTCGATTTTCTTGCGGGCGTCCTCGACGTCCTTATGCGTCAGATAGTTGTAATTGATATTGTCGAGGGCAGCCGCGGCACCCGTGGCGCCGCCAACGGCAGCACCGACAGCGGCTGCCACCCACTGGGTAATGACGCTCTTCTGATTGTCGGAAAGGTTGGAATCGGCCTGTAGGACTTGCTGAAGCACACCGTTGGCGATTTCGCTCGCAGCGCCACCAAGAGCACCGGCGCCGATATTGGTGCCAGCCAATTTCGACACGATAGCGCCGACCGCTGCATGGAGGGCGACCTTTTCAGGAGACCCCTCGTCAAAGCCAAGCCGCTGCGAAAGTTCGCCGACTCCCGTATTCAGAAGGATCGACAGTGCCGCGGCGCTCTGCTGCTGCGCCTTGAGCTTGTCGATGTCGAAGGGTTCGACCTGGTTGTTGGCCTTCGAGGCATCGGTATTGAGGCTTGCGAGATCCTGGCTCTGGCCAGTGAGATTCCATGTCCCAGGTGTAATCGTCGCCAGCGTTGCACCGTAATCGCCCTGCTTAGTAGGCTGGCCGACGACCGGGACCGGAATACCGCCTTGGAGGGCGAAGCCGTAGCTCGTCGAAGAGGCCGACATCGAGTTTCCGATGTCGGAATAGAGGATCTGGTTCGCATTCAGCATATTGTCGGCCGGTGCAGCGGTCGAGCCGATGAAGCCGCCCTTCAGATCAATCGTACCATTGGTGCTGACGTGATAGCCGCCGGATCCGGCAAAAATGCCGCTCTGCTGGGTGACATTGGCATAATCGCCGGTCACCGTGCCCTGATTATAACCACCGGTCAGACCGCCACTGCCTGGGCCAATGCCGAGTGCGGCCCCTCGGGATTTTTCGTTGTAGGAGGCGGTATCCTGGCGGCTTTCGATGACAATACCGTTGGCTGCACTTACATCGACCGTATTGCCAGATAGCACGCCGCCCGCCACCTTGAGCGTGTCGCCGGCATTGACGGTTACGACATTTGTTCCCACAATGTTGGAGTTGACCTGCGTGACAGAAGTGCCGTTCGACTTGCCGCTGTTGAAACTCGCGCTGGCGGTCGGCCCTCCGCCGATGAGGTTGCCGCCGATATCGACGCCTGCGGCGACGCCGATACCGACACTTCCGGCCTTACTGCTGCTTTTGCTATCGGACGTTCCCTGTACGCTTTCGAGATCGACATTGCCGGCTGCCGAAATCAGCACATTGCCGTTTCTGGGGTCGTCAGAGGCAACTGGGGTACGACCGTCCTTGCCCAACCCCGCGCTGATCTGCACACCGCGGCCAATGACGTCACCAGATTCGGCAACGATGGAGACGGAACTCCCGCGGATGGACGGCGGAACGGGAATCGAAGTCGTCGATTGCGACGAACTCTCACTGAAGCTGTAGCCGGCCGTCAGCGAGATTCCTGCGACCGGGGGACGCAAACCGGTTTTCGGGTCGGGCGCAGCGGTCGCTGCGGGGTAGGTCTGCTGCAGCGCCTTATAGCCATTATATCCAGCAAGTACTGCGGGTGCGATGCCATAGGCGCTATTGTCGCTCGACAACAGGCTACCCGCTTGCGCCGCTTGTTGCCCGGCCGCAATCAGCGACGATTGGACGGTCAGGCTGATGCCGGCAAAGCTCTTTTTCTGCATCTCGGAGGCGTTGGTCACGTCGTTGCTCGAGAGCAGTTGGACATTATCGCCGGCGATCAGGCTGATCGGGCCGGCTGCCAGGATCTGACCGGACTGATCGTTGATATTACGGTTGGCGGCAATTGTGATGCTGGCATCGGACTCCAGCGTGGTGACCGCATTGATATTGGCGTCTTTCGAACGCTTCTCTTCCGAGGTGCCGACACCAATTCCGATCGACAAGCTTCCGCTGTTGGACGCGAAGTTGATTCCGAAGCCGGAGCGCTTGGTCTGGCTCGAAGACGACTGTTCTTCAGCGCCTGGTGCGATGTTCACATCGCGCGCTGACGAAATCGCCGTGCCGGTGCCAGAATGCGACGATGATCCGAAGATGTTGACGTCGCCCTTGGTCGATGTAATCGACGTCGAGCCACCAGAGTTCAGTGTCGAGCCGATATTGTCGGTCGAACTTTGGCTGCTCTTCTGATCCTTCGATCCGTAAATGGAGATGAAACCGCCACCAGAGCCGACGCCAATACCGGATTTCTTGACTTGGCTGTCGCTCTCGTGGCTCTCCTCGGCACCCATGACGGTGACCGTCGAACCCGAAAGAGCAAGGTTCCCACCTGCTGCCATGTTTGACCCGGAAACGACCGCCTCGCCGCCAGCGCTGACGTTGATATCGCCGGAGGCCGAAATAGACGAGCCGACATTGTTTTCGTCGTAGCTATGGGTGTGCGTCTTTTTGGAGGACAAGAAGCCGCTCGACTTGCTGTCGGAGGTGGTCTCCTTCGTATCCTTTCCGGAGGCGATAATAATGTTTCCATCCGCCTGAACATTGGCGTTGGCCTTATGCGTCTCATCGCCAGCGGTGACGTTGGAGGCAGAGATCGTGACATTGCCGCCGCTGGAAATAACATTGACCCCGGTCAGCCCGGCAATGGAAGAACCCTGTACGGTGATGGTGGTCTCGCTGCTCTTTTGCTTGCCACTGCTGCTGGAGGACGAAGCCGTATCCGTCGCTTCACCAATCGTGACGTCACCCTTGGCGATGAGGTTGGTGCTGCTGCCCGCCGCGTCCACGCGCGAACCGATAACACTAATATTGCCTTGATCGGCTTCGACGGTGATGCCGCCGTTCTGCGATGTAATGGAGGAGGCGTTGCTGGTGACGGCGGTCGAAGATGACTGGCCGCCCTTGTAGCCATTGGCAGCACCGGCGATCGTCTTCGATTGGCTTGCGGTCTGGTCCTGCGAGGCCGTGATCGCGATATTGCCGTTCGTCGAAACGATGCCGAGATTGCCACCGGCGTCGAGCGACGAGCCGCCGATTAGCACGCCCTGACTGCCCGACACCAGCATGGCGCCGCCGGCGATGAGCGATGAGCCCTGCTGGATCTGACTGGTTGTCGTCGTGATCGTGCCGCCCTGCGAAAGGTTCAGGCGGTCCTTGCCGAGAACGGTATTGTCGACTCCAGCCGAAATGATGCTGACAGAACCGTTCGATGAGGAGACGGAGAGATCGCCACCGACCTTGGCGGAACTGGCGATGATGTTGACGCCATTGGTGCCAGCAATGCTCAGATTGCCGCCTGTCGTCACCGTGGTGCCGACCAGTGTCTGCACGCCGCCATTGTCCTGCTTGACGGCGCCAACCGTGACGGTCTGGCCGGAGAGCTGCGCGCTGCCGCCGGCGGCCACCTTCGTCCCGCTCAGCGTCAGGCTACCCGCCCCGGCATCCATCTTAAGGTTGCCGCCGGCCGTGACGCCGCCATTGGCGGCAACCATGGTCTGTCCGCCGATGTTCATGGTCTGGGCGGCGAGCGTGATGCCGTTTTCGGCATTGAGATTCATATTACCGCCAGCGAGGAAAGCCCCGCCATTGGCCTTGATGCTGCCCGCGTTGATGGTCATGCCGTCTGCTGCGGCAATTGCGCCGGAATTGTCGACGCTTGCCGCATCGATGCTGACCGTGTTGCCGGCGATCATTGCCGCGGACGTGGTTTTGGCCCGGTCGGCGGCCGAAAGATAGACGACCGGCACCAGCACCGGCGCCCCATCGACGATCTCGGTCTGGTAAATGACCATGGACTGCGTCAGCGACGCCGCCTGCTGTGGCGTCAGCGCCTGCCCGAGGCCAAGTCCGTTCGCCTCGGCGTAGGCGACGCCGTTGTCGAGCAACGACTTCATTTGGTCGGTGGCGTTATCGCCGGGAACAAAGGAGCCCGCGCCGAGACCATTGCCGACCAGTTGCCGCATCTGCTCGTCGATAAGCTGATTGTCGAAATAGGCATCGCCCAGGAAGGGAACCTTCGTCTCGGGCGTGTAGCCAACCCGATCTATAAAATAGGCCGAACCGTAGAACTTGGAGACGTCAAGGAAGGCCGCCCGCGTCTCGAACAGGAAGACCTGGCCTGGAACCGTGCCGCCGACCCCGCCGGACTGAGGTTTGGCAAGCGAGGCGAGCTGGGTGCCGTTCGTCTGCAGGATCTGGGTGAGATTGCCGCTATTGCCGATCGCGGCGGTAAGCTTGCCCATCAGGCTGTTCGGACTGACCGAAGCGCCAGCAGCCGTCAGGGTGTTGCCGCTGATTGCGGGTCCTGCCGCTGCGGTCACGCCAGTATTGCCTATCGATGTACCAGCCGTCGTTGTCACGGCAGTGCTGCTGACCGCAACACCGTTGGCCACGGCCATGTTGCCGCCGCCGACCAAAGGACCGTCGGTTGCGGTCACGCGCCGGTTGCTCACCGCGACGTCGCTATTTGCCGTCAAAGTGCCGTTGTTGATCGAAGTGCCACCGCTGGCTCGCAGATTACTGTTGCCGACCGCCGGTCCCGAACCGATCGTCGGACCGCTCCCAGTAAGCGCCGGACCGCTGCCGGCGTTGGCGCCGCCATTGGCTGCGACGTTTGAAAGCGCCGCACTGACATTGAACAATGCCCCGCCGGCGGTCATGCTGTTGAGGGCGCCGAGCGGATTGTTCGCAGTCGCCGGAGCGTCGATCGCAACCTGACCGGCGATCGAGCCGTTGGAGGCGACATTGTTGACAGCGCCGCCGCCGTTGATGGCAAGGGCGCCACGCGCCTGGATCACACCGGAAATAGCGCCGATCACTTGCACGTTGACCGTGGTACCGGGGTTCAGATCGCGCGACGGATCGCGCCGCCCGTTCGGGTTCGGCGTATAGTCGAGTGTCGGGTCGTTGCCGCCGATGCAAGGACGATTGGGGCCGCTGCAATCCTGCCCGCCTTGCGTCGGGTCGGAGGAGACGACGTCTGGGTAATATTGGCATGGAGTGCTGCTGTCGCAGATCGTCTGGGTGACACGGTTCAGCGTCGCGCCGTCGTTGGTGAGTGTGCCCGCCACGGTAAGGAGCATGTTGCCGTCGGACTTGATCGAGCTGTAGCCATTCCAGAGATTGATCGCATTGACGGTCAGATCTCCACCAGCGCGGATCTGTGCGGAGGCGCCGGCGCCGCTGATCAACTGATCCTGCGAAACGATCTGGCTGACCAGATGATCGACTGCTTGTACCCAAGTATATGTCGGAGGGTCATGATCGCCCGAGCCGTTGCAACGGGTCGCGCAGCGGTAAGTCCTGGTGATTACGTCATAGGCGCTGAGGATAGCATTGGAAATCTGCACATTGCGCTGGATCGCCGGTGCCGAGGTCGTGACGTTGCTCAGGCCGTTGGTCAGGATCGACATGGAGCCGCCGGACTGAATGAGACCGGCAGAGTTGACGACGGCGCCGTTGCGCTGACCGCCGCCTGGCCCTGCTATGGCAAGGCCGTTACCGGACAGGATAGCGCCCTGGTCGTTGGTGAGCGTGCCGCCGACGAAGAGGTTGGCGTTGTTGCCGGCAAAGACGAGACCGGATGGGCTGTTGTAGAAATCGCCAGCAACGTTGAAGGCCAGATTGTTGCCGGCCGCCAATTGGCCGGTGTTGCCGAGCGATGGCAGGTTGAGCGTGAGGTCATGTGCGGCGAGCAGCGAAGTGCCGGCGGTGGTGGCAAGGCCTGCGGCGGAAATGGTGATATCACCGGAACCGCCGGCATTGGCGACTGTGCTGACCTGTGCATTGGAGAGATCGGCGCCGCCGGAAAGATTGAGGCTGAGGCCGCCAAAGACGAGATTGCTTCCCGAGAGATTGGCGGATGAAGCGTTGACGATCAGCGTGCCGCCCGCGGCAATCCGGCTGCCCCTGCTGCCCGAAAGATCCAGCGCCCCGGTATTAAGGGTCAGGCTGCCTCCAACGCGGGTGGTGTTGGTATAGGCAATGGCGCCAGGACTTGCGAGCGCAGCATTACCCAGGCTCTGCAGGCTATTGTAGCTGATATTTTGCGTCGCGGTGGCTGAAAGATTACCGCCCGAGAGCAGAGAATTGGCGCTAATGCTACCGCTCGAGGCGGCAAGCGTCATGGTGCCAGCGCGACGCAGCATCAGGCTGCGGTTGCTCGATGCATTGGTGGCGGCAAAGTCGACGCCCGAGACCAGCGTATCGATCGAGATCGACCGGGCGTTGAGATTGATATTGCCGGTCCCCAGCGATTGGCCGTTGAGCGTGATGGCGTTGCCCGCTGTGAGCGACAGATCGCCATGGGCGACGGCGTTGGCGCCGATATTGTTTGCAGCGTTGGCCGCAATCGTCCCGGCAGCAAGCAGGCTGTTGAAAGAGATGTCGCCAGCTGTGCTCGCGAGCGTGAGATTGCCGCCCTGGCCTAGAATGACGTTGCCGGCACCCGATTGGTCCATCGCCGCAAAATCGACCCCGGCCGCGATGACGTTGCCGCTGACGCCAGATCCGGTCACCGAGACGTTGCTGGCGCCCAGGAGCTGGCCGCTGATCCTGACCGTGCCGGGTCTGGTGGATGAGCCGATCGCGACGGCACCGTGGCCCGTGATGTTGCCGCCCGTAAAGGCGCTTGCCGCCACGTTGAGGTTGCCTGCGACGATCAGCGTGCCGGCCGATGCACTTACGGCGTTAATAGTCAGATCGCCGCTTGATCCGAGAGCGATGGCGCCGTTTGACGATCGCGCAGTGGTAGCGAAATCGACGCCGGTCACTGCCTGACCGAGTTGGACGGTCGAACCGGAGAGCAAGACGTCACCGGCACTGAGGAGCTGGCCGGTCACATTGACGTTGCTGCTGCCAGCAAGGGTAATGTCGCCATGCCCGGTTACAGCGTTGGCCACAATCGCGGACCCACTGGCATTGATAGCGCCGGCAGACAGCATGGTCGGCGCGGTGAGGCCGGCAGACGCGGTCAGATTCAAATCGCCGGCAGTTCCGAGCACTATACCGCCGCCGTGGGCATTGGTGGCAGCAAAGTCGATGCCGGAGATCAACGTCGGCGCGTTGATGTGGCCGCCGCTAACCGTGAGATTGCCGGCAGCAATGATCTGGTTGCTGATATCGACATTGCCGACAATGCCTGCGTTGCCATGAGCGGTGATGCTGTCGGCAATGACATCAGCCGCATTCGCCATGAAGCCACCGGCCGAAAGGATCGTGCCAGCCGTGAGATTGCCGGAGGCCGTAAGATTGGTGCTGCCAGACGATGCCAGTACGATGTTGCCGCCGGCGGCATTGGTGGCGGCAAAGTCGATGCCCGAGATCAGGGTTGGCGCGCTGATGCTGCCACCATTGATGGTGAGGTCGCCCGCGGCCAGGATTTGGTTGCTGACATCGACGTTACCGATGATGCCGACATTGCCGTGGCTTGTGACGCTACCCGCCTGGAGGTTGGCCGTCTTTGCCGTGATATCGCCCGCCGACAAGATCGTGCCGGCCGTGGCATTGCCGGAGACGGTGAGGTCCGTCTTACCGGCCCCTCCAAGCACGATGTTGCCGCCGTTGGCTGCCGTCGCGGTAAAATCCACGCCGGAGACCAGAAGTCCGGCGTTGAGGCTGGCGCCATCGATCGAGAGATTGCCGGCCGATAATACCTGGCCGCTGACGTTGACAAGACCGTTGGCCGCCAGATCGATCGTACCATGGCTTGTAATGCTATTCGCGCTCAGATTACTCGCTTGCGCGGTGACATTGCCCGCCGACAATAGCGTGCCGATCGTGAGATTACCGCTCGAAGCCAGGGACATATCGCCACTTGATGTCTGGACGATATTGCCGTTGGCGGCAGCGGTGCGAGTAAAGTCGACACCGGAGACGATCGCGCCTGCAGCGATGCTCGGGCCTGAGATGCTGATGTTGCCGCCACCAAGGATTTGGCCATGGACGGTGGTCGCACCGGCAAGCGCGATGTCCTTGTGGCCGGTGACGGTATCGGCCGTCACGGTAGCTGCATTGACGTTGATGGCACCGCCGGCCTGCATTGTCGATGCAGACAATCCGTCATTGAGCTCGGCGGTCAGGAATCCGCCTCGACCAAGGACGATATTGCCGCCAGACGCGTTGGTAGCAGCAAAATCGATACCGGCGACGACTGATTGGGCCGACAGGCTCTGGCCAGTGATCAGGATGTTGCCGGCGCCGAGAACCTGGCCGGTAACGCTGGTGGTGCCATTAAGCGTGACGTCGCCATGCGCTGTGACTGCGTCCGCAGTCACAGCGGTGCCGCTGGCGGAAAAATTACCGGCCGACAGCAATGTCCCGGTATTGATCCCACCGGTCGAAGCGAGCGTCAGATTGCCGCTTGTCGTCTGGACGATGTTCCCATTGGCGGCTGCCGTCGCGGCGAAATCGACGCCCGAAACGATAGCGCCGGCCTTGATGCTCGAACCTGAGATGCCGATGTTGCCGCCAGCGAGCAGTTGATTGGCTACGGTCACGCCCCCGACGGCCGTTCCGGAAAGCGCTACATCCTTGTGGCCAGTGATCGAAGCCGCTGCGACGGACGTGCCGCTGAGATCGACGGCGCCCGCTGCCTGTATGGTCGGCGCGGCGACGGCGCCATTGACATTCACGGTCACATCACCGCGTTGACCAAGGACGATATTGCCGCCGGCAGCATTAGTGGCATCGAAGTCGATGCCGGAAACGATCGTTTGAGCGGATAGGCTTTGGCCCGTGATCGAAACGTTGCCGGATCCGAGGATCTGGTTTGTGACGCTGACCGCGCCATTGAGCGTCACAGCGCCATGCGCCGTTACGCTATCAGCGCCGACGGTCAAGCCGGAGGCATTGAGATTGCCGGCCGATAGCAGTGTTCCACCGCTGATGTTGCCCGACGACGTCAAGGAAATGTCGCCACTCGCCGTTTGGACGATGTTCCCGCCGTTGGCAGAAGTAGCTGCGAAGTCGACACCCGAGACGATGGTCCCAACCTGGACGCTTGGGCCGGAGATGCCGATGCTGTCGCCGCCAAGCACCTGGTTGGCGACATTCACTCCTCCGACTGCGGTGCCGGAAAGGCTGATATCCTTATGACCGGTGATTGAAGCTGCAGTGACGGACGCACCGCTGATGTCGATGCTGCCCGCAGCCTGTATGGTCGGCGCCGTAACGGCTCCGTTAACATTCACAGTCAAATCGCCGCTTTGGCCCAGGACGATGTTACCGCCTACCCTGTTGGTCGCATCGAAATCGATACCTGCAATGACAGTCTGTGCCGACAGACTCTGGCCTGAGATCAACACGTTGCCGGAGCCAAGGATCTGGCCTGCAATGTTCACACCGGCGCTTGTCATCGTACCGGTGCCTTTGAGCATAATATCGCCATGCGCCGTGACTGTATCGGCGTTTACGGTGATGCCGTTCGCCGAGAATGCACCGGCCGCCAGCAATGTGCCGGCATTGATCGAGCCGGTCGACGTAAGCGTCAAGTCGCCGCTTGCCGTCTGAACGATATTGCCGTTAGCGGCTGCAGTTCTGGCGAAATCGACACCGGAAACCACAGTGCCGACTTTGATGCCTGGACCGGAGATGGCGATGCTACCACCGCCAAGGACTTGACTGGTGACGGTGGTTGAGCCGGACAAGGTGATGTTGCCATGGCTGGTGACGGCATTGGCATTGATGGTCGCCCCGCCGGCATTGATGCTGCCGGCTGCCTGCACGGTCGGCGCCGCCACGGTACCGCCGACCGAAATCGCGAGATTGCCAGACTGGCCAAGGACGATATTGCCTCCTGCCCTGTTGGTCGCATCGAAGTCGATACCAGCCACGACGGTTTGGGCGGAAAGGCTCTGGCCGGAGATCGATACGTTGCCGGAACCCAGGATCTGGTCTGTCACGCTGATCGCGCCGCCGAGCGTCACGTCGCCATGCGCCGTGATGCCGTCAGCGGTGACCGTCGAACCGAAGGCGTTCAGATTGCCAGCCGAGAGCAGTGTGCCAACACTGATGGCGCCCGGCGACGTCAATGAAATGTCGCCGCTCGCCGTCTGGACAATATGTCCGTTGGCGGCAGCCGTCCTTGTGAAATCGATGCCGGAGACAATGCCGCTGGCCTTGATGGCAGAACCCGCGAGACTGATCTTGCCGCCACCCAGCACCTGGTTGGTCACGTTAACGGGACCGCTCACGGCCGAAACGGTGATGTCCTTGTGACCGGTAATCGCGTCGCTGGTGACCGTTGCAGCGTGAATATCGATGGTGCCAGCAGCTTGAACCGTCGGCACTGTCACAAAGTCGCTTGCTACGACCTTCAGATCGCCGGTTTGACCGAGAACGACATTGCCGCCACCCGCATCGGTGGCATTGAAGTCCAGGCCGGCAACGAGACTCTGGGCGGACAGACTCGGGCCGTTGATCGATACGTTACCGGCGCCCAAGATCTGGCCACTGACGCTGATCACGCCGCCAAGCGTCATGTCGTGATGGGCGGAGATATTGCCAGCCCTTATCGTTGCGCCGTTCGCAATGAGATCGCTGGCCGCCAGTACTGTTCCGGCGTCGATTGCGCCGCTTGAGCCAAGGGTCAGATCACCGCTTGCGGTCTGAACGATATGCCCATTGGCGGCGGCGGTGGCGGCAAAATCGACGCCAGAGATAATCGCGCCAGCCTTGATGGTCGGCCCGGAGATGGCGACTTTGCTGCCGCCAAGGACTTGGTTGTTGACGGCGGTCGCGCCGGAAAGGGTGATGTTCTTGTGGCCCGTGATCCCATCGGCAGCAATGGAGGAGCCACTAACATCAATCACGCCCGCGGCCTGCATGGTTGGTGCCGTAACGGCGCCATTGACCGTGACCTTTAGATCGCCGGCCTGGCCAAGCACGATATTGCCACCGGCGGTGTTGGTAGCGCCAAAGTCGATGCCAGCCACCACAGTCTGTGTCGACAAGCTTTGGCCGCTGATCAGTACATTCCCGGATCCAAGAATCTGCTGCGTTACGTTGATTGCGCCACCGAGCCTCATATCGCCATGGGCGGTCACGCTGTTCGCCGTGAGGCTCGAAGCGACCGCGCCGAGACTACCGGCCGACAGGAGCGAGCCGACGTTGAGTGCATTGGCCGCCGCAAGCGTCAGGTCGCCAGTGCTGGCAAGCACGATGTTGCCATTAGCGCCCGCCGTCCTGGCAAAGTCGACACCGGAAACGATGCTGCCTGCCTTTATGCTTGGCCCGGAGACACTGACGTTGCTTCCCCCAAGAAGCTGATTATGGACCGTGGTGGTACCAGCAAGGGTGATGTTCTCGTGACCGATGATCGAATCTGCGGTGACGGACGCGCCGCTGACATCAAATACGCCCGCGGCTTGGATCGTGGGCGTCGTGACGGCGCCATTGACCGATACCTTTAGATCACCACTTGCGCCGAGCGTGATATTGCCGCCGGCGGCATTGGTGGCATTGAAGTCGATACCAGCGACAAGCGTCTGTGCCGACAGATTTTGACCTGAGATCAGCACGTTGCCGGCGCCGAGAATCTGGCCACTGACGCTGACGACGCCGCCAAGCGTCATGTCGTGATGCGCGGAGATATTGCCTGACGTTATCGATGCGCCATTCGCGATGAGATCGCCCGCAGACAGAAGCGTTCCAGCGCTGATGGCACCTGCGCTCGTCAACGTCAGATTTCCGGTTCCCGTGATCGTCGGGGCAAGAGTGATGCGCCCGCCTGCCGCATTGGTGGCGGCGATATCGACGCCTGAGACAATGGCATCGGCGGCAATGCTCGAGCCGGTAATGCCGACATTGCCGCCGCCAAGCACCTGGCCGCTGATCTCAACGCGACCGCTTGTGGTCGTCGTGGCCACGCTGCCGCTTCCGGCGGTCGGACTGGTGGCGCCGGTCAGCGTGATGTCCTTGCCACCGGTGATCGCATCGGCAGTGATGGTCTGGCCTGCGGCATTGATCGCACCGGCTGAAAGCACGGTTCCCACCTGGATGGCGCCAGCGCTGTCGTTGATCGTCAGATCACCGCTACCTGCCAGCACGATATTGCCGCCGGAGGCCTTGGTCGCCGCAAAATTGACCCCAGATGCAAGCAGACCGGCGCTGACACCATTAGCGTTGCCATTGATGGTGATATCGCTGGCTCCGAGCAATTGGTTGGTGACGCGCATGCCGCCGTCGATACCGACGTTGCCGTGACTGGTGAGGTTGTCAGACTGCAGCAAGGAAGCCTGGGCGGTCAGATTGCCGGCCGACAGCAACGTGCCGACCGTGATGGTGCCGGCGGCAGCTGTCAGATCGAGTGCGCCGGCCGAACCTAGGACGATGTTGCCACCAGCGGCCTTGGTTGAGGCAAAGTCGACGCCGGACGCGATAGCGGTCGCCTGAATGCCAGCCCCGGAGATCAGGATATTGCCCGCTCCAAGAATCTGACCGCTCGCGTTCATCGCAGCATTAACGGTGAGCCCGCCATGCGAGGTAACGTTAGCGGCCGTGAGCGAGGTTGCGATCGCGGTAAGATTGCCGGCTGATTGAATATTCCCCGCCGTGATATTGCCGGTCGCACTGGTGTTGAGGCTTCCAGCCGACTGCAGATTGCCAGTGGCGATATTGCCGCCGGTTGCTGTCAGGCTCAAGTTGCCTGCCGAGCCAAGAATGACATTACCGCCAGGATCGGCACTGGTGGCGGCAATATTGATGCCGGAAACAACCATGCCGGTGGAGATTGACCGCGCAGTGGCGTTGACATTCCCCTGCGCCAGGACATTGCCGGAAACGGCAAGACTATTACCAGCGGTAAGAGCGAGATTGTTGTAGCTCAACAGCGAGGCGGCCGAGATCGAACCGGCCGCGGCGGTCAGAGTAAGGTCACCCGTGCTACTAGCCCCACCAGCGATCGCGATATCGCCGGAGGCTGCGGAAAGCGTCGCTGCACCATTGCCAGCGGTGACGCTTCCGACGGCAATCCCGCCGCCCGAACTCATCTGCACGGTCGCGCCGCTGTTGACGTCACCCGATACGCTGAGCAGGCCGGCGCCGTTTGCAAGCACGATATCGCTATCCGCTGCGACCGATTGCAGGGTAATGCCCTGGTCGGCCCGGATTGCAACCTTCTGCCTCGATGTGACCTTGGTGGCTGCGACCTTCTGTTTGGAGGTAATGGTCACGCCATCGCGTGCGGACGCATTGCCGATCGAGATCTTGCCGTCGGCTGATAGCGACAGTTCGCCGGCATTGGCGGCCATGTCGCCGCTCATCCTGACACCGGCGCCCTTTTCGGTGACGACGACCTTGATGCGGTCGGCCTGCATGGCGCCGAGCGCCGTGCCGTCGATCGCATATTCCGGCGTGCCCGAGGTGGCGGTCAGCGCTGTCGCCTCACCGGTGGCATAGTTGTATTGGCTGGCGCCACCAGTCAGGCGCACGGTCTTGCCGTAGATCGGCGCGTTGACATGGATCTGGCGGGAGACGACGTCGAACAGATCGACAGCGCCCGGCGCAGCCGCGAAATTGCCGCCTGCCCCTTCGAAGGTGACATCACCGCCATTGACGGTGAATCCTGTCAAGCTGCCGTCGGAGCCGATATTGGGTACACCGGTCGTCAGCGTCGCTCTTGGCGTGTTGATGAAGCCGCAGCCGGCGCATGTGATCCCATTCGGATTAGCTATGATGACGTCGGCCCTGCCGCCATAGACTTCTGTCGGGCCGTTCAGCGCCGAGCGATTGCCTGAGGTGACCTCGTTGAGGATGACAGAAGCGGGGCCGGAGCCGTTGAGGTTCGGGTTGCCGGGTGTCGCGCCGCCCAAGTTCGACGTGCCGACTTCACCTTTGAAGTTATTGAGGATCAGACCCTGGGTGCCGACATTGAAGTTGTCGTACTTATTATGTGAGAGGCCGGTGGCGTTCGGCGTGACGATATCGATCAGCGGCACGCCGTTGGGCGCCGATCCAACGCCCGGCTGGTTGGCCGCGGGTGCAGATCCGGCAGCGGAGACAGATTGCGCGTTGGCCAGCATCGGCTGGAAGACAAGCAGGGCGCTCAGAAGTGTCGCAGACAGTTGACGCATGGCGCGGCCCAGGCCCCTGACACTTACCTTGCCATTTTCGCCACTTGAAACTCGTGCTGACGTCCTGGTCATCGCCCTGCCCTGTTAAACGCTTTCTGCCTGCTTCGGATTTTCGATCGACTACTTCCGTGGCGTCAGCCACGTCTTCACCTGCTTCATGAAGGTTTCGGCCAGTTGGGTCGCGACTGCGGTCTGGTTGGGGGTGACGGCCGCATTGATGACCATCGCGGGAATGAGCGCTAACCCATCCCCGCGGACCGTCATGTCATTGGCGCGGATCTCCTGAGCCTGCGCGATCAGTTTTCCTGTGCGCATGTCCTCCAGGCGGACGGTTCCATCGATAAAGCTGTTGTTGCCTGCGATAATTCTGCCGGGAGCAGACGCCACATCCAGATCGTGGAGGGTAACAATCAACCGTGCGGGAACGTTACCCCCTGGATAGCCCTTCAGATCTTTTGCAAGTCTTTGCTGCAGGACACGCGACACCAGTGCGACCTGAGATTCTCGCGTGTCACCATTCAGTAGAGGTGATCCCATCCTCAGATCGGGCGCCGATTCTATGCGGACATCAGCTATACTGGCCGTGCTAAGTGCTGCGGTGAGGCGTGGATCTTGTGTGGTGCATCCGGCCACGACAGTCGAACCCACAAGCGCAGCGGCAAGCAGAGCTCTGGTCACGCCGCGATGCAATTTCTTACTACTTTCCTTCATCTGCTCACCCATTTCACCACCTCACCGAAGTACTTACGAAAAGAAGCCCGGAGTCACGGCGGTCGACCGTGCCGCCAAGAACATCGGAATAACCCATATCGAAATTGACATTGCCGCCGGCGAGCTTGGCGCCGACCGTCCAGCCAAGCATGTCGCCGCCTGCGATCTGGTAACGGGCCTGGCGGGCGATCCGCCCGTAATCGAGACCGACATAGGGCCTGAATTCTCCAAGGATCTTCGCCAGTTCGGCATTCTCGGCAAAGGGCTGCGTGCGCCAGACGAGATCGTTGCGGATGAAGAAGCCGTTATTGCCGTAAAGCATGGTCTCGCGCGTGCCGCGCACCGAGGAATAACCGCCAGCCGAGATCTGCTCCGCCCCGAACAGATTGTCGGGGGAATATTGCCCGGTGGCGATCGAATTGATCTCGAAATGCTGCTCCGCCACTTCGAATGGCCGCGTCACAGTGATGGTGCCTGAGAACTTCGAGAAGCGGGGATTGGCGTTGCCTGCACCGGCATCGCCGGGAGCGACCGCGTCAAAGAGGTTAAGCCCCTGGCTGTAGGAGAGATCGAACACCCAGAGGCCACCGAGCATGCGGCGCGAATGCGAAAGGCCGAGATCACCGACCGTGTATTTGCGGCTGCCGACCTCGATCCTGTTGCCGAGCAGGAAATTGTTGGTTTCCTTGTAGGTCAGGCCGCTGTTGAAGGTGGTGATCGAATCCTTGTCGCGGAAGATCACGCGATCGGCGCCGATACCGACCTGCTTGCTGTCGCCCGATGTCTGCAACGTGCCGAAATTGCCCGGAACGGAACTGTCATATTCATACCAGGAGCCATTGGCGGAAAAGGTCCAATAGCCGTAGGGCACGCTGACATTGCCGGAATAGCTGTTGCTCTTGCCATGGCCGTCATCGCGCCAGGGATAATCCGGGCCGGTATGCTCGTAGCCGAAATTCCACTGATCGTTGATGCCAAAAAGGCCGTCATAGCCGAGCGAGGCCGAGCTTTTGGAATAACCGGTCTGCTCCTGGCCAAGATTGCTGTTGCCGAATGAGAGGTGCCAGGGATGGCTGGGCTTGTTCTCGATATTGAGGATCGAGGTGCCGTCCGTCTTGCCGGGCAACATCGCCGTCTTGGCATTGTTGGAGGTCAGGCGATTGATCTGGTCGAGGCCCTGCTCGATATCGCGCAGATTGGTGATCTCGCCCTTCATACCGGGAAAGGCCGTGGCGATCACGCCGGAGCCTGCCGCACCGAAACCCGAAACCGGTTTGCCGTTGATGTAGATGTCGGCAAGCGTGCCCTCGACAGCAACGAGGCGCAGCACCTTGGTCTTGGCGATATCCTGCGCCGGTACATAGACACGGGAGCTCACAAAACCTTTGTCGAGATAGAGATGCGTCAGGTCGCGCAAGAGCGTATTGATCTCGCCGACTCCGACGCAGCGATTCGTATAGGGCGCGGTGACCTTGTCGATTGCGCCGGCCGAAAATTGCCTGACGCCCTCGACCTCGATATGGGTGATGGCAAAGCATGGGCCAGCCTTACCGCCGCCAGCCGCCGCCCGCTGCGGAACCTCGGCCGGAGAAGGCTTCGGCGTCATCTGACCCAAGCTCTGCAGCCGCTGCTGCTCGGCTTCCTGCGCCTGCCGGCGCGCGAAGTCGTCGTTGGGCGTCTGCGCCGCCGCGGCCGAAGCCGCGAGAACCGCTGCCAAAAGCCCGCCTATCGCGGTCGCCGCGCGCGAGATTGACGTCATAGGTCCGCCCCGGTCAGTTCGAAGCGGCCTTCTGCAGCGCATCGAGCGCCGCCGACAATCCCTTCAGCGAGAATTTGATGTTGACCTTCTGGCCATTCATCATCTGCACATGGCCGGTGCCATCCGCAGCCTTGGAAAGGGCCGACACCATCTTGGCGTCCAGCTTCTGCTGCGCCCAGCAGCCGGCCTGATTGCAGTTGCGGTAGGCCAACTGGACGACAGGTTTGTCTGCCACATCGATGCGAAGCCCGGCCGGCAGATACATATTGAGCGGCACGAGCGTGGTCAGCACCAGTTCACTGGCAGGCTGCTTTGCCCCCTTCTTGTCCGTGGCGGCGGGAGCAGGCACGTTCGCGACTGCGAGCGTCAAAACGTTGACGTCCTGGTCACCCTGCTTGACCGTCGCAATCTGTGCAACTTCGCAGCTCTCCGCTGCAGAGCCGTCCGCCGCCTTGCCGTCAATGCAGCGATAGTACCAATCGTCGAACTTCTGCACCCGCGCCTGAGGTGCTGGCTTTTGTTCTTCTGTTTGAGGGGCCGCGCTCTGAGCAGAACCGGCGCTGGACGGCGTAGTGGCAGCCGGGGCGGGTTGTTCCTGCGCGGCCGCCGAAAATGCAACCAGCGCCGAGGAAAGGAACGCGACAGCGGTGAAGGTCTTGAAGGAGAAAGACTTAATTGCGTGGGACATACAAACTACCAGTCAAAGCCATCCGCTTGCGCAAGGCGTAACTTGCTCAATCGGCATGTCGGTCAAAATTCAGGAAGAGTCACCACAAGGTGGCGTAGCCGATCATGGGCCTGGTCCGCTCAATAGCAGATTTCTAAAAAAGTACAGCAAAAAGTAGCAAGAACATGGGTGACCCACACGCTCGTTTTTAGATATGCGTGTAAGATTTGCAACAGCTACGCTCAACAATTGAATAAAATTGCCTCGCTCTTCAGCAGGTCAAAACCCAAGATCCCTCGGATTTAGGCTTAAGGCTCCGGCCGACCAACACGCCTCCCTTCTGATCGCAATTTGACTGACAAAAAGCGAAAGCTTGCGCAACTCATTACGATCAACTCCTGCCGATTTTCGGCGGATTAACGCCGTTTGCGGCAGTCGCTTTTTCGTCAATAAACTGAGAGTCAAAGAAGCAATTTTGGCCGGAGAGCTAGATCGCTCACTGCCTATGCAGGGCACCGATCTTCATTGATTGTCGGCCATCCGCGGAAGATTGAGGCCGTAGCCAGTCAGCGTCGTCGGCGCTTTGAGGAAAATTGCGCTCGCGGGGTTATGGTAGGTCGTCCAGCGACTCGCAAAGGTTAGCTGCATTTCAAACAGTCAGGTGCATGGAAATTAGCGGAGTTGTGTTGAGTACACGCCACTCTATGACGCGCGGATCGAACCGCCATGGATTACTCGCTTGGTTGCGCAAAACTCAGGTACGGCCTGTAATGTCTCATAAGGGCGTCGTCTGAAATTGCATGCATCATCTCTCCGCCTTGAAGGTGCGGCCGAGATCCGGCCCGGTGCCGAAATAATGCCGAAACACATAAAACAGCGGGCTCCATCCGCTGGTATCGATGTGATTGGTGCCGGCGACGACGATATTCTTGTGTGCGTGGACGCGAAGAACCATCGCTTCGATGATGGAGAAGGCTTCGGGACGCTCCGAGGGCCATTCCGCACCGGGAGGATGCGCCGCCACCACCTCCGCCTCGAACTGGATCGGACATTCGGCGATGCGCAGAGGCCGCACAAGATCGGCTGGCTGCGGCGTGAAGCCGGCCACATCGAATTTATCGGCCTCGAAACGATAGCCGATCTTTTCCTTGTGTGGGGGAACGGGATCGCGGCCCGTCGTCGGCGCGATCGCCTCGACCTTCGGCCACAGCTCCGGCGACGGAAAATTCAGCACCAGCTGACGCTCGCGCAGGAGATTTTCCCGCCCCTTGCTGGTCGATGTCAGGCCTGGAACGACACGATCATATAGAGCCCAAACTGAAGACATCGGCGAGATATTCGTCGTGCCGTCAGAGTTGAGGCTCGTAATCAGCACGAGGGGAGTGCCGACATAAAGCACGCTGGGCTTGATTTCGATGTGGTCGTGATCGCTCTCGGCGGCGTTGAATTTGGCTGTGTTGGTCAACATCGCAACTCTCCTTTGAGAGTTCCAGTGTAGCCGACATGACACCTGAAATAGTTCGACCGTGATCGAACTGTTGCTCGAAGGCAGACACACCAGCCCTAAATCTCTGAGACACGCCTTTGACGCTGATCCCACTTCTCTTCCTCTCGCTCCCGCATCGAGGCAAGCGAGCTGCCGTATAAACCCAACTAACGGCTCGCAAGATTTTCGCCGGCTAACTTTTTCGCTAACCTACCTGCGCCGGCATCGCGACCGCGGATCCGCAGCCATATAGTCCGATTGACATTCTCAGCGCTTGTGACACCGTCCGATATGGTTGCTCACCCAGAGTTTTGAGGCAAATGATAAACCGATCGCAAGCCGTTATCACCACAGCCGAAGAGCGCCCGCGCGACGGATGGAACGATCCCGTCCATGGCTCGATCTCCTGGCAAACTCTGCTCAGCAGCGATATCACCCCCACCGACAGCATGAGCGCCGGCATCGCCGAACTGGCACCGGGCGGCGAGCTCAAGCCGCATCGCCACGACCCATCGGAAATCTACTTCATCTTCAAGGGAACCGGCATCGTGCGGATCGACGGCCATGAAACCACAGTCAAATCCGGGACGACCGTCTTCATCCCCGGCAACGCCGAACACGGCATCCGCAACGAATCATCCGCCAATTTGAAATTCTTCTACGCGTTTCCGACAGGGTCTTTTGCGGACGTGGTCTATCGGTTTCCGGAGGGTTGAGGCTTTTGAGCTGATTGCCAGCGAATCTGTTAGCTTGATAGTGGCTTGAAACAAAGGCCCAAAATGGCGGAGAGGGTGGGATTTGAACCCACGATACCCTTGCAGGTATGCCGCATTTCGAGTGCGGTGCATTCGACCACTCTGCCACCTCTCCGGTTATGCTGGTCGGCGCTGTCAGGCGCGGGCTGTCTCATAGCGACAGACGAGGGGGATGGCAAGGGCGAATATGAAAGCTTTTCATCCTTTTGCCTTGACAGATCAGGGACGCTTATATATCCCGTGCGACGCAATAGGTGTGGATAAGTCCGCGCCTTGCCCGCCCTGCTTAGCGCAGGGTTTCACCGGCAGATCTTTTACAAGGCCTCAGGCCTTTGGAATTCCTGCTAGATTTCGACTGATAAAAAGACGGCCGCTCGCCCCTATGGCGAGAGAGCCGGAACGAACATGAAAGGACAAAAAATGTTCGCAGTCATCAAGACCGGCGGTAAGCAGTACCGTGTGGCAGCCAACGACGTGCTGACCATCGAGAAGCTCGAAGTCACCGCCGGCGGTACCGTAGAATTCACCGAAGTCCTCGTTATCGGCGAAGGCGCCGACGCTGCGATTGGTGCTCCCTTCGTCAAGGGCGCTTCCGTCAAGGCCGAAGTGGTCGAGCACAACCGCGGCAAGAAGGTCATCGCCTTCAAGAAGCGCCGTCGTCAGAACTCGAAGCGTTCGCGCGGCCATCGCCAGCATCACACGGTCGTCCGTATCACGGACATCGTGGCTGCCAAGTAAGTAACGGGATCAAGGTTTAAAGGAGAACTCCAATGGCACACAAAAAAGCTGGCGGTTCCTCGCGCAACGGTCGCGATTCCGAATCCAAGCGCCTTGGCGTGAAGAAGTTCGGCGGCGAAGCCGTCATCGCAGGCAACATTATCGTGCGTCAGCGCGGCACGCAGTGGCACCCGGGTTCCAACGTCGGCCTCGGCAAAGATCACACGATTTTTGCGCTTACGGCGGGCAACGTGAACTACCGTACGAAGGCCAATGGCCGCGTGTACGTGTCTGTAATGCCGAAAGCGGAAGCAGCGGAATAAGCCGGTAGCGCTCTAAAACAGCCGGCGTCTCATCGACCCGGCTGACCGCATCAGGTTCAGTCCAGAAAAAGGGGAGATGGGGCGCCATCTCCCCTTTTTCTTTACCCTCAACCAAGGAGGACTGAACCATGCAAGGCGAATTGTTAAGGGAAGACCAATCGAGGTCTCCCGAAGAGCGGCTGAGGCCGGAGCGGTTAAGGACCGATTGCCCCGTCTTACTGTCGGAAAGGCTCGTTCTGCGCGCGCCCCACGAAGAAGACATCGACGCCCTTGCCCATCTCGCCAACAACGCCAACGTCGCCACTATGGTATCGCGTATGCCGCACCCGTATACGACCAATGATGCCGCCGATTTCGTGCGACGCACGAAGCTTGGCGAGATTGGCAAGTGCGTCTATGCCATTACCAAAGCCGACAACGGCGCCTTTCTCGGTTGCTGCGGGGTCGAACCCACGGGCGATCCGAACACGGTCGAGATCGGGTACTGGCTGGGCGAGCCTCACTGGAACCAGGGCTATACCACGGAAGCGGCCCATGCCCTCATCGACATGGTCTTCCGCACGCGTGAGAACGTGGCGCAGATCGACGCCCGCTGCCGGGTGACGAACGTCGCATCGAGGCGCGTCGTCCAGAAGTGCGGCTTCCAGTTCCAGGGATCAGGCCTTGCCGCATCGCTGGCACTCGGCAGCACCGTGCCCGTCGAATGGTACAGGCTGGATCGCAAGACCTGGATCTCGTTGCGCAGCTGGGGAGGCATGAGATGAACGCTCTCGCCCTCACCCGCCGCGATGCCCGAATCCTGATGCCGGGACCGACGCCGGTCATCCAGACCGGCCGACTGACGCTGCGCCCGCACCGGCTCAGCGATGCCGATATGATTGCGGAATCGCTTTCGGATTTCGCCGTCACCCGCATGCTGGCCCGCGTTCCCGCGCCCTATGACCGGCAGGATGCGCTCGACTGGCTGGTCGAGCACACCTCCGGCCTCGGTGTCGATTGGGAGCTCGCCATCACCGAGCGGGATGATGCCCATATCGGCTGCGTCGGCATCGAGCTTCGCCACGGCCGCTGGCACCTCGGTTATTGGCTGAACCGCTTCTACTGGCGGCAAGGCATCATGACCGAAGCGGTCAAGGCTGCGCTCGAACGTTTTGCCCGCCGCATGCCTGACGTCGCCGTTCATTCCGGCGCCTTCGCCGACAACCCGGCATCCTTGAAGCTGCAGCAGAAGCTCGGCTTCGAGATCACGGGTTGCTCGGAGATCTACAGCTTTGCCCGCAACACCATGGTTCCGCACATCGAAACCGTGCTGAAGCCGGGTGCGCTGCGGCTCTCGCAGGCGGCTTAAGACCCTGTAAATTGGCCATCGCCGACCCGTTCGGCGATGGCCGTCATACCAATCATGCGGTTCCGCCCCTTTATGGCTCTGGAACCGCACGATATTCTTTGACCTCAGCCCGAAGCGCCTATATCGAAGGCGACATGACGGGCAAACGCCGCCCGATGTGTCTTTTGGATGCAGAAGGAGCGGCAGACATTGAAAAGAGCGCATAGGCTTTTGTGAATCCCATTCGATCCGAAGGGGTATGCGCGACACCGAGTGACGGACGTAAGATGAAATTTCTCGATGAAGCAAAAGTCTATATTCGCTCAGGCGACGGCGGCGCGGGCAGCGTCTCCTTCCGACGCGAGAAATTCATCGAATTCGGCGGCCCCGATGGCGGCGACGGCGGCCGCGGCGGTGATGTCTGGGTCGAGGCCGTCAACGGCCTCAATACGCTGATCGACTTCCGCTACCAGCAGCATTTCAAGGCCACCATCGGCACGCACGGCATGGGCAAGAACCGCGCAGGCGCCAAGGGCGAAGACGTGACGCTGAGGGTGCCTGTCGGCACGCAGATTTTCGAAGAAGATGGCGAAACCCTGATCTGCGACATCACGCAGGAAGGCCAGCGTTTCCGCCTTGCCGCCGGCGGCAATGGCGGCTTCGGCAACGCCTATTTCAAATCCTCGGTCAATCAGGCGCCCGATTGGGCCAATCCCGGCCTGCCGGGCGAAGAAAAGACCGTTTGGCTGCGGCTGAAGCTGATCGCCGACGCCGGTCTCGTCGGCCTGCCGAATGCAGGTAAGTCGACGTTTCTTGCAGCGGTCAGCCGCGCGCGGCCGAAGATCGCCAACTATCCGTTCACGACGCTGCATCCCAATCTCGGCGTCGCCACCATCGATGGGCAGGAATTCATTCTCGCCGACATTCCCGGCCTAATCGAGGGCGCCCATGAAGGCGTCGGCATCGGCGACCGCTTCCTCGGCCATGTCGAGCGCACCCGCGTGCTGCTGCATCTGGTATCCGCACAGGAAGAGAAAGTCGGTAAGGCCTACAAGACCGTGAAGCACGAGCTTGAAGCTTACGGCAACAGCATCCCCGACAAGCCTGAAATCGTCGCTCTCTCGCAGATCGACGTGGTCGACGAAGAAACGCTGAAGAAGAAGACGCGCGAACTGGCGCGGGCCTGTGGCAAAACGCCCTTCCAGATTTCCGCCGTTACCGGTCGCGGCATGACGGAAGTGCTGCGCGCGCTGCGCGACGTGATCGTCGAAGCCAATGCCGGCGAAGCGGACAAGCCGGCAAAGACCCCCAAAGTGCGGCATCGCGACATGCCGCTTTCCGACGATGAGGATGCTGACGAGCGTAGCGAAGACGGGGATCATCAGGGATGACTGCCCGCAAGCCGCTCGACCGCTACCGCCGCATCGTCATCAAGATCGGCTCCGCTCTCCTGGTCGATCGCAAGACCGGCTTGAAGAAATCCTGGCTCGACGGCATGTGCGCCGATATCGCCGCACTGAAGGCCAAGGGCATCGATATCCTGGTCGTCTCCTCGGGCGCAATCGCGCTTGGGCGCTCCGTGCTCGACCTGCCCTCCGGTGCGCTGAAGCTGGAAGAAAGCCAGGCTGCGGCGGCCGTCGGCCAGATCTCGCTGGCCCGCGCCTGGTCGGAAAGCCTGTCGCATGACAATATCGTCGCCGGCCAGATCCTGCTGACGCTCGGCGATACCGAAGAGCGCCGCCGTTACCTCAACGCCCGCGCCACCATCAACCAGCTCCTGAAGATCGGCGCCGTGCCGATTATCAACGAGAACGATACGGTCGCGACCAGCGAAATCCGCTATGGCGACAATGACCGCCTCGCGGCCCGCGTCGCAACCATGACCGGCGCCGACCTTCTGGTGCTGCTGTCGGATATCGACGGGCTCTATACAGCGCCGCCACATCTCGACCGCCAAGCGAAATTCCTCGATACGATCGCCGAAATCACGCCCGAGATCGAAGCCATGGCCGGCGGTGCCGCTTCCGAGCTGTCGCGTGGCGGCATGCGCACCAAGATCGATGCCGGGAAGATCGCAACCGGCGCCGGCTGTGCCATGATTATTGCATCCGGAAAGACCGACCGACCGCTGAAATCAATCGAAAGCGGCGCCCGCTCCTCCTGGTTTGCGCCATCGGGTACGCCCGTTACCGCCCGCAAGACCTGGATTGCCGGGCAGTTGCAGCCGGCCGGCGAATTGCATGTCGACGATGGCGCCGTGACGGCCCTTGGCGCCGGCAAGAGCCTGTTGCCCGCCGGTGTGCGCCGCGTCGTCGGCCATTTCGGCCGCGGTGACACAGTCGCCGTCATCGGCCCCTCCGGCCGGGAGATCGCCCGCGGCCTTGTCAGCTACGATGCCGAAGAGGCCCGCCAGATCACCGGCCGCAAATCGGCTGAGATCGAGGCGATCCTCGGCTATGCCGGCCGCGCCGCCATGGTGCATCGTGACGACCTTGTCATGACGTCATCCGTCAAGACGAAGGCCGAGAAATCGAAGAAGGATGAAGCTCATGCTTGATACAGTCGCACAAAGCCCCGACATCGACGCGCTGATGAACGATATCGGCCGCAAGGCCCGGGCTGCGTCGCGACCTCTGGCCTTTGCTTCGACTGAGAGCAAGAACAAGGCGTTGAATGCCATGGCGGATGCCATTTTGGCCCGCAATGATCATATTCTCGCTGAAAACGCTAAAGACCTGAAAGACGTCGAAGGCACCGATATGCTTGCCTCCTTCGTCGATCGCCTGACGCTGAACGACAAGCGCGTCGCCGAGATGGCCGAGGGCATTCGCGCCATCGCTGCCCTCGCCGATCCCGTCGGCGAAGTCATCGCCGCCTGGGATCGTCCGAACGGCCTGAAGATCGAGCGCGTCCGCACGCCGCTTGGCGTCATCGGCGTCATCTTCGAAAGCCGGCCAAACGTGACGGCCGATGCCGGCGCGCTGTGCCTGAAGGCCGGCAATGCCGTGATCCTGCGTTGCGGCAGTGATTCGCGCCGCTCCTCGCAGGCGATTCATGAATGCCTGGTCGAAGGGTTGAAAGCGGCAGGCCTGCCGGAACATGCTATCCAGCTCGTGCCTGTCAGCGATCGCGCTGCCGTCGGCGCCATGCTGCGCGGCCTCGAGGGCAATATCGACGTTATCGTGCCGCGCGGTGGCAAGAGTCTTGTAGGACGCGTCCAGACCGAAGCGCGCGTGCCGGTCTTTGCCCATCTTGAAGGCCTTTGCCACATCTATATCGATGCCTCGGCCAATCTGGAGATGGCGAAATCCATCGTCGTCAACGCCAAGATGCGCCGCACGGGCATCTGCGGCGCTGCCGAAACGCTGCTGGTCGACAAGAAGGTCGCCTCCACCCATCTGAAGCCACTGCTCGACGGACTTGCCGCGGCAGGCTGCGAAATTCGCGGTTCGGCCGATGTGCTGAAGCTTGCACCCGGCCTGAAGGCAGCAACGGAAGAAGACTGGACAACAGAATATCTGGCCGCGATCATCTCGGTGGCCTTGGTCGATGGCATTTCCGGCGCAATCGAGCATATCGGTAAATATTCGTCGAACCATACCGAGGCCGTGATTGCCGAGGACCCCGCTATCGTCGAGCGCTTCTTCACGGAGATCGACTCGGCGATCCTGCTGCACAATGCCTCGACGCAATTTGCCGATGGCGGCGAATTCGGCATGGGCGCGGAAATCGGCATCGCCACCGGCAAGATGCATGCGCGCGGGCCTGTTGGCGTCGAGCAGCTCACCTCATTCAAATATCGCGTTCGCGGCACCGGACAGATACGGCCCTGACGTGCTGAAAGAAGAGGTTGATCAACGCTATCTGCGCATGCCCCATGCCGAGCGCGGCATGGTGGTCGGTCTTTTCGGCGGCTCATTCAACCCGCCGCATGAAGGCCATGCACTCGTCGCCGAGATCGCCATCCGCCGGCTGGGCCTTGATCAGCTCTGGTGGATGGTAACGCCGGGCAACCCGTTGAAGAGCCGCAATCACCTGGCGCCGCTTGCCGAGCGTATCGCGCTCAGCGAGCAGATCCTCCACAATCCGCGTATCAAGGTGACAGCCTTCGAACAGACGCTGGGCATGAGCTACACGGCCAATACGCTGGCGCATGTGAAGGCGCGCAACCGCCATGTCCACTTCATCTGGATCATGGGCGCCGACAGCCTGAACACGTTCCATCGCTGGCAGAAGTGGCAGGAAATCGCGCAAACCTTCCCGATCGCCGTTATCGACCGGCCGGGATCGACGCTCTCCTACCTCTCGGCCAAGATGGCAAAGACCTTCCACTACGCACGCGTCGACGAAGATGATGCTCGCGTACTCTGGAAGAAGCGGGCGCCGGCCTGGACCTTCATCCACGGACCACGCTCAACGCTCAGCTCGACAGCGTTGCGAGCAGCACAATAATCTCGTCGATCTTTTGAAAAAGTCTGGAAAAATAAAAAGCCCGACGCGGGAGGAGGTGCGTCGGGCTTTTGAACCTGATCAGCAACTGGGAGGAGGAGAGTTGCTGATCCATATCGGACGGCATTGGGAGGAGGAGATCGCCGTCTCGATGATTATGTTTTACCAGATTTTGCCGATTGATAAATGGGCGATTGCGCAATGCAGCAATGCATATAACGCATGGCTACCGAAATTTTCTGCCCAAAAAACGCTTCTTTTGCAAATTGAGCGCCGCTTGATGTTCAGTGTCCGGACTTAATTCGGCGAAAGAATGACGCGAGATCCCACGGTTCGTAACGTTATGTCTCGCTTCGTGAGCGTTCGCCAATCCACTGGGCAAAGTCAGTCATGCATTTTTGTAATGCCCAAAGCCGTTCACATGCGCTGCGCTACGGAAAATCCATAGAATTCGTGGGGTTACGCGACCTTATCGCGATATATTTTTGCGAACATATCCCTAGCCAAGCTTCGTCCGTCGTTATATCTCTCGAAATATGTCGACATCTTTTGGGGAGAATTGAAATGACCGCCAGCCGACGCCAATGGATCAAGCTTGCAACCGCCGCAGCATCAGCTGCATGGCTCGGCCTTTCGGTCATTCCGACACCGGTGTTCGCCGCTGACAAAATCGTCGTCTTTGCCGCCGCCAGCATGAAGAACGCGCTCGACAACGCCGATGCCGCCTTCACCAGGGAAACCGGCAAAGAGGTTACCGTCTCCTATGCCGCGAGCGGTCCGCTTGCAAAACAGCTTGAGAACGGCGCGCCGGCCGATGTTTTCATCTCCGCCGACACCAACTGGATGGATTATGTCGCTGGCAAGAAGTTGATCAAGGACGACAGCCGCGTCAACCTGCTGGGTAACAAGCTCGTTCTCGTCGCCGCCAAGGACAAGGCGAAGCCGGTCGAGATCAAGCAGGGCTTCGATCTGGCTAGCCTGCTCGGCGACGGCCGCCTGGCGATGGGCCAGCCGGAATCGGTTCCGGCGGGCAAATACGGCAAGACGGCGCTGGAAAAGCTCGGTGTCTGGTCGTCGATCGAAAAGAAGGTTGCTGGCGCCGAAAGCGTGCGCGCGGCCCTTGCCTTGGTTTCGCGCGGCGAAGCGCCCTACGGCATCGTCTATCAGACCGATGTCTCCGCCGATCCGGGCGTTGCCGTCGTCGGCACCTTCCCCGCCGACAGCCATTCACCGATCGTCTACCCGATCGCCATCACCAGCGGCAGCAAGAACCCGGATGTACAAGCCTATTTCGATTTTCTGAAATCGGCTAAGGCTGTTCCCTTCTTCGAGCATGAGGGCTTCACCATCCTGAAGCCATGAGCGTCATTGCCGCTGATCGGCAAGGAAGGTTCAATCATCAGGCTCGCCGGTCGTGGCGGGCCTGAGATGTTTAAGGGGCGGGATTTGGACACATTGGGTTTGAGCAGCGACGAATGGACGGCCATAGAGCTAAGCCTGCGCGTTTCCATCGTCGCCATGCTGGTCAGCCTGCCCTTCGGCATCGGCGCAGCACTTCTGCTTGCGCGTGGCCGCTTTTGGGGCAAGTCGATCCTCAATGGCCTCATCCACCTGCCGCTGATCCTGCCGCCCGTCGTCACCGGCTTCATCCTTCTCATTCTCTTCGGCCGCAAAGGGCCGATCGGATCTTTGCTCGAGCAATACCTCGGCCTCGTCTTCTCCTTTCGCTGGACGGGTGCCGCACTTGCCTGCGGCGTCATGGGCTTTCCGCTCATGGTCCGAAGCATCCGCCTGTCGGTCGAGGCCGTCGACCGCAAGCTGGAGGAAGCCGCCGGCACATTGGGCGCCAGCCCCATCTGGACCTTCGTGACCGTGACGCTGCCGCTGATCCTGCCCGGCATCATCGCCGGCATGATCCTCTCCTTCGCCAAGGCCATGGGCGAATTCGGCGCCACCATCACCTTCGTCTCCAACATCCCCGGCGAGACACAGACGCTGTCCTCGGCGATCTATACCTTCACGCAGGTTCCAGGCGGCGATGCCGGCGCCATGCGGCTCACGATCGTCGCCATCGTCATTTCCATGGCGGCGCTACTTGCCTCGGAATTCCTTGCCTATCTCGCCGGCCGCAGGGTGGATTTCGAATGACGCTCTCGGTCGATATCCGCCACCGCCTCGGCGCCTTTTCGCTGGAGGCTGCATTCACCTCCGATGGCGGCGTGACAGCTCTTTTCGGCCGCTCCGGCTCGGGCAAGACGTCGATCGTCCGCATCATTGCCGGCCTGACGCACCCTGATCACGGCCATATCAGCTTTGACGATACCGTGCTTGCCGATACGACCACGCAGATCTTCGTGCCGCGTCACCGCCGCCGCTTCGGCTATGTCTTTCAAGAGGCACGCCTGTTTCCGCATCTATCCGTGCGGCAGAACCTCAATTACGGCCGCTGGTTCGCACCCAGGAGCGAGCGCGGCGAAAGCTTTGACGGGGTCGTCGATCTTCTCGGCATCGGCGCGTTGCTCGACCGCAGGCCGGCCAAACTTTCCGGCGGCGAGAAACAGCGCGTCGCGATCGGCCGCGCCCTGCTTTCTTCGCCGCGGCTCCTGCTGATGGACGAGCCGCTTGCGGCGCTCGATGAAGCCCGCAAGGCGGAAATTCTTCCCTATCTCGAACGGTTGCGCGACGAAACGAAGATACCGATCATCTATGTCAGCCACTCTATCGCCGAAGTGGCACGGCTTGCCAACCGCGTCGTCGTCATGCGCGACGGCAAGGTCGAGACGATCGGTGCTGCCGTCGAGATCTTCAGCCAGCTCTCCGGCCCGCTGGCAGCGGATCGCCGCGAAGCCGGCGTGCTGCTGGAAGGCCGCGTCGAGGCGATCGACGATCGCCATCATCTGACAGTCGTTGCTCTGAAGACGGCAAAGCTCTTTGTGCCGGGTCAGGCGGCGGCTGTCGGCAAGACCGTGCGCGTCCACATTCCAGCCCGTGACGTCATGCTGGCGACGGCGCGACCAGAAGGCCTGAGCGCCTTGAATATTCTCGATGGCAAAGTACTAGGGATCGATAAGGACGCAGACAGAACGGCGGAGATCAAGGTCGATTGCGGCGGCGACATCGTCACTGCCCGCATCACGCAATTCTCAGCCGAGAGACTGGGGCTGCGGATCGGGCTGTCGATCCATGCGGTCATCAAGACCGTGGCGCTCGAACATTAGTCAGGATTTCTTCGCAGAAGCGTCCGCCGAGCTCCGATTGGCTTCGAGCCAGTTCAGGTCATCGGCTATTGCCGCTCGCAGCGTCATTTCCATACCGCGAAAGCGCCTCAACAACTCCTCGCCGAATGGCGTCAGGGCAGCGCCGCCACCCTTTTGACCACCACGCTGCGATTCCACGACCGGTTCGCGAAACATGTGATTGAGTTCGCTGATGAGCAGCCAGGCCCGGCGGTAGGACATATCCATGGCACGGCCGGCGGCCGAGATCGAGCCGGTCTCCTGAATATGCTCGAGAAGCTCCATCTTGCCGCGCCCAAGCCGATCCTGGCCCGAAAAGCTGACGCGGAGAATGGGCTTCAACGGTGGCTGCGGAGCATCTGTCATGTTGTCTGTAAGCAGTTGATATCTGCATAATCTATACGTGGCCTTCGTCCGGCTGTACATGCCGACGGAAATGGACAAGCGGTTGTACCGGCCTATCTGATCTTCACGAAAAAACGCATTGGCGCGCGAGCACGGACCGCGCCAGCCTTGAGGTTTGAGAGGAGGAAACCGATGCCGGCCTATATCATTTCCGATGTCACCGTCAGGGATAGCGAAGCCTTCCAGACCTACCGGACCCGCGCGGCCGCCTCCATAGGCCTTTATGGCGGCCACTATCTGGTCCGTGGCGGCCCGATCGAACGGCTGGAGGGCGGCTGGTCGCCGCAAGCGATCGTGATCGTGGAATTTCCGGATGTGGAACGAGCGAGAGCCTGGTACGGCTCGCCGGAATATGCGCATGCTCTTGAGGTCCGCGATCAGGCCCTCAGCCGCAACCTTATTCTCGTCGATGGAGTACGCCAGGAAGGCTGATTTTCGTCTTCGGCACGAATATTCGCCCATATCTGGTGCGAAAGCGCACTATTCAGACACAAATCCTTGTCCTGAATGGACGAAGTTGCCGGCCTGCGTCTTGAAACCTTAATGCTTTGATGCCTATCTTTGTAACGTGATCGACTCAGATCATTCACGTGCATGTTCTGTTACTCAAGGAAGGAAGAGCACTGACAACAGTACACGCCAAGGGAAGAACGCCTGTCGTTATCCCGAAGAGCTCGGAACGTGGCGCCGATGCCGCTGCCCGCGCCCTGCAAGCCGTCCTCGTAAGCCTCGAGGACTCCAAGGCCGAAAATATCGTCACCATCGACATTGCTGGCAAGTCTGCGCTTGGAGACTACATGGTCGTCGTCTCCGGCCGATCGAGCCGCCATGTCCTGGCGATTGCCGACCATCTCATGACCGATCTCAAGGACGAGGGCTTCGGCAATGCCCGCGTCGAGGGTCTCGATGGCGGCGACTGGGTGTTGATCGACACCGGCGACATCATCGTTCATGTCTTCAGACCCGAGATCCGCGAGTTCTACAACATCGAAAAGATGTGGGCAGCACCCGATCTCGACGAAGGCACGCTGCACTAACCGACGCCAGGAACGTTTTCCCGGCCCTGTACGCAGCCTTACATCGCCGGAGATGAGCCTCCGGCAAGAGTTTCGTTTTGTGCCGCCATGACGGCGGATGTGCTTGGGAGCGGGAATGCGGATAGGTCTTTTTGCGGTGGGACGGCTGAAAGCCGGCCCTGAAAAGGATCTTGCGGCTCGCTATCTCAACCGTTTCGCCAAGGCCGGGCCGGCCATCGGCCTGGAAATGGCGCGCATGACCGAGGTTGCCGAAAGCCGCGCCTCCAATAGCGAGACCCGCAAGCGCGAAGAGGCGGGCCTGCTGCAGAAGGCGCACCCCGAAGGCGGCGTCCTCATCCTTCTCGACGAACGCGGCAAGGCGCTCGACAGCGAAGCCTTCGCCGCCATGCTCGGGACATACCGCGATCAGGGCAAGCGCGACCTGACGATCGCCATTGGCGGCGCCGACGGCCTTGACCCCGCCCTCTACGACAAGGCCGACCTGACCATTTGCCTGGGCAAGCTGACCTGGCCGCACCAGCTCGTGCGCATCCTGATTGCCGAACAGCTCTACCGCGCCGTGACAATCCTCTCCGGGCACCCCTACCACCGGGTGTGATTGCTCCATCCGTTTTGAAAACAGTTTGGCTTTCGCCGATTTTGCGTTAACGAAACGCTCACACAGGCGTGTTTTGATTCCCGCCCTGAAAATGACGATGCTTCCTGGAGCATTTCCAGGAAAAGTGCGCAGCGGTTTTCCGTCCGGAATGCGTAGAGAAACAAGAACATAGAGCGTTTTCGCGATTCGAAGAAAAGCGGAAATGCTCTAGATGATCGCGGCAAATCAGCTTATTTTCGCGTGATCTGAGGGACCAGGCCGAACCGACTGGATGAGAAAAGCCCCGCCTATGCTTTCGCGTATCGTGCTGCCAGCTTTGGCGGCAACTCTGGGCATGGGCGTCTATATGGCAGGCCCTTTCTCTCAAGAGAACGTCGCCCTCGCCCAGGAAGCCGGTGCCATCGCTGCGCAAGCACCCGACGATCGCTCTTCTACACCGCCGTCCGCGCAGGAGGCGCCTGACCCGGCGGCGGATCTTGCCCGCAAGCGCGACGAAACCCGCGCACAGCTCGATGCGCTTTCCAAGACAATCGGACTTTCGTCCGGCAAGACGAAGGAACTGGAAGACAGCATCGCCTCCCTCGACAAGAGCACTGCCAGCCTGCGCCAGGCGCTGATCGACAGCGCCGCCCGCCGTAAGGACCTGGATCGCAAGATCCAGCAGAGCGAGAAGACGCTGACGAACCTTGCCGTCAAGGAGGATAAGATCCGCGCCTCCCTGCACGAGCGTCGCGCCCTGCTGGCCGAAGTGCTGGGGGCTCTCGAACGCATGGGCCGCAACCCGCCGCCGGCATTGCTGGTAACGCCGGACGATGCGCTCGCCTCGGTGCGCAGCGCCATTCTTCTCGGCGCCGTCGTGCCCGGAATGCGCAAGGAGACGGACAAGCTCATCGCCGATCTGACCGATCTCGGCAAGTTGCAGGCCGACACCGCCGCCGAAAAGGCCAGCTTCACCGCCACCGTGACCAATAGTCTGGAGGAGGAACGGCGCATGGATCTGCTGATTGCGGAGAACGACAAGCACAACAAGGAAAATACGGCCCAGCTCGATGCGGAACGCAAGCGCGCGGAAGAGCTGGCGGGCCAGGCAACCAGCCTGGAAGGGCTTGTGGCCTCGCTGGAAAGTCAGATCGGCTCCGTACGCGACGCTGCCGCTGCTGCCCGCGCGGAAGAGGCGCGACGAGCGCAGATGAGCGAACAGCAGCGCGAGCAGGCGAAGGCCCTTGCCGAGAACGGCGTGCCCGATAAAAACCGCATTACGCCCGCATATCCCTTCTCGGACCTGAAGAAAAAGTTGGAGTTGCCCGTGGCGGGCGATATTCTCCGCCAATTCGGCGACGACGATGGCACCGGCCACACCGCGATGGGACTGACCGTTGCGACCGGCCCGGAAGCACTCGTCACGGCTCCCGCCGACGGCACGGTCGTCTATGCCGGCGCGTTTCGCAGCTACGGACAGATGATCATCCTGGATACGGGCGACGGCTATCACATGGTGCTGTCCGGCATGGACGCGATCAAGACGCGCCCGGGCAGATTCGTCTTCGCTGGCGAACCGCTTGCCACCATGGGCCAAAAAAGAGTCGCGAGCGCGACCGCATTGGCGCTGGAAACGGATCGGCCAACGCTTTACATTGAATTCCGAAAAGATGGAAAACCAGTCGATTCTCGGCCCTGGTGGACCTCCAAAGACACTGGAAAGGCACGCAATGATACGTAGGGCTTCTCTTGTTCTCGTCGGCGCATTGATGGGTGCGACCGCGATGGGCGTTATCTACTCGGCGGTAGCGCCGGCGGAAGCCGCTGGCACTTCCACCTACAAGGAGTTGTCGATTTTCGGCGACGTCTTTGAGCGCGTCCGCGCGCAGTATGTGACCCCTCCCCAGGAAGACAAGCTCGTCGAAGCCGCCATCAACGGCATGCTGTCTTCGCTGGACCCGCATTCGAGCTACATGAACGCCAAGGATGCGGAAGACATGCGCACCCAGACCAAGGGTGAATTCGGCGGTCTCGGCATCGAAGTGACGATGGACAACGATCTCGTCAAGGTCATCACCCCGATCGACGATACGCCTGCCGCCAAGGCCGGCGTCCTAGCCGGCGACTATATCACCGCCATCGACGGCCAGTCCGTCCGCGGCCTGAAGCTGGAAGACGCCGTCGAAAAGATGCGCGGCCCGGTCAAGACGCCGATCAAGCTGACGCTGCTGCGCAAGGGCGCCGACAAGCCGATCGAGCTCACCGTCATCCGTGACGTGATTGCCGTTGCCGCCGTCAAGTCGCGCGAGGAAGGCGGCGATGTCGGCTATATCCGCATCATCTCCTTCACCGAAAAGACCACGCCGGACCTCGAAGCCGCGATCGCCAAGATCAAGAAGGATATCCCGGCCGACAAGCTGAAGGGCTACGTCCTCGACCTGCGCCTCAATCCGGGCGGCCTGCTCGATCAGGCAATCAACGTTGCCGACGACGTGCTCGAGCGCGGCGAGATCGTTTCGACCCGCGGCCGCAACCCGGACGAAACTCGACGCTTCAACGCCACCCCAGGCGACCTGACCGACGGCAAGCCGATCATCGTGCTCACCAACGGCGGCTCGGCCTCCGCTTCGGAAATCGTCGCAGGCGCCTTGCAGGATCTGCGTCGCGCCACCGTGCTCGGCACACAGTCATTCGGCAAGGGCTCCGTCCAGACGATCATCCCGCTCGGCGACGGCAACGGCGCGCTGCGCCTGACGACGGCGCTCTACTACACGCCGTCGGGCCGCTCGATCCAGGGCACCGGCATCACGCCTGACATCAAGGTCGACCAGCCGCTTCCCGACGATCTGAAGGGCAAGCTGACGACGGAAGGCGAATCCAGCCTGCCGGGCCACATCAAGGGCCAGAGCGAGACCGACAAGGGCTCCGGCTCCTCGGCCTACGTGCCGCCGGATCCGAAGGACGATATCCAGCTCAACTATGCGCTCGACCTGCTGCGTGGCGCGAAGACGGATCCAGCCTTCCCGCCGAACCCCGAAAAGGCGGTTTCCTCCAAGTAAGGATTGGCGCCGGGCTGGAAACAGACCCGGCGCTTTCATGATGAGGGAGCGGGGCGAGGGGTATTGTCCCGCCCTTCTCGGTCAGCCTCTGAATCCGACGTCGCTCGGAACAGTCTTGTTCATGTTTTAGCACTTTGAGTGCCGCGGGCATTTTTCCGCTTCGCCGTGAGCGATATGCTCGAGGCCAATAGAGTTTTCCGCTTGGGGTGGATTGAAGCTTGGGAACGGATTTGCATGCACCGTTGGGACAGAATCGCGGCCCCGGCCGCCAGCGGCGCTCCATCCCCTTTGGACGCATTCTCGGCGGCTTCTGTCTGATCGCGATCGCCGGCTTTTCGCTCTATTCGGCGCTGATGCGCGATCCCCTGCAAAAGACTCAGCCGGCCGAAACGGCAAAGAAGGAAGATCCGGCACCTGCAGCCGAAACCAAGCCGGGGAGCACCGAGCAAACCGGTCAGGCCGGATTGACCCAAGTCGATCCGCAATCCGGCGCCAATACCACGCGCGTGGTGACCGGCGACGGTTCGGTCGTCACCATGTTCAGCCCCAGCAATCGCGATGGCAGCGGCCCGGTCTTGATCAACGCCAATCAGGTGGGGCAGGATCCGCGCATGGCGGCAACGCCGAATGACAGCCTGCTGGAAGATTCGCCCTTCGGCAGGCTGCCGATCACCTCGCCAAGCGGTCTGCGGCCGATGGATCAATATGCGCGGCCCTGGTCCGGCGCGCGGGGCACCCGTATCGCTATCGTCGTCAGCGGCCTTGGGCTGAGCCAGACTGGCACGCAGCGCGCCATCGAGAAGCTGCCGGAGGAAATCACCCTTGCCTTTGCCGCGAGCGGCAATAGCCTGCAGCGCTGGATGCAGGAAGCAAGACGCGGCGGCCACGAGATCCTCATCCAGGTGCCGTTCGAGCCCTTCGACTATCCCGGCAACAATCCCGGACCGGATACTCTGCTGACCTCGCTGCCATCAGCCAAGAACATCGAAAATTTGCATAAAGCGATGGGCAAAATCACCAATTATACCGGCGTCATGAACTATCTCGGCGGCCGCTTCCTTGCCAATTCCGGCGCCATGGAACCCGTGCTGCGCGACATCGGCAAGCGCGGCCTGCTGTTCCTCGACGACGGCTCATCCGCCCAATCGAAGTCCGGAATGCTTTCGAAAACGCTTGAAGTGCCGCACGCTTTTGCCGATATCCAGCTCGACGGAGAGCTGCAGCAGGACGCGATCCTCAGGAAACTCGACGAGCTCGAGCGCATCGCCCGCCGTAACGGCTCTGCGATCGGCGTCGCTTCCGCCTTCGATGAAAGTGTCGACGCCATCAGCAAATGGAGCGAGGAGGCCGCCATGCGCGGTATCGAAGTCGTCGCGGTCTCGGCGCTTGCCGAGGATCCCAAACACCCCTGACCTGGAGAAAAAGATGAGCACGCCCCACGCCTCCGTGAGAGCCGAAGACCTGCCCTACCGTCCCTGTGTCGGCATCATGATCCTGAACCGGGAAGGCCTGGTCTGGGCCGGACACCGCATTCCGGTCGGCAATTCCGAATATGACGGCTCGCCGCAGCTCTGGCAGATGCCGCAGGGCGGCATAGACGAGGGCGAAGACCCGCTGAAAGCGGCCTATCGCGAACTATACGAAGAAACGGGCATGAAAACCGTGACCCTGCTGGCGGAAGCCAGGGACTGGATCAATTACGATCTTCCGCCGCAGCTGATCGGCATCGGCCTCAAGGGGAAATTCCGCGGCCAGACGCAGCGCTGGTTTGCCTTCCGCTTCGACGGCGACGAAGGGGAGATTGCCATCAATCCGCCGCCGGGCGGCCACGAACCGGAATTCGATGCATGGGAATGGAAGCCCATGGCGGTACTTCCCGACCTGATCGTTCCCTTCAAACGCTCGGTCTACGAGCAGGTGGTTTCGGAATTCAGTCACCTGGCCAATCTGAAAGCCGAAGACTGAAAAAGAAGGCCAGCCGCGGAAGGGCCGATTCATAAAGCAATTCCAGGAAAAGCTTTCGCGCTCTTCCTGGAATTGGGTGAAAGCAAAGATATGGAGCGGTTCAGAGATTTAAAAACTGAGCCACTCCAGTATGTCGCTTATTCCGCGGAATCGGCGGAGTCGGCATTAAGCTGGCCGTATTTGGCTTCGCCGATCTTGTCGAGCAGTTCGAGCTGGGTCTCGAGGAAGTCGATATGGCCTTCCTCATCCGCCAGAAGCTCTTCGAACAGCTTCATGGACACGTAGTCGCCGGCATCGTGACAGATGTCGCGGGATTTCTTGTAGGCCGTGCGCGCATCATATTCGCCGGCGAGATCGGCTTCCAGCACTTCCTTGACGTTCTGACCGATGCGCAGCGGCGCCAGCGTCTGCAGGTTCGGATGACCTTCGAGGAAGATGATGCGGGCGACGAGGCGATCGGCGTGCTGCATTTCCTCGATGGATTCCGCGCGCTCCTTTTTGGCGAGCTTCGTGTAGCCCCAATCCTCAAGAAGTCGATAGTGAACCCAATACTGATTGACTGCGCCAAGCTCGAGAAACAGCGCCTCGTTAAGCCGCTCGATGACTTTTTTGTCGCCTTTCAATGTCCGCTCTCCTGTTGTCTTCATGGAATTTTTTCAGGCGGGACATGAAATCAAATATTTCGGCTTCCGTCGAGTGGCGACGGGCATGATAATCCTGGGTTGTCTGTATAATGATATCAACGACATTCGGGAAGCAGCCGCAGCAACGACCGCGCTTTTCCATCGCGTGATAAACCTTGGCGGGAACAATGAGCTGCCAACAGTCCTGATCAAGGAACTCGTTGATAACGTCCCGGATTTCTTTGTCGGTGATGTAATTACAACTGCAAACCAGCATTCTTCGCTCAGTCCGTCAAACATGACATCCGCTGTCTTGTTATCTGCTAAAGAAGACGCTCTTTGTCAAGAAAGAAACGATTCGAATCTCGTCCGCGAGCCGAGTTCCGAAGCTTTTGCCCGATACGAAGGTCGCAATCTCAATGGAAATTGCGGCCTCGCGGCATAACTTTCGCCGTTTCGGCCCCATGGCTGCGACCCTCCGCCGCTGCCCCCGCACCAGAAGAGGGCGCCAGAAAGACAGACTTCCGCTTCTCCCTGTGATCCATGGTCGGCCGCAAGGTCTCATCCGCCCGATCGCTGACGCCGAAACGCCTCGCCTCCCGCTGCAGGATCCCGAGCGCCGGTGTCATATCCTCGATATGATCGACCACCACATGGATAACGCCGCTTTCGCTCTGCAGCCGGCCGCGGATCTTGACCAGCCGCGCGCCCATGACGATGGCACGGTACTTCTCGAACTTCTTCGGCCAGACGATCGCATTGGCGACACCGGTTTCGTCCTCCAGCGTCATGAAGATCACCCCCTTGGCCGAACCCGGCCGCTGGCGCACCAGCACCAAGCCTGCGATCGTCACCATGCGGCCGCTGGCGATACCGGGCAAATCCCGGCTTTGCACGATTCCCTGGCGGGCGAAATCGGTACGCAGGAAGGAAACCGGATGCGCCTTCAAGGATAGCGACAGATAGCGATAATCCTCGATGACCTGCTCGCCAGGCAGCATTTCCGGCAGCGTAACCGCCGGCTCGATCTGCAGCTCCCCATGATCGCCGAGATCGAAGAGGGGAAGCGTTTCGGCGGCACTGCCGGCATCAAGCGCCCGCACAGCCCAAAGCGCCTCACGACGGCTGAGGCCGATGGAGCCGAACGCATCCGCATCCGCAAGGCGCTCGATCTGCGCCTTGGCAAGCCCGGAACGCAGCCAGAGATCGCGCACGGACCGATAGCCATCGCCCCGGTGCTCGACGAGCTGCTTCATCTCCTCCTCGGACAGACCCTTGACCTGCCGGAAACCGAGGCGGACGGCACATTGCGTCTTGATATCGTCGCGCATCGACGCATGGCGCCGCTCGATCGCGCCCGGATCGAAACGCGCCTTCTCCAGCAGGCAATCCCAGCTGGAGCGATTGATATCCACCGGCCGCACCTCGACGCCATGCTCGCGCGCATCGCGCACAAGCTGCGCCGGCGCATAGAAGCCCATCGGCTGGGCATTGAGGATCGCCGCACAGAAGACATCCGGATAATAGGTCTTGAGCCAGGAAGAGGCATAGACGAGCAGAGCGAAGGACGCCGCATGGCTTTCAGGGAAACCATATTCGCCGAAGCCTTCGATCTGGCTGAAACAGCGTTCGGCAAAGTCCTGAGGATAGCCATTCGCGACCATGCCCGAAACCAGATCCTTTTTGAATTCATCGACCCTCCCCGTTCGCTTGAACGTCGCCATGGACCGGCGCAGCCGATCGGCCTTGGCGGGCGAAAATCCAGCCGCAGTGATGGCGATCTGCATCGCCTGTTCCTGAAATAGCGGAACCCCCAAAGTTCGCTCCAGAACAGCCTTCAACTCCGGACGATGATATTCGATCGGGCGCTTGTGAAGAACGTCATCCCGCCGCTTGAGGTAAGGATGCACCATATTGCCCTGGATGGGACCGGGTCGGACGATCGCCACCTCTATGACCAGATCATAAAATCTGCGAGGACGGAGACGCGGCAGCATGCTCATCTGCGCCCGGCTTTCGATCTGAAAGACGCCGATCGTATCGGCGCGGCAGATCATGTCATAAACCGGCCTGCCATCCGGATATTCCTTGCTCCCAAGGTCGGCGAGCGCCTTCTTCACATCGTAATGCAGCAACAGCAGATCGAAGGCTTTGGCGAGACAGGTCAACATGCCGAGCGCAAGCACATCGATCTTCAAGATGTTGAGATTGTCGAGATCGTCCTTGTTCCACTCGATCATGTAGCGATCGTCCATCGCCGTATGCATGATCGGCACGACCTCATCCAGCCGATCCCGGGTGATGACGAAGCCGCCGACATGCTGGGTCAGGTGCCGCGGAAACCCCATCAGCGTCGAGGCATAGGAAAGGACGTTGCGGGTCGTCCTGTCCTTGAGATCGAGGCCGGCAATCTTTGCCTCACGTTCCGACAGCTCCTCAGTCGACCAGCCCCAGACGCCGCTTGCAAGGGCCGACTGAACATCCTCCGACAGACCGAAGGCTTTCGCCACTTCACGGCCGGCCGAGCGCGCCCGATAGGTGGTGACCGCCGCCGTCAGCCCGGCATGCTCCTTATGGTAATGCCTGTAGATGAACTGGATGACCTCTTCCCGCTTCTCATGCTCGAAGTCGACATCGATATCAGGCGGCTCCTCCCGCTCCGTCGAGATGAAGCGCTCGAAAAGCAGGCTTGTTAATTCGGGATTGACCTCGGTAATCCGAAGGCAATAACAGACCGTCGAATTGGCCGCCGATCCACGCCCCTGACACAGGATATTCGCACTGCGGGCAAACTCCATGATGCGGTGCACCGTCAGGAAATAAGGCTCATATTGCCGCTCTCGGATGAGCTTAAGCTCATGCTCGATCTGCATCGAGACCTTCGGCGGGATCCCTTCGGGAAAGCGCCATCTGGCACCCTCCCACGTCAGCCGCTTCAGCGTCTCCGCAACAGGCTCGCCGTCATTGCTTTCGTCGGGATAATTGTGTTTCAGCTCGTCCAGTGAAAAAGACAGCCGGCTAAAAAACTTCTGCGTATTGGCTATAGCCTTCGGATAATCCCTAAAGAGTCGTGCCATCTCGGCAGCGTCTTTCATATAGCGTTCGGCATTCGCCGCCAGCCTGAAGCCGGCCTCGGCGATCGGCACATGCTCGCGGATCGAAACGACGATATCGGCAAGCGGCTTGCGCTCGGTCGCATGATAGAGCGGCTGATTGCTGGCGATGAGCCGCACGCCATTGCGCTGCGCCAGGATGGAAAGCGTGGCGAAGACCATCCGGTCCCTCCCGTCATAGGCCGGCGACAGGACCATGTGGAACTTCCGGCCGAAGCGCATCCATAACCGCTTGAGGCATTGCTCCAGCTTTTCCTGCCCCTCCTGCGTCTCGACGCTTGTCGCATCGGGAATAAGCGCCAGCATCATCTCGTCGCCCCATTCCACGAGGTCGCTTTCATTGAGGATGCAGGTGCCCTTCTCGCCGCGCAGATTGCCAGCACTCAGCAGCCGACAGAGATGCGCCCAGCCCTTGCGGTTTTCCGGATAGGCAAGAATGTCAGGTGTACCGTCCGAAAACACGAGGCGCGCGCCAGGCTGGAAAGGGGCCGGCTTCAGAAGCGGCTTTTCTGGCTTGCCCTTCGCCTGAAGCTCCAGGTTCTTCTCAATGCCCTCCTTGTACTTCTCCCGGAGAAGCTTGGTATGCGCATGCGCCTTGACGACGCCGGCAACCGAATTGCGGTCGGCAATCCCAAATCCGGAAAGTTTCAGGATGGCGGCCTGCGCCACGATTTCCTCCGGATGCGAGGCACCTTCGAGAAAGGAGAAATTCGTTCTCACCCCGATCTCAAAGAAGGGTACGGGTTCGTGGAAACTCGGGCGCGCGTTCATGCGAAGACCCCGTGCATGTACCAATCCGGCGTCGTGCCGCCTCGGCCATAGAGCCCCTTGCGGAACAGCCAGAAACGATGGCCTTCCTCATCCTCGACCTGGAAATAATCGCGGGCAGGCTCTTCCTTTTCCTCGACCCACCATTCCACCGAAAGCCGCTCCGGCCCTTCGGCCCGGCTGACCCGATGCATGACACGTCGCCAGCGGAACTGCCGGGGAGGGCCGTCAGGCACTTCGGCAGCAATGGTTTCGACCAGCTCCGGCATGCGAAACAGCCGCAGCGGCCGCTCGCCGCGGAAGAAGCCGTGGCCGGCATCCTCCCCACTCGTGTGCCGCTTCGAGGCGAGGATAGTCATGGCCGGTAGCGGCCGCACGGCTCGTTCGGGGATATGGCTCTGCCGCAGCTCGAACCCTTGCAGACAGTCCGGCCCCAGCCGGGCGGCCACACGATCCACAAAGGCGGCAAGAGATCCTTCCTGGCGGTCTTCTCCGACAAAATCGCCTTGCATGGCATCGAAGGGCGCATGCTGAAGCACATTGAGGCGGATGATTTCGAAACCATAGCCGACATCGAGATCGTCATGAATGGCGCCGAAGCGCTCCGTGAACAGGCTGGCGATCCGGTTCGGCTCCCGCAGCGGCTGCGACGCGCCGGCGGCGATGCGGAAAACCGCCCCATCCACCCGGAAAAGCAGGAGTTCGAAGGAGCGGCCGCCGACGCCGCGCGCCTCCAGCCCCGGCTTCAGGGTTTCGGCAAGCTGGCGGGCAAGCTGAAGAATATCCTCTTCCGCCTGCACCGGCTCGGCGAGCCGGCGCTCGGCCGACAATTGCGCGACCGGGCGACGCGGCGAAATCGGTTCCTCGACGAGGCCGACGGCCTGATCGAGCCGCAACATTAGCTGCGCACCGAAACGGCGGGCAAGCGGCGCACGCGGTGCTGCCAGAAGGTCGCCGACCTGCTTCAATCCCAGTTTCTGCAACGCAGCGATGGTCTCTTCGCCGAGCCTCAGAGACGCCACGGGCAGCGGCGCCAGGGCCTCTTCCATGGCTTCCGAAGGAACGACGCGGTTTTCTTCGAAACGAGCAACCGCCCAGGATAGGCCTGGCGCGGAGGAAATGGCACCACGCACATCGAGCCCTAGCCGGGAAATCCGGATCAGGATGTCCTCGAGCAGCGCCTCTTCGCCGCCGAAGAGATGGGCGCAGCCGGTAATATCGAGAAAAAGGCCATCCTTGCCGTCGATCGCCACCAGCGGCGTATAGCGGTCGCACCAGTCGGCGATCGCTTCCAAAAGCTTGCGATCCGCGACCGGATCCTCCTCGACGACATCGAGATCAGGACAGATCGCCTTTGCCTCAGCCACGCCCTGACCCTGCTTCAGGCCGATCATTTCAGCCCGTTCATTGATGGCGGTCAGCCGCATGGCATTGTTCAGCTTGCCGGCACAGGCAAGCGGCGGCGCTTCAAGCCTGCCTGTCGAACGCCAGGATAGACCCCAGCGCTTGCGCGCGATCCGGTCGGTCGGCAGATGCGGGAAGGTCAGCGCCAGAATGCGCTGCGTGTTCGCCGGGAAAGGCAGGGTACTGAACATCGGAGACAGGGGCAAAGCGGCGGTCATGGGCATTCCACTCCAGGGTTATGGAAAGGGGCGCCGGGTTTCGGCTCTTTTCCAAGGTCAGACGAAAAGCCGGGTGACCGATGCTGCCGCCAAGCACCGATCCATCCGGCAGCGGCCGCGCCTGCGCCGGCGCGGGTTCGACGGAAAAGCGGAAGAGGGCGCTGCTTGCTTCCTCCTCGCCTCCCTGTCGCAACAGAAACAAGGGCCGGCCCGCCGCCTTGGCCCTCAGCGCCAGCCGCCGGCTCTCGGTCAGACCGAAACGGGCGGGATTGCCGCGCACTTCCAGAATGACGACGGCAAAGGCAGCACTGCCAAGGGCTGCTTCCGCCACCCAGAGCGCATCGTCGAGCTTGCGCGGCGACGCCTGCAGGAGAGCCTGAGGCTCCAGCCCGAAATCGCCGATGCCGACGGCATAGGGCAGGCCTGCCTCCATCGTTGCCACCGTATCGCCGATCCATAGGACCGGAGACCTGGCCGCGGTCTTATCCGATGCTCGCGCATGCAGTCTCGCCGCAAGCGCAAGGGCAAAGCCGCTGGCCGCCCCGGCATCGCGCAGGCCGAGCGAGCGGATTTCCGTCAGCGCATCGAGCGGCAAACCGCCTTGCAGAGCCGCATCGAGCTCATCGACGCCGATCGGAAGGAGCGACTGTTCAAGCGTGGACTCAGTAGGCAGGGATTTCGCAATACCCATCACCTCTCTCACCGGCTTGTCTGCCAAAGCCTCATGCGCCGAGGCTGCCAGTGCCGGGATCGGCCTGCCTTCCAGTCGGGCAATGGTTTCACGCAGGGCAAAAAGCGTTTCCCGCGCCACGGCAGCCTCGGCCATGACGTTCACTCCAGATCAATAATGTTCCTGTTATGTTCTTATGGATTCCAGAGCTTGGAGAAAGAGTCAACACCATTTCATAAGAAAATATTCCTGTGAACCAAGCCAGATGATTTCGGTCTGTCGCCCGAAAATCCGAATCCGCTCTAGAATCAAAAAAGTAGAGCATGATGTCGATCGAAAACCGCTCAAACACTTTTCGGTATCACGCTCTATTCCGCTCTCGTAAAAGCAGCGCAAAGTCTCTATATGACCAGCCAAGGAAGGAATATTCATGGCTCGCGTTGACCAGAGCGAAGATTGGCGGGATCGCCATTCTCCCTCCATCAGCACATTTGAATCCCTGGCAATGGAGGCTTACAGCCACTTGCCGGAAGAATTCCGCTCGCTCACCGGCAACCTCGTCATTCTCATCGAGGATTTCCCGGATGACGAAGTGTTCGAGGATATGGCGCTGGAAACACCCTTCGACCTGCTCGGCCTTTTCGAAGGTCGCGGCATCTCGGAGCGCTTTACCGCCCAGACGGGAGACATGCCCAACAAGATCCGCCTTTATCGCCGGCCGATCATCGACTATTGGGCCGAGAACGACGAAACCCTCGGCGACATCATCACCCATGTTCTGATCCACGAGATCGGCCACCATTTCGGCCTGAGCGACGAGGATATGGAGCGCATCGAGGAAAGCGCCGAAGAAGCGACGGATCGGTAATATCTTTCGTCAATAAAGTCTACTATTATCCAATGTATTATAGGCTCACTCGCAACGGATAGGATAAAGTGACTTTAAGGATAAGCCTATTATTTAGCGCTTCATTCCTTCTCCTATTGATAATAGGAGATTACTTTAAGATTGGCGCACCGGATTTTAATGAAAATCCTGTCACAAACTTCGCCAAACTCATATATTTTATTGGCATCTTCAGCTCCTTCACCTTTGGCTTAGGGAGCAGCATTCTGAGCATGTCCTTACGCTCATCCCTTAGAAAGGGCGAGGACATCACGTATGTAAAAGAAAATCCGATAATCTGGCTTTTGACATGGCGTGAAGTAAAAGACGAGATCAAACGCATTTAGGGCGATTTAGGCTCCAATGGCAGCCATGCTCGTTGAAGCCCGTTCGCTCATCAACTTATTACTGCTCCGAAAGCTTCATCTCCGGATCGTAATCCTTGCCGGCAACTTCCTTGACGACGGCCTGGCCGCACTCCATACGCCCGCTTGCAGAATTGAACCCATAGGTCGGCGAGCCGTATAGCTCCCAGCCCTTGTTCAGCGCTGCACTGACCTTGTGGCAGAAGGAAGCGTCATCGGGACCGGTGAGGAAGCGGTAGAGTTTCATCAAGGCATCTTTCGTATTTGGCCGGGCAATTCGAAGGTCAGACCTCAGTGCGGGGCGCCGCTGCCATGTCCGAGGAGCGCTGCGCGATCAGACGAGCTTTATGGACGAGTCTCTCCGCCTGGACAAGGTGCAGCCGCTCCACCATCCGCCCGCCAAGGTTCACGACATTGAGAGTGGCGACATCCGGTGCGGCGAAGGCGGCGATAATGGCTTGGGCCTCGGCGATGGCAGCCTCAGCCGGGCCGAAATGCCGGTTGGCTGCCTCGATCTGGCTCGGATGGATCAGCATCTTGCCGGCAAAGCCCATAGCAATCCCTTGGCCGCATTCTGCCTCGAATTCTTCGGCATTCCTGAAATCGTTGAAGACACTGTCGATCGCCTCAAGGCCGTAAGCGCTGACGGCCAATATCACCTGCATCAGCCAGGGCACGAGATAGGGGCGACCGGGCTGTGGCAGGACGCCCGTTTCCTTCCTGAGGTCGTTGAGACCGACGACGAAACAATCGAGCCGACTTCCTGCCGTGCGCCCGGCCTCGGCGATCGCGGCCGCATTCAGGATGCCGCGCGGCGTCTCGATCATGGCCCAGATACGCAAGTCTTCCGGTGCATCGGCTTCCGCAAGCCGGTCACTGACATCGCTTACGTCCTGCGGCTCGTCCACCTTCGGCAGCAACACCGCATCCGGCTCCAGCTCCGTAACCAGCGCCAGGTCATCGGCACCGAAATTGGAGGAGAGCGCATTGATGCGGATGATCCGCTCCTTGCCCGGCAGCGGCGAGGCCGAAAAGAAGGCCCGCAGATTCTCCCGCGCCTCGGCCTTTTTCTCCGGCGAAACCGAATCCTCGAGATCGAAGATGACGGCGTCGCATTCGAGGCTCGAAAGCTTGTCCAGCGCGCGTCGGTTGATAGCGGGAACGCTCAACACCGACCGGCGCAGACAGACGGGACGGGACGAGGGGCTTTGGCTCGCAGATTGGCTCATTGTGCCGTTTTGCCGCGCTTTTAATCGGCAGGCAAGTCAACAAAAAGCCATGCTCCTCTTGCAGATGACAGTGATGAGGGCCACATTGCTTGATGTAGAGAGGTCTTGACCATGCAGAATATCCGTTCCCTGTTCATCGCGCTTGCCGGTATCACCGTGTTTGCGGCCATGGCGCTGTTTACCGTTTCGGTCACGCTCGCCGTCGGCGCTATCCTCACCGTGCTGATGGCAGCCCGCGCGATTTCGCTGCGCATGAAACCGGCCCCGGTGCACGCCAAGGCGAAGACGAACGGCCAGCGTGAAATGCGCATCTGGAACGACGGTCGCGGCACCATCATCGATCTCTAGGATTGAAAGCGGGCAGGGCGGTCTATCCGCCGGCCGATATGCCCGATTCAGGCCATGCCCTGAAGGGCAGGGCGCTGCATTTTAGGGCATTTCCAAGATTCTCCTTCATTTCGGGCCGGATTTGCTCTATTGGCAGGATAATTCGTGCTTAGACGAGAATGAAGGCAGGACCCTATGGACAAGTTCGTGAAGTTGACCGGTGTCGCAGCACCCCTCCCGGTCGTCAATGTCGATACCGACATGATCATCCCGAAGGATTATCTGAAGACCATCAAGCGCACGGGTCTCGGCAAGGGGCTCTTCGCTGAAGCCCGCTACAATGAAGACGGTTCTCCGAACCCGGATTTCGTGCTCAACAAGCCGGCCTATCAGAACGCCAAGATCCTCGTCGCCGGCGACAATTTCGGCTGCGGCTCCTCGCGTGAGCATGCTCCCTGGGCGCTTCTCGATTTCGGCATCCGCTGCGTCATTTCGACCAGCTTCGCTGACATCTTCTACAACAACTGCTTCAAGAACGGCATTCTGCCGATCAAGGTCAGCCAGGAAGAGCTCGACAAGCTGATGGACGACGCCTCGCGCGGCTCCAACGCCATTCTGACGGTCGATCTCGAAAACCTCGAGATCACCGGCCCTGACGGCGGCTCGCTGAAGTTCGAACTCGACGAGTTCAAGCGCCACTGCCTGCTGAACGGCCTCGACGATATCGGCTTGACGCTGGAAAAATCCTCCGCGATCAGCGATTTCGAAAAGACGAACGCTGCATCGCGCCCCTGGGCTGCCTGATCGGTCTTCCATTATCGCGTGTTTCGAAGCCGGGCCTTGCGCCCGGCTTTTTTATGCCGGGCATATTAGACTCCCTCTCCCCGCCTGCGGCAGGGCTATCGCATATGGGCGATGGCGGCGATGAGGTAGTCGTCATTCCATGCACATTTGCGGATGCGGTGGCTGATGGGAACTTTGTCGTTATCCGCGTGTTGGAGGATGTTCCTGGCGATGCGATTGACCAGCGCGATGTTGGCGGGAGCGTTGTCTTTTCGGGCTCGGTTCTGATCCTCGCCCAAATGTACGTCGAGCATCCAATGCAGGCCATTTTCGATCTGCCAGTGAGCCCTGGTGAGCTCGAGGGCCTGATGAGGCGACAGCATTGTGGAGGCCATGAACAGGCGTGTTTTGGGCTTGGCGTCATCGCGCTTGCTGGTGATACGGATGAAGGCTTTGTGGCCATCCATCAGGGCTTCGTCCGCGGCCATAACTTCGGCCTGGCGCCATTCATGGCGGCCATGGCTGGTCTCTTTGCATTCGGCGCTGACAGGTGCCGTGGCGGCCAACAATTGCTTGGCGCGCCGATGCCAGGCATGGCGATTTCCCTTGAGGGCAAGAAGATAGTTGCCGCCCCGACTGGTAATTGCTGTTGCCATGCGGGTGTGGCAGTGAAGTGCATCGGCTGTGATCAATCTATCAGTCAGATCAATCAGTTCGATCACTTTGAGAGCGGTCGTGATCTCGTTGTCATCGGCCTTGGGTGTGGCGGCGGCCAGACAGAGCCGAGTGCCGGAGGCAAACGCCGACACCGTCAGCGGCGGAGCATTGGCAAGCCCGGTCTCATAGGCGCGCCGCAAAGCTTTGCCGTCAAGCGCCACCACCTCCTGGACGCCCTGGCGGGCTTGCGAGAAGCCTGCGGCAAAGGCGGCAAAGGCGCGCCCGAAGGCGTCGGGATCGAGGAGCCGCAACAGCCGCGAGAAGGTATCGTGGCTGGGTGCCACATCGTAGTCGATCAGCCGGGACAGCACCTGCCTGCGCTCCTGCGCGAAAAGCGCGAACTCGGTTGCCGAATTGGCACCACACAGGCTCGCGGCGATCATCATCACGATCAGATCGCCGAGCCGATGGCAGGCATTGGCCGCACGGGGATCTGGCACCGCACCGAAATATCCTTCAAGGCACGACATGGCAGTTTCCTTCCGAAAAACTGCCACCTCAAAGAATCCCTTTCACCACACTTCGCAACTCAAAAATCGCCATATGCGATTCCCCTGCCGCCTGCGGGGAGAGGGAACTATCCCGCAATATCACAGCCCAGGATCGGAGACCGCAAATCCCACGAAAACTGCTTGGACGCCGTCTTTCCCGGCCGCTGTAATATGATCGACAAGAAGGAGGTCCATACAGACCGCCGAGATCCTTCGGGCCGTCTCTCCCACCCTTTAATTTTCTCCATGCAATGGAGCCCCTTCATGACCTCCCTTCCCATTGTCGGCGCCGCCATGACGCTCGACGACGTCGAAATCCATCGTAACTGGTTGCTCGAAAAGCCGCGCGATCTGGAGCTGCAGAGCTTTGTCGAAGCCGAAATCCTCAACGGTGATTGGCAGCCGCTTGCTGAGCGTGCCCGCAAGCTGCTCGACGGCCATCAGGGCCGGCTTGGCATCCATGGCCCGTTCTGGGGCTTTGTCATCGCTTCACAGGACCCGGACGTTCGCGCCGTCGTCTCCAAGCGCCTGATGCAGGCGCTCGACGTCTGCGCCAAGATCGGCGCCACGCAGATGGTCATCCATAGCCCCTATACGTCGTGGTCCTACAACAACCTCGACAACAACAAGGGCGAGCGCGAAAAGATCATCGAATACACGCATCTGACGCTGAAAGAAGCCGTCAAGCGCGCCGAAGACATCGGGCTCACCATGGTCATCGAGAACATCGAGGACAAGGATCCCCATATCCGCGTCGGCCTCGCCGACAGCTTCAATTCGCCCGCCGTCGCCGTTTCGATCGACACCGGTCATGCCCATTACGCCCATGGCTATACGGACGCTCCTCCTGTTGACTACTACGTCCATGCCGCCGGCAACCGCCTGCAGCATGTCCACCTGCAGGACGCCGACGGCTATGCCGACCGCCACTGGAGCCTCGGCGAAGGCAACATCCACTGGCGCGCCGTCTTTGCCGCCCTTGCCAAGCTCAACAGCAATCCGCGTCTGATCATCGAGATCAAGGACAAGTCGAAGATCCCGGCATCATCAGCCTATCTCGCTTCGCTCGGGCTGGCTGAGTAAGGGTAAGCACGCAAACCACCCGCCCTCGTGGTTCAAGGGCGGGTGCCTGGTCTCAAAAGCCCGAAAACCGTACCGTTTCGGCCTCTTCCTCGCTTGAAAAGCCGCATTTGGAAGTCTAAAAACCCCGCAACTTTTTCTTTCGCGGAGGCTTCCTCATGACAGTTCGCAATCTTTTCCTCCTGCCGGGCGACGGCATCGGCCCCGAAGCCATGGGTGAAGTTCGCAAGATCATCGCCTACATGAACGAGGCCAAGAACGCCGGCTTCGTCACCGATGAGGGCCTTGTCGGCGGCAGCGCCTATGATGCGCATGGCGCGGCGATCTCCGATGCCGATATGGCAAAGGCAATGGCGGCTGACGCCGTGCTCTTCGGCGCTGTTGGCGGCCCGAAGTGGGACAGCGTTCCCTATGAAGTACGTCCGGAAGCCGGCCTGCTGCGCCTGCGCAAGGATCTGCAGTTGTTCGCCAACCTGCGTCCGGCCATCTGCTATCCGGCGCTGGCATCGGCCTCTTCGCTGAAGCCGGAGCTGGTCGACGGCCTCGATATCCTCATCATCCGCGAACTCACCGGCGGCGTCTATTTCGGCGAGCCGAAGGAAATCATCGACCTCGGCAACGGCCAGAAGCGCGGCATCGACACCCAGGTCTACGACACCTACGAGATCGAACGCATTGCCGGCGTCGCTTTTGAGCTGGCACGCACCCGCAACAACCGCGTCTGCTCGATGGAAAAGCGCAACGTCATGAAGTCTGGCGTGCTCTGGAACCAGGTCGTCACCGCGACGCATAAGGAAAAATATTCCGACGTGCAGCTCGAGCATATGCTGGCCGATGCCGGCGGCATGCAGCTCGTGCGCCAGCCGAAGCAGTTCGACGTCATCGTCACCGACAACCTGTTCGGTGATATGCTCTCCGACGTCGCCGCCATGCTGACCGGTTCGCTCGGCATGCTGCCGTCGGCTTCGCTCGGCGCGCCCGATGCCAAGACCGGCAAGCGCAAGGCGCTCTACGAACCCGTGCACGGCTCGGCCCCCGATATCGCCGGCAAGGGCATTGCCAACCCGATCGCCATGATCGCCTCCTTCGCCATGTGCCTGCGCTACTCCTTCGGCCTGGTTACCGAAGCCGATGCGCTGGAAAAGGCGATCGCCAACGTGCTCGACAGCGGCATCCGCACCGGCGACATCATGTCGCCCGGCAGCCGCCAGGTCGGCACCACCGAAATGGGCGATGCCATCCTGGCCGAATTCAAGGCCCTCTCGGCATAATCTCCGGCATAAGTCGCCTGATATATTTCACGTGAAACACGAAAGCCCCGTTCTGCGAAGAACGGGGTTTTTCTTGTGAACGGGATAGGCCCGTCTCAGCTCGAGACCGCCGCGCCGGCCCCCGTCACCGATTTTTAGAAAAACTGTAACAACACTCTGCTATCTGTCGGACCGATTGGAAATCGACATAGGCACTGATTATGCAGGCGATCTTGACGTCTCTCGACAGGCGTTGGCGGCGAAGCGATGCAGCTTTTGCACCATCCCATTGGAAACTCTGCCTTTTTGTGACGGCCAATATCGTCCTTCTTTCCGCTCTCCTGTTCGATGGGCCTGTCGGCGCAACCCTTAAAAGCCTATCGCCCTCCATTCGCTTCGTCGGTGGAATGCTGACCGATTTCGGCGATTCCGGATGGATCCTTCTCATCAGCGCCTTTCTGTTTTTCGAAGGTTGGGCAGGCAGCAAGCTACTGCATTCGCAGCGCTGTCGCTGCCAGGCACTGCGCATCTGTCAGATCGGCGGTTATCTCCTGACGACCGTGGCGCTTTCAGGCATCCTCGCCAATTTGCTGAAGCGCGCCATCGGCCGCGCCCGCCCGACGCATTTTGCCGATTGGGGGCCTTTTGGCTTCTCGCCTTTTAATGGCCGCGCCAGCTTCGAAAGCTTCCCCTCCGGCCATGCGACCACCATCGGCGCCCTGTTCGTGGCGCTTGCCTTCCTGTTTCCGCGCTATCGCTATATCTTCGCTGCTTGCGCCCTATGGCTGGCGATTACCCGTGTCATCGTCGGCGCGCATTATCCGAGCGACGTCATGGCCGGCCTGGCGCTCGGCGGCTGGTTTTCCTTCATGATAGCCATTGTCTATTCACGCTACGGCCTGCTCTTCCGCATCGACGCCGCCGGTTGGCCGATGCCGCGCTTGCCGCTCTTCAAAAGCAGCAGGCTGCGCCAGACCGATTCCTGAGCCCGCCGCGGCGGCATCGCAAAGGTTGCCAAGGCTCTTGCGCATTCATATATCTGGCAGGATGGGGATGATCGAAGGCGGTCAACCCGATTTCGTTTTCGTTTGCGATGAACACCATGGATGCCGGGCCAATACGTTTAAGCGAAAGGCAGATGGGATTGATCTCCCGGGCACTTGCCGAACCGCGACGTGTGCAGATCCTGAAGGAGATCGGCACGCGCAGCGAACCCACGCCCTGCAGCATCCTGAACGAATGCCACACTGTCAGCGCCGCGACGATGTCCCATCACGTCAAGGAGCTTGAAAATGCCGGCCTCATCGAGATCCAGCGAGACGGCAAATTCGCAAACCTTGTGCTGCGCCGCGACACGTTGAACGCCTATATGGCGGAACTTTCCAAGATCTGACAATTCCAGCCAACGCAATTTTTCCTGTCACTCTTGTATCAATTAGATGATTATCTAAATATCAAAGTGACGATGCGATCGATTTTCGGGTCGCACGCGCCAATGATTCGATGATTATGAAACTGTCTAAGTTTTTCGAAGGAACATGACATGAGCAAACTGACAGGCAAGGTCGCGATCGTGACCGGAGCATCCAAGGGCATCGGTGCCGGCATCGCCAAGGCAATGAGCGAGGCGGGTGCGGCCGTCGTCGTCAACTACGCCTCGAGCCGCGAAGGCGCCGACAGGGTGGTTGCGGAAATCACCGCCAAGGGCGGCAAGGCGCTCGCCGTCCATGGCGACGTTTCCAAATCCGAAGACGTCAAGCGCCTCTTCGCCGAAACCAAGCAGGCCTTCGGCCGCGTCGATATCCTCGTCAACAATGCCGGCGTCTATCAATTCGCCCCGATCGAGGAATTCACCGAGCAGGAATTCCATCGCCAGTTTAATATCAACGTGCTGGGCACGTTGCTGACCACGCAAGAGGCAGTAAAACATTTCGGCACCGAGGGCGGCAATATCATCAATATCGCTTCAGTCGCCGTCACGTCGAGCCCTCCGCAGTCTGCGATCTATACCGCAACCAAGGCAGCGGTTACCTCGATCACCAAAGTACTCGCCAAGGAGCTCGGCCCGCGCAATATTCGCGTCAACACGCTATCGCCCGGAGGCGTCGAGACTGAAGGTGTCGTCTCGGCCGGTATCCTCGGCAGCGATTTTGAAAAGCAGTTGATCGCCCAGACCCCGCTCGGTCGCTTTGGCCAACCCACCGACATCGCGCCGGTTGCCGTCTTCCTCGCTTCGCAGGATGCCGGCTGGGTGACAGGCGAAACCATCTATGTCGGCGGTGGCCTGAAGTAGCCGCTCATTCCCATGCCGCCTCCGAGAAGAGGCGGTATCGGCGGCGCGGCAGAACGGCACGCCGCGCCGATACATTAGCAAGCAATTGCCAAACCGGCTCATTTCCCTATTTAGTAGAGGCGTTCGGGTTTTCCGCCTAAGCATCGCAGCTGACCATGCCACGAAGCGACATTTCGGCTGTGACATTTCAAAACAACCCTGTCTTCAATGCGATCCCACGCAGCAAGCTGATGTCATCGAACTCCCCTAAGATCCGCCGGCGATCGCTGTCGTGAACAACAAACGGAGGACGTCTTTATGAATAGCGCCAATACCAAGTCGAAATTGGGCACTCGCACCAATCTCAGCGAAGACGCGACACGCGATATTTCCGCGGCGCTGACTGCCTTGCTGGCGGATGTCTTTGCTCTCTATCTGAAGACCAAGAATTTTCACTGGCACATGAGCGGACCGCATTTCCGCGACTATCATCTGCTACTCGACGAACAGGGCGAGCAGATTTTTGCAATGACCGATCCGATGGCCGAGCGCTGCCGGAAGATCGGCGGAACCACCCTCCACTCGATCGGCCAGATCGCCAAGCTGCAGCGCATCCCCGACAATGATTCCGAATATGTCGATCCGCAAGACATGCTTGCCGAACTGGCGGACGATAATCTGAAGCTCTCCGCCGAGATGCGCGCCGTTCACGACGTTTGCGACGAATATGGCGATGTCGCCACAGCCAGCCTTCTGGAAAACTGGATTGACGAGACCGAGCGCCGCACCTGGTTCCTGTTTGAAACCACACGCCAGTCCAACCGCTGATACTGAAACGGCGCGCCTTCGAACATAATGAAGGCCGGTTTCGACGCCTCCGATTTCCTCGCTCCGGCAACGATGCAAGCGAGGAAATCCTTGACTCCTGTGGAAAACATCTTAGAACCGGCGACGGAAAAGGAAGACTTCCATGGTTCGCTTCGAACAGCTCGATAGCTTCAGTCACCTGGCGCAATGTGCTGGGCGGGATGTCTATTTTCCGGTTTCTTCCAAAACCAAGGCCAAAACGACGACGAAAACCGTCTGACGTCTCTGGCCTGCCGCTCTCTCCCCGGCCCGGCCGGGGACAGGACCCGTCGCCGATGGCAGCGGTTCCCCCCTCGCCCAAGAGGAGAGAAGAGAAAGAGAGCTTGAGAAATGGGTTTCAAAGTTGCAGTAGCGGGCGCGACCGGGAATGTCGGCCGTGAAATGCTCAATATCCTCGCCGAACGCGGCTTTCCGGCCGATGAGGTCGTGGCACTCGCATCGGCCCGCTCGCAGGGAACCGAAGTCTCCTTCGGTGACCGGACGCTGAAGGTTTCCAACCTGGAGAATTACGATTTCTCCGATACCGACATCTGCCTGATGTCGGCCGGCGGCGACGTTTCCAAGAGGGTCTCGCCGAAGATCGGCGCACAGGGCTGCGTCGTCATCGACAATTCCTCCGCCTGGCGATACGACGCCGACGTGCCACTCATCGTTCCGGAAGTAAACCCGGATGCCGTCACGCAGTTCACCAAGCGCAACATCATCGCCAATCCGAATTGCTCGACCGCGCAACTCGTCGTCGCCCTGAAGCCGCTGCATGACTTCGCCAAGATCAAGCGCGTCGTCGTTTCGACCTACCAGTCGGTTTCCGGCGCTGGCAAGGACGGCATGGACGAGCTCTTCAACCAGACCCGCGCCGTCTTCGTCGCCGATCCGATCGAGAACAAGAAGTTCACCAAGCGCATAGCCTTCAACGTCATCCCGCACATCGATGTGTTCATGGAAGACGGCTACACCAAGGAAGAGTGGAAGGTACTGGCCGAAACCAAGAAGATGCTCGACCCGAAGATCAAGGTCACCTGCACGGCTGTCCGCGTCCCGGTCTTCATCGGCCATTCGGAATCGGTCAACATCGAGTTCGAGAACGAGATCACTGCCGATCAGGCCCGTGACATCCTTCGCGAAGCTCCGGGCTGCCTCGTCATCGACAAGCATGAGAACGGTGGCTACATCACGCCTTACGAATCCGCCGGCGAAGATGCGACCTATATTTCGCGCATCCGTGAAGACGCGACCGTCGAAAACGGCCTCAACCTGTGGGTCGTCTCCGACAACCTGCGCAAGGGCGCCGCGCTCAACGCCATTCAGATCGCCGAATTGCTCGTCAACCGTGGGCTGATCAAGCCGCGCAAGCAGGCTGCATAAGGATCCGTAAACCAATTTACGGTTTATCAACCCTCATTGGGTAAGCAGGACAGAACGGAAGCCTCGCCATTTCGATAAACGGCGGGGCTTTTTTGAACGATTTTAGCGGCGATGCTTCACATGCAACGAAAACATCACTCGCTAAAATATGATGACATGATGGCCGGATGCTGGCATGGTCCGGTGACGACTAAACGCGCGTGATCCCTTGGCTTCCAAGGGTTTGCGCGCCATTGAAAACGGTTACCGCGTTCGCATCGCGGTAAGAATTCGGGGACACTGAATGCGCTTCACAAAATCTGGAATGGCAGCTCTCGTGGCGGGCGGGTTGCTGCTCGGAATGCCGCTTGCGGCAAATGCCGCCTCTTGCGGTAACACTTCCGCCGGATTCGAGAACTGGGTGCAGGAATTCAAGCGGGAAGCGCAGGGACAGGGCGTCAGCCCCTCGACCCTCGACAGGGCCTTCGCCGACGTTCATTACAACCAGCCCACCATCCGTGCCGACCGCGGCCAGAAGAGCTTCAAGCTTTCCTTCGAGGAATTCATGAAGAAGCGCGGCGGGCAGACGATCATCAATCGTGGCAAGAGCATGAAGCAGGCCAATGCTGCACTGTTTGCCAAGATCGAGAAGCGTTTCGGCGTTCCCCCAGGCCCGATCATCGCGATCTGGGGCATGGAAACCGGCTTCGGCAGCTATATGGGCGACCAGCATACGCTTTCGGCGGTCTCAACCCTTGCGTATGATTGCCGTCGTTCCGCATTCTTTACCGAGCAGCTCTACGCCGCCCTGAAGCTCGTCGGCGAAGGCTATCTCAGCCCATCAGCCCGAGGCGCCGCCCATGGCGAAATCGGCCAGACGCAGTTCATGCCGAAGAACGTGGTCCTCTACGGCGTCGATGAAGATGGCAACGGCAGGGTCGATCTTGTGGGATCGCGAGCAGACGCACTCGCCTCGACCGCCAATTTCCTGCGCGGCCATGGCTGGCAGCCGGGTGCCGGTTACCAACCTGGCGAGTCGAATTTCTCCGCTATCGCCGGCTGGAACGACGCAAAGGTCTATCAGCAGGCAATCGCCTATATCGGCCAGCAGATCGACGGCAAGTAAGTCTGATCTCATGAATCAAAAAAGGCGCTGCGACCAGATGGTCCGCAGCGCCTTTTTCGTTTGATCCACCTGCTGCCCTGCCGGGCGGCCAGCCCCTTAAACCTCGAGCCCCTTAAATCTCGGGGCGGATGAAATCGCGCGTCGCCGGGTCCATGACCCAGAGTTCACCGGTCGAAATATCAAACCAGGCACCGTGCAGATTAAGCTTGCCTTCTTCCTCGCGCGCCCTGATCTCCGGAAAACTGCGGAGATTGTCGAGCGAATTGCGGATCGAAATGCGCTCCAGAGCAGTCTGACGCTCGGTCTGCGTCATGATGTCGTTGCTCTGGATCTGTTCGGCCGCCGGCTTCAGCAATCCCATCCATCGGCCGATAAAATCGCCCGGCGACAGTGGTTCGGCATTGGGGTCGAGCGCAGCGCGGATACCCCCGCAGCGGCCGTGACCCATGACGACGATATCCGACACTTTCAGCGACAAAACCGCGAATTCGAGCGCTGCCGAAGTCGCATGGAAATTGCTGTCCGGCTCGTAGGGCGGCACCATATTGGCGACGTTACGGATGACGAAGAGCTCGCCAGGCCCTGCGTCGAAGATGATCTCCGGCGCCGAGCGGGAGTCACTGCAGGCAATCACGAGGGTCGATGGGTTTTGGCCGAGCTCGGCGAGAGTGCGGTAGCGTTCGCGCTCATCGACGTAACGCCCGCTCATGAAGTTGCGATAACCGTTCAGAAGGGTGTCGGGAAAGCTGCTCATGATATTGGATTACAGCGCGCTTTTACCAATGGCAACCGTTGCGCTGCAAAAAGCCCCGGTCGAAGCCGGGGCTTTGCAACAATCCGATCATGGGATCTTAGAACTGGTCGTCTTCGTCGTCGTCGCGGCTGGTCGACTTCAGCGACTTCAGCTTGGCAAAAACGGCGTCGGCGTCGATTTCCTTTTCCTTCTCTTCTTCACGCTCATAGCTGAAGCCGAGCTTTTCGGTTTCCTGAGCCGGCTGCAGGGTTGCGCCGAGCTCGGCGGCGGTCGGCAGCGGACGCCCCTTCGAGGCCTTTTCGACTTCCATGTCGAGATCGATCTGGCTGCAGAGGCCGAGCGTGACCGGGTCCATCGGTGTCAGATTGGCTGCGTTCCAGTGCGTGCGGTCGCGGATCTGCTCGATGGTCGACTTGGTGGTGCCGACCAGACGGGAAATCTGCGCATCCTTCAGTTCCGGATGGTTGCGCACCAGCCACAGGATGGCGTTCGGACGGTCCTGACGCTTGGAGACCGGCGTGTAACGCGGGCCGCGGCGCTTGGATTCCGGCACGCGGACCTTCGGCTCGGAAAGCTTCAGCTTGTGGTTCGGGTTGGCTTCGGCGCGGGCGATTTCATCGCGGGTCAGCTGGCCGGTCGAGATCGGGTCGAGGCCCTTGATGCCCTGCGCTGCTTCGCCATCGGCAATGGCCTTCACTTCGAGCGGATGCAGCTTGCAGAACTGCGCGATCTGGTCGAATGACAAGGCCGTATTGTCGACAAGCCAGATGGCAGTTGCCTTCGGCATGAGCAATTGTTGAGCCATGGATATAGTCCTTCTGTCAGTCCGCGCCGGTGTCGCGGTCCGGGGTGTAACACCACATTGTCCGGGAAATACGGCCCTATATAGCGATAGTGTCGCGTAATTGCAATTCTTTGCGCATGAAATGCACTTTGTCCAATTGCTGTCGTAGTTTGACCTGCTATTTATTGCGCGGAAAGAGCACTCACAACGACAAATCGGAGTGCAAGGGAGTTGAGGAGGAAAGTATGTCGGAGAAGGTTCATCCTGTGACGAAGGCGGCCAAGGCGCATGCTTTGATCGACAAGGCGAAGTACCAGAAATGGTATGAGCAGAGTGTTCAGGATCCCGACAAGTTCTGGGGCAAGCACGGCAAGCGGATCGACTGGTTCAAGCCCTTCACCAAGGTGAAGAACACGTCGTTCACCGGCAAGGTCTCGATCAAATGGTTCGAGGATGGCGTCACCAACGTCTCTTATAATTGCATCGACCGCCATCTGAAGAAGCATGGCGATCGCGTCGCCTTCATCTGGGAAGGCGACAATCCCTATATCGACAAGAAGATCACCTATAACGAGCTCTACGAGCAGGTTTGCCGGCTGGCGAATGTCTTGAAGAAGCACGGCGTCAAGAAGGGCGACCGCGTCACCATCTACATGCCGATGATCCCGGAAGCGGCCTATGCGATGCTCGCCTGCGCCCGCATCGGCGCGGTACATTCGGTCGTCTTCGGTGGCTTCTCGCCGGAAGCGCTTGCCGGTCGTATCGTCGATTGCGTCTCGACCGTCGTCATCACCTGCGATGAAGGTGTGCGTGGCGGAAAATCGATCCCGCTGAAGGAAAACACCGATAAGGCCGTTCAGATCGCGGCCAAGCAGCAGGTTGCGGTCAAGACCGTGATCGCCGTGCGTCGCACCGGCGGCAAGGTCGGCTGGGAGCCCGGCCGCGATGTCTGGTATCACGAGGAAATCGCCAAGGTGAAGGCGGATTGCCCGCCGGCGAAGATGAAGGCGGAAGATCCGCTGTTCATCCTCTATACCTCTGGCTCGACGGGCAAGCCGAAGGGCGTGCTGCACACGACGGCCGGCTATCTCGTCTATGCGGCAATGACGCACGAATATGTATTCGACTATCATCCCGGTGATATCTACTGGTGCACGGCCGATGTCGGCTGGGTGACCGGCCATTCCTACATCGTCTACGGGCCGCTTGCGAATGCCGCGACCTCGCTGATGTTCGAAGGCGTGCCGAACTATCCCGACCAGGGCCGCTTCTGGGATGTGATCGACAAGCACAAGGTCAATATCTTCTACACCGCGCCAACGGCGATCCGCTCGCTGATGGGCGCCGGCGATCATTTCGTCAAGCGCGCCTCGCGCTCCAGCCTGCGTATCCTCGGCACGGTCGGCGAACCCATCAATCCGGAAGCCTGGGAATGGTATTACAAGGTGGTCGGCGACAGCCGCTGCCCGATCGTCGATACCTGGTGGCAGACGGAAACCGGCGGCCACATGATCACGCCGCTTCCGGGCGCAACCGATCTCAAGGCTGGTTCGGCAACGCTGCCCTTCTTCGGCGTGCAGCCTGAGCTGGTCGACAATGAGGGCAATGTGCTGGAAGGGGCGGCCGACGGCAATCTCGTCATCGCGGACAGCTGGCCCGGCCAGATGCGCACCGTCTATGGCGACCATGAGCGCTTCATCCAGACCTACTTCTCCACCTATAAGGGCAAGTATTTCACCGGCGACGGCTGCCGCCGTGACGAGGACGGCTATTACTGGATCACCGGCCGCGTCGATGACGTGCTCAACGTCTCTGGCCACCGCCTCGGCACGGCCGAAGTGGAATCGGCGCTGGTGTCGCACAAACATGTCTCGGAAGCCGCCGTTGTCGGCTATCCGCATTCCATCAAAGGCCAGGGCATTTATTGCTATGTGACGCTGATGGTCGGGATGGAAGGCACCGAAGCGCTGCGGCAGGAGCTGGTGAAGCATGTCCGCGCCGAAATCGGCCCGATCGCCTCGCCGGACAAGATCCAGTTCACCCCCGGCCTGCCGAAAACCCGCTCCGGCAAGATCATGCGCCGCATCCTGCGCAAGATCGCCGAGGATGATTTCGGCGCGCTTGGCGATACCTCGACGCTCGCCGATCCGGCTGTCGTCGATGATCTGATCGCCAATAGGCAAAACAAGGCGGACGCGGCGTAAGTTGAGCCGTCGCTCTATCCCGCCCCCAACGGGCGGGATAGCAAAATCAGCATTTAGCCGGAAGGCTAGGTGCTAGATTTTGCAAGGGAGGGGGTAGGCAGGGACGCTCTGACTTTCGCAGCGCTATCTCAGCCAGAAACGACCCACGCTCTTGCAATCGCCGGCCCACTTCAGGCGCGGTAATTATCCAAGCGAGATCTCAAAAATCGATCGCCCGGCCGTTGATTTCCCAGTCGCCGAAGCGGGCGGGATCAGAGCCGCCGCGGCCGCCGATTTCGGGGGGAAGCTCGGCTTCTGCCTGAGCCTTGCGGCGCTCCTCGGCTTCGGCAAGGGCGCGCTTCGCAGCGGGCGAAAGCGGCTTGCGCGTGATTTCACCGGTTTCGGTGTCGAGTTTGTTGTCGTTATCGGCTGTCTGCATGATCTGATCGGCCCGGAACCGTTGAATTAAGCGGAGGAATAGCCAAATCATAGAGCATGATGCCGAAAAGTGTGAACGGTTTTCGGATAACATCATGCTCTGCTTTTTTTGATTCCGGAGCGGATTCAGATTTCAGGTCGAAGAGACCTGAAATCATCCGCCTCCGGCGTGTCCGGCCGCAAAGAAAAAGGTTTGGACGCCAGATGTGTTGGAGACCCCTCGATGAATCTCATGCGTACTGCCATGCTGCTTGCCTTCATGACCGCGCTCTTCATGGGCGTCGGCTTTCTGATCGGCGGTCAATCGGGCATGCTGATCGCATTTGTCGTCGCTGCCGGCATGAATTTCTTTTCCTACTGGAATTCCGACCGGATGGTCCTGTCAACCTATGGTGCGCAGGAGGTGGATGAGCGCAGCGCGCCGGAATTCTACCGCATCGTCCGCGATCTAGCCCGCAATGCCGGCCTGCCGATGCCGAAAGTCTATCTCTACGACAGCCCGCAGCCGAACGCCTTTGCCACGGGCCGTAATCCGGAAAATGCCGCCGTTGCCGCGTCCACCGGCCTGCTTCATGCGCTGACACCGGAGGAAGTGGCTGGCGTGATGGCGCACGAGCTTGCCCATGTGCAGAACCGCGACACACTGACCATGACGATCACCGCGACCCTCGCAGGCGCCATTTCCATGCTCGGCAATTTTGCCTTCTTCTTCGGCGGCCGCCGCGACAACAACAATCCGCTTGGGATGGTTGGCGTTCTCGTCGCCATGATTGTCGCCCCTCTGGCTGCCATGCTGGTGCAGATGGCGATCAGCCGCACGCGCGAATATTCGGCCGACCGCCGCGGCGCGGAAATCTGCGGCAATCCGTTGTGGCTCGCCTCGGCGCTCGGCAAGATCGCCCGCGGCGCGGCGCATATTCCGAACGAAGAGGCCGAAGGCCATCCGGCAACGGCGCATATGTTCATCATCAATCCGCTCTCCGGTGAGCGCATGGACAACCTGTTTTCCACCCATCCGAATACGGAAAACCGCATCGCCGCGCTGCATGAAATGGCCCGTTACGGCGGCGGTGGCGCCTCGCCGATGACGCCGTCTTCTGGCTCATCTTCCGGCTTTGGCTCGACGGGACCGTCCTTCACTGCTAATCCGGGGCGCAAATCGCGCTCCGTACCGAATACGGGTCGCGGTGGTTCGCAACCGCCGAAGGGTCCCTGGTCTTGAGTTCTGACACGAAAAATAACGCTTCCAACAGAGACGGAAAACGATCGGGCAAGCGGCCACAGCCAGCTCGACAACCTGATACGTCTCCGCCGAAGCCGGGCCTTGCGGCCCGCGCGGCTGCGTCGAAGATCCTGGGAGCCGTGCTCGACCGCAAGACCTCGCTCGACGGCATGCTTGATGTCGAAGGCGGGAGCGCCGCCTATACGACGCTCAGCGATGGCGACCGGGCGCTCGTGCGGGCTATCTTGAACAGCGCGCTGCGCCACCTGCCGCGCATCGAGGCGGCGATCTCGTCGCTGCTGGATTCTCCACTGCCGGAAGGCGCCCGCGCGCTACATCATGTGCTCGTCGTCGGCGCGACGCAGATCCTCTATCTCGACGTGCCGGATCATTCCGCCGTCGATCTTGCCGTTGAGCAGGCCAACCGCGATCCCCGCAATCGCCGTTTCGCCAAGCTGGTCAACGCCATACTCCGCCGCATCGGCCGCGAGAAGCAGGAGATTCTCGAGCAGATCGCGAAGGTGCCGGCCATGCCGGATTGGTTCCTGTCCCGCCTGAAAGCTGCTTATGGCACCCCTGCGGCGCTCAGGATCTCCGACACGCAGCTCGAGCCGGCGGCGATCGACCTTACGATCAAATCCGATCCTGAGGGTTGGGCAAAACGCCTGAATGGCGTAGTGCTGCCGACTGGCGGCGTGCGGCTTGCCGCGTTCGAAGGGTCCATTCCCTCGCTGGAAGGCTTCGAGGATGGCGAGTGGTGGGTTCAGGATGCTGCCGCCAGCATTCCGGCCAAACTTTTCGGTTCGCTGGCCGGCAAGCGGGTCGTGGACCTCTGTGCCGCGCCCGGCGGCAAGACGGCGCAGCTCATTCTCGCCGGCGCCAAGGTGACGGCTCTCGATCAATCCGCCAATCGCCTGAAGAGACTGTCCGGCAATCTGACGCGCCTCGGCTTCGAGGCCGAAACCGTCGTTGCCGATATGAGCAAATACCGGCCCGAAGAGCTTTTCGACGCCGCTCTGCTCGACGCTCCCTGCTCCTCGACAGGAACGACGCGCCGCCATCCGGACGTGCTCTGGACCAAGGGGCCGGAGGATATCGCCAAGCTCGCCGCCCTGCAGGAGCGCCTGCTTCGCCATGCCCTGACGCTTGTCAAACCGGGCGGCGTAGTCGTGTTTTCCAACTGCTCGCTCGATCCTGAAGAGGGAGAAGATCTGGTCGCGCGTCTGCTTGCCGACACGGAGAATGTCGAGCGCGTACCGATCGCTGCTGGCGACTGGCCGGGTCTGGAAACGGCGATTTCCCCGCTTGGGGCTTTCCGCACCACGCCGGACATGCTGCCGCTTTCCGACGGCTTTGCCTCCGGTCTCGACGGCTTCTTTGCCGTCGTGCTTCGCCGCAGCTATTAATCTCCACTTCGAATCGTTTTTACCGGGCGGTTAAAAAAACCGGCAAATGTGTCCTTAATTGATATATTTGTAACCTCTTTTTAACCACGGCTAATGAGAGTAAGCAGAAGCACATATGCAGATCTGCGGCAGGGTTTTGTGAGTTCATACATGCGGGAAGCATGGCGGCGGATGTCGCGCCGCGCGGCGTTGACGCGATTGCGTCTCACCCGCCACACGATGCGTGTGCCGGAACGCCTGATCGTGGCACCCACCGATCTGCGCAGCGTCGATCCCTTTTTCGTCGAAGAACTTCTGAATGGCCGCATCCTGCTGGCCGGACGGGTTCTGGAAACGCAGGGCGCATCGCCCTTCTCGCTCGAACTGCCATCGCTGGCCTTTGCCGCCCGGCTGCATAATTTCCGTTGGCTGCGGCATTTGCGAGCGGAAAAGAGCGATCAGGCCTCAGCCGCGGCGCGGTCGATCCTCACCGATTGGATTGCCGTTCACGGCCGCCGGCTGCATGGCCTTGCCTGGTCGCCCGATATAGCGGCGCAGCGGCTGATCGCGCTTTTGTCGCATTCGCCCGTGCTTTTGCAGGGCACGGATAGCGGTTTTTATCGCCGTTTCATGCGCATGCTGGTTTTCCACGTGCGCTTTCTGCGCCGGATCGTTGCGTCGTCACCGGATGGCATCACCCGGTTCCGGGTGCGCATTGCGCTTGCCATGGCCTCGGTCGCCATGCCGAGCAGTTCCCTCGCGCTGAAGCGGGCGGGGCAGGCGCTCGACCGGGAGATAGACCGGCAGATTCTGCAGGATGGGGGTCACATCTCCCGCAATCCGCGCGCATCGCTGGAGCTGCTGCTCGATCTGCTGCCGTTGCGCCAGACCTACGTCAATCTCGGCCATGACGTGCCGGTGCGGCTGATCCCCGGTATCGATCGCATGTATCCGGCACTGCGCTTCTTCCGCCACCAGGATGGCGATCTGGCGCTGTTCAACGGCGCGACATCGACACTCGCCAACGAGCTGATGTCGGTGCTGCGCTATGACGAGACGGCCGGTCAGGCCTTCAAGGCGCTGCCGCATACCAAGTATCACCGTTTGACGGCCGGTCAGGCCGTCGTCATCATCGATGCCGGGGCTGCAGCTTCGACCGATCTCAGCCGCACTGCGCATGCCGGCTGTCTCTCCTTCGAGATGTCGTCGGGCAAGACGCGCTTCATCATCAATTCCGGCGCGCCCGAATTCGCAGGCGATCGCTTCATGCAGGCGGCGCGGGCGACTGCGGCGCATTCCACCGTCACGCTCAATGACACCTCCTCCTGCCAGTTTTCCAAATCGAAATCGCTTGGGCCGATCATGGTCAGCGGCATCAAGAAGGTCATCGTCGAGCGGGCCGAGACCGAAGACGGGCGCGACTATGTGCGCGCCGCGCATGACGGCTATCTCTCCACCTTCGGCTATGTCCATGAGCGCGAAATCAGCCTCAATGCGTCAGGCACGATCGTCGCCGGCCGCGACCGGCTCTTCATGCCGGAGGGCAAGAAGAACAAGCCGAAGGGCGAAGGCATCGCCTCCGCACGCTTCCATATCCACCCCTCCATCAGCCTTTTGCAGACGGAAACGGATTCCGCGCTGCTGATCGCGCCGGACGGAGAGACCTGGGTCTTCTCCTCACCCGGCAACGAGGTGCTTGTGGCGGAGGATATCTTCTTTGCCGATCCCTCTGGCATGCGCTCTTCCGATCAGCTCGAGATCGTCTTCCGGATCACGGAAAAGCCGGAAATCCGCTGGTTTTTATCGCATCGGCCATAGGCTAAGCGCGTGAGCTATGCTAACGGGGCGGCATTATCCGTCCCGCGCCATTTACGCCGGACACCACATCTCCTCATTCCAGAGCGTTTTCGCTCTGTTTTTTGTTATCGCAACTCCGGACGGAAAACCGCCATACACTTTTCCTGGAGTTGCTCTAGACCGGAGAAAGCCCATGGCCGTCGTTTCCAAGAAAATTCCCGCTCCCGACAAGGTGAAGGTGAAAACCGCACTTCTGTCCGTTTTCGACAAGACCGGCATCGTCGAGCTAGCGCGTGCGCTCAGCGAACAGGGCGTGCGCCTGCTGTCGACCGGCGGCACGCACAAGGCGATTGCCGCGGCTGGCCTTGCCGTGACCGACGTGTCGGAGGTGACGAATTTTCCCGAGATCATGGACGGCCGCGTCAAGACGCTGCATCCAAAGGTGCATGGCGGCCTGCTGGCCATCCGTGACGATGCCGAGCATCAGGCTGCGATGAAGCAGCATGGCATCGAGGGCATCGATCTTGCCGTCATCAACCTCTACCCCTTCGAGGACGTTCGCAAGGCTGGCGGCGATTATCCGACGACGGTGGAGAATATCGACATCGGCGGCCCGGCGATGATCCGCGCTTCGGCCAAGAACCACGCCTATGTGACGACGCTCACCGATCCCGCCGATTATGCCGAGCTGCTGGCACAGCTTTCCGCCGACGCCGGCCAGACGACCTATGATTTCCGCAAGCGCATGGCCGCCAAGGCCTTTGCCCGCACGGCTGCCTATGATGCGATGATCTCCAACTGGTTTGCAGAAGCGCTCGATATCGCCACGCCGCGTCACCGCGTCATCGGCGGCGTTCTGCGCGAGGAGATGCGCTATGGCGAAAACCCGCACCAGAAGGCCGCTTTCTACCTGACCGGCGAAAACCGCCCCGGCGTTTCCACGGCAACGCTCATCCAGGGCAAGCAGCTTTCCTACAACAACATCAACGACACCGACGCGGCCTATGAGCTCGTTGCCGAGTTCCTGCCGGAAAAGGGTCCGGCCTGCGCGATCATCAAGCACGCCAATCCCTGCGGCGTCGCCACCGGCCCAAGCCTTGTCGAAGCCTATAAGCGCGCTCTCGCCTGCGATTCCACCTCGGCCTTCGGCGGCATCATCGCGCTGAATAGCCTGCTCGACGCCGCAACGGCGGAAGAGATCGTCAAGCTCTTCACCGAGGTCATTATTGCGCCTGACGTCACCGAGGAAGCCAAGGCGATCATCGCCCGCAAGCCGAATCTCCGCCTGCTCTCGGTCGGCGCCCTCCCCGATCCGCGCGCAGCTGGCCTTACCGCCAAGACCGTCTCCGGCGGCCTGCTCGTCCAGAGCCGTGACAACGCGCTGGTCGAGGACATGGAGCTCAAGGTCGTCACCAAGCGCGCGCCGACGGCGCAGGAGCTGGAAGACATGAAGTTCGCCTTCCGCGTCGCCAAGCACGTGAAGTCGAACGCCGTCGTCTATGCCAAGGACGGCCAGACGGCGGGTATCGGCGCGGGACAGATGAGCCGTGTCGATTCCGCCCGCATCGCCGCGATCAAGGCCGAGGAAGCCGCCAAGGCCATGGGGCTTGCCGAGCCGCTGACACGCGGCTCCGCCGTCGCTTCCGAAGCCTTCCTGCCCTTCGCCGATGGCCTGCTCTCGGCAATCGCTGCCGGCGCCACCGCCGTCATCCAGCCTGGCGGTTCGATGCGCGATCAGGAAGTGATCGACGCGGCCAACGAGCACAATGTCGCGATGGTCTTTACCGGCGTGCGCCATTTCCGCCATTGATAGGCAGCTGGTTCCACCCTCATCCTGAGCTTGTCGAAGGACGAGGTGGCCCGGAAGTAGCCACCCGCCCTCGTGGTTCGAGCCGGCCCTGTGGGCCTCCTCACCATGAGGGCTGGTCCTCCCGTCGTATATCCCCAATCTAGCCCGAGGATATCCCTACTTCGCCTTGTCGGCGGGATAGGGCGTCGGCAGCAGAAGCAGCAATCCGCCGGCGAGGAAGATGACGAGCGTTGCCATGCCGAGGCGGGCCGAGCCGCTCCAATAGGTCACCAGCGAGAAGAACAGCGTCGCCATGAAGCTGGTGGCGCGGCCGGAGAGCGCGTAGATGCCGAAATAGCGCCCCGCCTCCGAGAGACTGACGCTACGCGCCAGATAGGAGCGCGAGGAAGCCTGCACCGGCCCGAAAGCGATGCCGATCAGCAATCCATAGCCGATATAGGCCTTCTCCGCCGCCGTGCCGAACAGGCCGCCGGAACTGACGGTCGAGAGAGGCACGAGACCGAAGAGCGTGAAGCCGGGGCCTGTGGAGATGATACCGAAGGTGGCGACCAGCAGCAGCGTCAGACTGATGACGACCGTCACCTTCGAGCCCAGCCAGCGATCGACATAGCCGGCAGCAAAGCAGCCGAAGATGGCGATGACATTGAGGATGATGCCGTAGATACCGATCTCGATCGTCACCCAGCCGAACATGCCGGCCGCAAAGGTGCCGCCGAGGATAAGCAGTCCGTTGACGCCATCCTGGTAGATCATGCGGGCGATGAGGAAGAGACTGATGCCGCGCCGACGCTTCAGCTCGCCCAAGGTCGCCGATAGCTCACGCAGGCCCGAGCGAACGGCGGCGCGAAGCGGCAGGCCGCGGGCGGCATCGGGCGTGAAGAGGAACATCGGCAGGATGAAGATCAGATACCAGACGGCCGAAATCGGCCCAGTGATGCGCGCATCCTCGCCGAGCGTGGCATCGAGGCCAAAGAGCGGCGTCAGGCCGAGAATGGTCTTGCCGGTCTGCGGATTGCCGGCGAGCAGGGTCACGACCGTGATCAGCACGATCATGCCGCCGAGATAGCCGAGCCCCCAGGCGGCGTTCGACAGCCTGCCGACATCATCCTTGCCGACCAGCCGTGGCATCATCGAATCGTTGAAGACGATCGAGAATTCGGCCGAGATCGAAGCGAGGATCATGAAGATCATCGGATAGATGACGGGCGACCCGGGGGCTGCGCCCCAGAGACAGAAGAGACTTGCGATCTTGATGACGGCGAAGAAGGCGATCCAGGGCTTGCGGGCGCCGGATTGATCGGCGATCGAGCCGAGAACCGGCGAGAGGATGGCGATGATCACCGAGGAGATCGTCGCCATGTTGCTCCATGTCGTCTGCGCTGAGACGGGATCGGCCGTCAGCCGCGCGACGAAATAGGGGCCGAAGATGAAGGTGGTGACGACGGTGAAGAACGGCTGCGCCGCCCAGTCGAAGAACATCCAGCCCCAGATGCCGCGTGCCGGCACTTTTGCCGGCGCGTCATTGCTAACTTCGGTTGCCACCAAATCCTGCCCCTGATTCCGTTACCGCATCAAGCGGTCGGCGCGGACTGTGTCACCTTGCCCGACCGTTCGCAAGATCGCTGAGCAGGCCGGCGGCGACGGTGATGCGGGCGAGGTTTGGATCGCCGCTTTCGCTGAGGCCGCCGAGCTCTTCGGCGATGCGATTGATGCGAATACGGTCTTCCGCATGCCATGCCTGAACCGGCTGCTTGTCCTTCGGATGGTTGGACAATGCGGAGATGACGATATCCCGGCGGGCGCCGGCGATCTGATCGAGGCTGCGTGCCAAGGCGAGGCTCTCATAGTGATCGCCTGTCACGATCCGACTGCCGGCCAGCAGCAGGCGGCCGACGCGGAAGGTCTGTGAGACGGTGAAGTAGCTTTCGGCCGCCCGGTTCAGCGTGTCGCCCGTGCGCTCGGCGATCTGCATGATCTCAGGCACGAGGACGAGCGCGTAGATCGTCGCGATCTCCGAAGCCAGCTTCTCCGGCAGGCCGGCAGCCTGATATTCCGCTTCGCGCGCGGCGATCTCGGCCGCAAAATCCGCCGGAATATGCGTCAGGAAGACAGGTCGCAGTTTCTTCAGAGCTGCGCGAAGCCGGCTAACAGTCTCCTCGATGTCGCCCTTAGCGGCTCCTGTTTTCAACAGGAGGCGGGTCAGCACGGTATAGACCTCGGTGATTTCGCCATAGACGCGATTCTGCATCTGGCCGCCCACCTTGCCATCAAGCGCATCCGTCTCGTTCCAGAGCCGGTCGAGATCGAAGCCGTCACGGGCGATGACCGCGGCCTTGACGACTTCGGCAGCCGATGCCGCCGTCGCATCCATCATGCTGACGGCAAAGCCCGGGCCGCCGCGATTGATCGCTTCATTGGCAAGCGCCGTGCCGATGATTTCGCGGCGCAGGCGATGGCTTTCGATATCGGTGGCGTTCGAACGCTGCATCTTGGCTGGGAAATAGCGGCTGAGGGTGGCGGCGAAATAGGGGTCGTCAGGCAGATTGCTGGCGACAATCGCGTCGAAGAGAACGATCTTGGCGTAGGAGAGCAGGACGCCGATTTCGGCGCGGGTCAACGGGCGTCCGTTGGCATAACGCTCGGCGAAGGTCTGATCGTCGGGCAGGGTCTCGACCTTGCGATTGAGCTGCTTGGCCGCTTCCAGCACGCTCATGAAGCGGCTGAGTTCCAGGGCGTTGCCGGTGCCCTTGCGCTCGGTCAGCGAGATCGCCAGGGATTGCAGATAGTTGTTGCGCAGGACGAGCGAAGCCACCTCATCGGTCATGGAGGCAAGCAGCGTATCGCGCTTGGCGCGGGTCAGCCGGCCGTCATGCATGGCGTTGGCAAGCGCGATCTTGATGTTGACCTCGACGTCGGAGGTGTTGACGCCGGCGGAGTTGTCGATGGCGTCGGAGTTGCAGCGCCCGCCCTTTAGGCCATAGGCGATACGGCCCTTCTGGGTGACGCCGAGATTGGCGCCTTCGCCGATGACCCTGGCGCGGACTTCCTCGGCCGTGATGCGGATCGGATCGTTGGCACGGTCGCCGACTTCCGAATCGGTTTCGGACGGCGCCTTGACGTAGGTGCCGATGCCGCCGAACCACAGGAGGTCGACGGGTGCCTTGAGGATCGCCGTCATGATCTCGAAAGGCGTTGCGACCGACTTGTCGATGCCGATGGCTGCGACCGCCTCCGGCGTCAGCGTCACCGACTTTGCCGAACGGGAAATGATCATCGCGCCCTTCGACAGGACGGACTTGTCGAAATCCTGCCAGCTCGAGCGTGGCAGGTCGAACAGGCGCTGCCGCTCGGCGAGCGTCTTTGCCATGTCCGGATCGGGATCGATGAAGATGTCGCGATGGTCGAAGGCAGCGAGCAGACGGATCTTCGGAGACAGCAGCATACCGTTGCCGAAGACGTCACCAGACATGTCGCCAACGCCGACGACATTGAAGGGCGTCGTCTGGATGTCGATGTCCATTTCGCGGAAGTGGCGCTTCACGGTTTCCCAGGCGCCGCGGGCAGTGATGCCCATCTTCTTGTGGTCGTAGCCGGCCGAGCCGCCCGAAGCGAAGGCATCGTCGAGCCAGAAGCCGGCTTCCTGCGCCAGCGCATTGGCGGTGTCGGAGAAGGTAGCGGTGCCCTTGTCGGCGGCGACGACGAAATAGGGGTCATCGCCATCGAGCCGCACGGTGTCGGCAGGCGGGATGATATCGGCGCCGGAGATATTGTCGGTAATCGACAGCAGCGTGCGGATATAGGTCTTGTAGGCTTCGCGGCCGGCATTGAATATCTCGTCGCGGCTGCCGCCGACCGGGAGCTTCTTCGGATAGAAGCCGCCCTTGGCGCCGACGGGCACGATGACGGCGTTCTTGACCTGCTGCGCCTTCACGAGCCCCAGCACTTCGGTGCGATAGTCTTCAGCACGGTCAGACCAGCGCAGGCCGCCGCGCGCCACCTTGCCGAAGCGCAGGTGCACACCTTCCACCTCGACGCCGTAGACGAAGATTTCACGGAAGGGCCGGGGTTCGGGCAGACCGTCCAGCAGCTTCGGATCGAGCTTGAAGGCGAGCATGGCCTTAGGCGTGCCGTCCGCATTTTTCTGGAAGTAGTTGGTGCGCAGCGTCGCGTCGATGGCGTTGACGTAGCGGCGCAGGATGCGGTCGTCATCGAGACTCGGTACGTCGGCAAGCTTGGTTTCGATCGCAGCATGCAGTTCCGGGAGCTTCTTCGTGCGGCTCTTGTCGCTGAGCTTCGGATCGAGCGTGTCGTGAAACAGGCGGAAGAGCGAGGCGGCGATCCCGGGATATTTATCCAGGGTAGAGGCGATATAATCCTGCGAATAGGCAATACCGGCCTGGCGCAGATAGCGGGAATAGGCGCGCAATACGTTGGTTTCACGGGCTGAGAGATCGGCGGAGACGATTAGCCGGTTGAAAGCGTCATTGTCGATCGTGCCGCCGAAGGCGGCGAGGAAGGCTTCTTCAAGGGCGGCGCCGTGGCGAGCGAGATCGATCGTCATGCCGCTGCGGGTTTCGAGCTCCATGTCGTGGAGGACGACATGGCCGGTCGAGCCGTCTTTGGCCGTGACATAGATATCGAAAGTGCGCTCGCTGATGACGTTGAAACCAAGATTTTCGAGCAGCGGCACGCGGCGCGACAGCGCCAGGTTGCCGTCGCCATGGAAGATCTTCAGCGAGAGAATGTCACCCGCCTCGTCCTTGCGGATATAGAAGGCGATGCGGATCGGCTCGATGCCGGCCGTAGCCATGATGTCAGGAAGATCGGCAAAGGCGTCTTCCGGCGAGAAGGCTTCCTGGAAGGCCTGGCTGACGGAAATGTTCGGCGCCTTTGGACCGGCCAGCATGGCAAAGCGTTCGTCCCATCGGGCCGTTATGGCGCGGATTGCTTCTTCGAGCTTGGTTTGCGGAACATGCGGCGTCTTTCCCGCGCTGCGGCCGATGATGAAATGCACGCGCGCCACCCCGCCTTCCGGGAAAGCGGGGTAATAGGCGGAGACGCGGCCGTCATAGACCGACTTCAGGTAATTGCCGATCTTCTCACGCACGACGGAATCATATTCCTCGCGCGGGACATAGACGATGACGGAGACAAAGCGGTCGAAATGGTCGATGCGCGGCAATACGCGCACGCGCGGCCGATCAGTCAGGTCGTTGATCTGTTCGGCGAAATTTGCCAGCAACGAAGTGTCGATCTGGAAGAGATCGTCGCGGGGATAGGATTCCAGCGTGTTTTCGAGCGTGCGACCCGAGTGGCTTGTGGGATCGAAGCCGAAGTGATCCTTGACCTTCTGCACCTTCGAACGCAGCAACGGCACTTCGGTGGCAGCGCTCGTATAGGCCGTCGATGTGAAGAGGCCGACGATGCGCAGTTCGCCCGTGACATTGCCATCCGTGTCGAAGCGCTTGACGCCGACATAATCCATATAGGCACGGCGGTGGACGATCGATTTGACGTTGGCCTTGGTGACGATCAGGAAATCCGGGCCATTGAGGAAGGCGAGGATTTCCGGCGTCGTGGTGACGGCGTCCTTGCCTTGCCGGAGAACGCGGACGTCCGGATTGGAGAGAATGCCGAGGCCGGTGCCGCGATCCCGCTCAACCTTGGCGTTGGCGCCCTTGCCGGAATAGACATATTCGCGCATGCCGAGGAAGGTGAAATTGCCGTCGCGTAGCCAGGCAAGGAAGGCGAGCGCCTCGTCGCGATCATTCTTGCGGCGGCCGGCCGCCTCATAGGTTGATAGTTCCGAGATGACGGTATCGAGGCGTGACAGCATCGGCTTCCAGTCGGAAACGGTGAGATGCGTCTGGTCGAGCACGGTCTGGATCCGCTTGGTCAGATCGGTCGCCTGCGCTGTCGTCAGAGGCGAGAGATGAAGCTGTATATGGCTGACCCGATGGGCCGGATCGCTCGGACGATCGGCAGAATAAAGGCTCGGCTGCTTGCCCTTCTCGATGACCAGGATCGGATGCACCGCCATATAGAGATCGCGATAGCTGCTAGTCACTTCGCCCATGATCGATTCATAAAGGAAGGGCATGTTGTGGTCGGTGATCGAAAGGATCGAGACGGCAACGCCATCGGGTTCGATACCGCCGACCTGCTCGATGCTGACGCGGGGGGACGTGGCGCTCCAGGCTGCGAGTTCCTTGGCCGCATGCGCCGCGGCAAGTGCCAGCATCTCGGGGCTGTAAAGCTCCATGTCGTCATTGCTCGCCCGGCCAAACAGGATTTCGGGATCGAGATGTGCCTCGCCTGTCGCCGCCGCAATCTTGCGTGCCGCCTCGATCTGTTTTTCCCGTTTCGGATTAGTCTTGGGCGCCATGAATTTCCTCCCGATTTTCGAATTCTGACGACAGTAGCAGAAGGTTTAGCGAAAAAACTGGCAAAAAGAATGCGAATTTGGTTCGTTTCGGACTGATTTTGGTCGGTTTTTTCAAAAAACTTGCCGAAAACGGCGATGTTGATGAAAAACAGGCTTAATCGGCGAGAAATTGGCGGAATCGACTCGTCAACAGAGGTTTTCATGACTCTGTGAAGGGCGGTTGACAGAGTGCCGCGAAAGGGATCATCAACTTGCGCCATTGCAGTTTGAAGCCCTGAACTGAAAGCACAATCATGTCGCAAGTGTCGGCCGGCGCCGTTATCGTCATTTCCAGCCATGTCGTTCGAGGGTCCGTCGGCAATCGCGCTGCAGTCTTTGCGCTGGAAACACTCGGCCATCCGGTCTGGGCGCTGCCGACCATCGTTCTGCCATGGCACCCCGGCCATGGCCGCTCGACGCGCCTGACCTTCAACGAAGCCGATTTTGACCATGCGATTGACGATCTCATCGCCTCACCCTGGCTTTCCGAGGTCAAGGCGGTGCTATCGGGCTACTTCGGCAACGCCGCCCAGGCGCATGCCGTCGCCCGGCTGGTGACGGCTCTGCGGGAGAAAAACCCGGATATTCTCTATGCCTGCGATCCCGTCATCGGCGATGCCGGCGGGCTCTATGTGCCGCAGGCGACAGCGGAAGCGATCCGCGACCACCTGATCCCGCTGGCGTCACTCGCGACACCGAACCGCTATGAGCTTGCCTGGCTGGCGGGAGCGCCGCTCGAGGATAACAACGCCATCATGGAGGCGGCGCTCGCGCTTGGACCGTCGCGCATGCTGGTGACGTCCGCCGTTCCGATGATGGCCGGGGGTATCGGGAACCTCTATCTCAGCGGCCGAAACGCGCTGCTTGCCGAGCATCGCAGCGTCGAAGGCGCACCGAATGGGCTCGGCGATCTCCTGTCTGCCGTCTTCCTGTCGCGGCTGCTTTCGGGGATGGATGAGGAGCGGGCATTGCAGCTGACGACAGCCAGCGTCTTCGAGGTGCTGGCACGGGCCGTCAAACGCGGCAGCAACGAGCTGACACTGGCTGTCGATTCCGCAAGCCTATCGACACCGATGGCGATGGTGCAGCTACGCCACCTCGTCCATCCTGCACAACGTAAGAAAAAGTAACGGCCAGAGCTTTTTAGCCTGCAGCAGTTCCAGCAAAAGTGCGAAGCGTTTTGCGTCCGGAACTGCGTGAAAACAAGTAGATAGAGCGTTTTCGCGATTCGAAGAAAAGCGGAAACGTTTTATCGCGCGCCGAAAATCGCCGAGCCGACGCGAACACTGGTCGCGCCGAAGGCAACTGCAATTTCGTAATCGCTCGACATGCCCATCGAGAGCTTTTCGACGCCGGCCTGCTTGGCAAGCTTGGCAAGCAGAGCAAAATGCGGCCCCGGATTTTCGTCGGCCGGCGGGATGCACATCAGACCCTCTATGGAAAGCCCGAGCTCCTTACGGCAGAGATCGACGAAACTGGCCGTATCGTCGGGCGCGATACCTGCCTTTTGCGGCTCCAACCCGGTATTGACCTGCACGTAGAGCCGAATGGTCTTGCCCTGCCGCTTGATTTCATCGGCAATGGCCCGCGCGATCTTTTCCCGGTCAATGGTTTCGATCACGTCGAACAGCGCCACGGCGTCTGCGGCCTTGTTCGATTGCAGCGGCCCGATCAGATGTAGCTCGATCTCGGGCGTCTCGGCCTTCAGCTCCGGCCACTTGCCCTGGCTCTCCTGCACGCGGTTTTCGCCAAACACCCGTTGACCGGCCGAAATCGCCGGGCGGATTTGATCGGCATCGAAGGTCTTGGAAACAGCAACGAGCTGCACAGAGCCGGCAGCTCGGCCGGCCTGACGCTCGGCAGCCGCGATATGGGAACGGACTTCGTCCAAGCGCTCTTGAAGTTCCATCTTCTCGCCTCGATATTTGGCTTGCTTCTCAAACTTTGCAGTAATGAGGCTCGCAGGCTTTGCCAAGGGCGAATGCGTCCGAATCCGGCTTTGCATTGCAAGATAAGGCACTTGCTGCGGCTGCTAAACTTGACGCTTGGGTGGTTTCGTGGTGAAGGTCACGCCTTACTCCCCATGATTTTCCGGAATACAAGAACAGATGACTAGCGAACGTTATAATCCGCGCGATGCCGAGCCCCGCTGGCAGGAAAAATGGAACGAAGAGAAGGTCTTCGTGACAGACAATGCCGATCCGCGTGAGAAATATTACGTCCTAGAGATGTTTCCCTATCCGTCGGGCCGCATCCATATGGGCCATGTGCGTAACTACGCCATGGGCGATGTCGTTGCCCGCTACAAGCGTGCCCGCGGCTATAACGTGCTGCATCCGATGGGCTGGGACGCCTTCGGCATGCCGGCGGAAAACGCCGCACGCGACAATAAAGTGCACCCGAAGGAATGGACCTACCAGAACATCGCCTCCATGCGCACACAGCTGAAGGCCATGGGGCTGTCGCTCGACTGGAGCCGCGAGTTCGCGACCTGCGACGTCGATTATTATCACCGCCAGCAGATGCTCTTCATCGACATGATGGAGAAGGGCCTGGTTTACCGCAAGAAGTCCAAGGTCAACTGGGACCCGGTTGACAATACCGTTCTCGCCAACGAGCAGGTCATCGACGGCCGCGGCTGGCGCTCGGGCGCGCTGGTCGAGCAGCGCGAGCTGACGCAGTGGTTCTTCAAGATCACCGAGTTCAGCCAGGAACTGCTGGATGCTCTGGATACGCTGGACCATTGGCCGGAAAAAGTACGGTTGATGCAGAAGAACTGGATCGGCCGCTCCGAGGGCCTGACGGTTCGCTGGGAAATCGTTGCCGAAACCGCTCCCAACAGCGATCGCGAGATCACCGTTTACACGACCCGTCCGGATACGCTGTTCGGCGCCTCCTTCCTGGCGATCTCGGCCGACCATCCGCTCGCCAAGGAAGCGGCTGCCAAGGATCCGGCCATCGAGGCCTTCTGTGAGGAATGCCGCCGTGCCGGCACCTCGCTGGCAGCACTCGAAACGGCCGAGAAGAAGGGCATGGACACCGGCATCCGCGTCCACCATCCCTTCGACCCGTCCTGGGAGCTGCCCGTCTATATCGCCAATTTCGTGCTGATGGATTATGGCACGGGCGCTATCTTCGGCTGCCCGTCCGGCGACCAGCGCGACCTGGATTTCGCCCGCAAGTACGGCCTGCCGGTCGTTCCCGTCGTCATGCCCGCCGATGGCGATGCTGCAGGCTTTACCGTCAGCGACGTCGCCTATGACGGCGATGGCGTGATGATCAATTCGCGCTTCCTTGACGGCATGAGCACCGACGAAGCCTTCCAGACGGTGGCGACGAAGCTCTCTGAGACGAGCCTCGGCAACACGCCACAGGCGGAGCGCAAGGTGAATTTCCGCCTGCGCGACTGGGGCATCTCCCGCCAGCGTTACTGGGGCTGCCCGATCCCGGTCATCCATTGCGATGACTGCGGTGTGCTGCCGGTGCCGAAGAAGGATCTGCCGGTCAAGCTGCCCGACGACGTGACTTTCGACCAGCCGGGCAATCCGCTCGACCGGCACGCCAGCTGGCGGCATGTGGCCTGCCCGCAATGCGGCAAGGATGCCCGCCGTGAAACCGATACGATGGATACCTTCGTCGATTCGAGCTGGTATTACGCCCGCTTCACCGCTCCCTGGGAAAATCAGCCGACGGACCCGAAGGCCGCCAATCACTGGCTGCCTGTCGATCAGTATATCGGCGGTATCGAACACGCGATCCTGCACCTGCTCTATTCGCGCTTCTTTACCCGCGCCATGCGCGAGACCGGCCATCTCGATGTGAAGGAGCCCTTCAAGGGCCTGTTCACGCAAGGCATGGTCGTGCACGAAACCTATAGCCGCGGCAGCGGCCTGACGCGCGAATGGGTGTCGCCGGCCGATATCAGGATCGAGGAAGTCGACGGCCAGCGCCGCGCCACGCTGCTGTCATCAGGCGAAGACATCGCCATCGGTTCGATCGAGAAGATGTCGAAATCGAAGAAGAACGTCGTCGACCCCGACGATATCATCGCCTCCTATGGAGCCGACACGGCACGCTTCTTCGTGCTCTCCGATTCGCCGCCCGATCGCGACGTTATCTGGTCGGAAGCCGGCGTCGAGGGCGCACATCGTTTCACCCAGCGTATGTGGCGCCTGGTCTCCGAAGCCGCCGATGTCCTGAAGGCGGTCGAACCTGCGCCGGCTAAGGAAGGTGAAGCCCTGGCGATTTCGCAGATCGCACACCGCACGCTGAAGGCGGTTCAGGGTGATTACGACAAGCTCGCCTTCAACAAGGCCGTGGCGCGCATCTATGAATTCGTCAATGCGCTGGCGGCACCGCTCGGCAAGGTCGCCGCCGGCCAGGCCGATAGCGCCTATCGCGCTGCCGTTCGCGAAGCCGTGGAAATTCTGGTCGCGCTGGTCGCGCCGATCACGCCGCATCTGGCCGAGGAATGCTCCGCTGCGCTTGGCAACGTCAACATGGTCGCGACCAGCCCATGGCCCGTTTATGACGAGGCGCTCGTCATCGAGAACGAGATCGTTTATCCCGTTCAGATCAACGGCAAGAAGCGCGCCGAATTGACAATCGCGCGCGATGCAGACCAGAATGCCGTGCAACAGGCCGTGCTCGCCCTGGGCGCCGTTACAAGCGCATTGAACGGTCAGGCGCCAAAGAAGATCATCGTCGTTCCACAGAGGATCGTAAACATTGTCGTCTGATAGACTTTTCAAATTCGCCCGCATCGCCGGCGTTGCGTCTCTGGTGGCCGTTGCCGGCCTCTTGTCTGCATGTCAGGTTCGGCCGCTCTATGCCGTCAGCACGGGCGTGACGCAGAAGCTGTCGGAAGTTTCCTTCTCTGACGTCAACACGCGCGTGGGCCTCCAGGTGCGCAACCAGCTGATCTTCATCGCCGGGCGCGGTGCAGGGGAGACCAAGACGCCGAAATACAGTGTCGACCTGAGCGTCAGCTCCGGCACCGGCGGCGTGCTTTATCTGCCGTCTTCGAGTACGTCGGCCGCAGGCCGCACAACTGTGACCGCCTCCTTCACATTGAGGGAGATCACCACCGGCAAGGTCATCAAGTCCGGTAGCCGTTCAGTGACTTCGCTGGTCGACTTCCCGACGCAGGAATTTGCCAAGCAGCGCGCAATCCGTGATTCGGAAGACCGTGCCGCCCGCGAGGTTGCCGAGATAGTCGCAGCCGACATCGGCGCTGCGCTCAGCCGCTGATCAGAGAGCGCGGCATGGCAGAAATCAAGTCTCATGAATTTGACGGATTCCTGCAAAATGCCGCGCGCAATTACCGGATCTTCGTGATCTATGGTCCGGATCGCGGTCTCGTTTCCGAACGCGCCGCGCAGATTGCCGGCAAGACGGGCGTCGATCTCAACGACGCATTTTCCCTCATAAAGCTCGACGTTGGCGACCTGCAGAATGACGCCGGCCGCCTGCTTGACGAAGTCAACGCGATCGGTCTGTTCGGCGGCGAAAAGCTCGTCTGGATTCGCGGTGCCGCCAATGAGAAGGCGCTGGTCGATGCGCTGCAGATCATCGCGGACAATCCGCCCGATGCCAGCTTTGTCATCGTCGAGGCTGGCGATCTCAAGAAGGGATCCGGATTGCGCAAGGTGGCAGAGCCGGCTCGAACTGTCGCGACCATTCCCTGCTATGCCGATGACGCGAGAGCCCTCAACAATCTGATCGACACCGAATTGGCAAATGAAGGCCTGCGCATCTCATCTGCTGCCCGCCAGGCGCTGCTCGAACTTCTTGGTGGCGACCGCATCGCCTCGCGCAACGAAGTGCGCAAGCTCGCGCTCTACTGCCGCGGGCAGGGGACGATCGAAGAAGAGCACGTGATCGAAATTATCGGCGATGCCAGCGCCATTTCCACCGACGATGCCGTTGATGCCATCCTGAAAGGGGATTCTGGCGCCTTTCTGCATGCCATGCAGAAAATCGCCTCGTCCAAAACGCCGATGTTTCTCGTACTGCAAGGCTGTCTGAGGCAGTTTCAGATGCTTGATACGATGCGGGCCGAGATGGATGAAAAGCGCCTCGCACCCGCTCAGGTCATGCAGACGCATGGGCGCCATCTCCACTTCAGACGAAGGCCCGTGATCGAGCAGGCGCTGAAAAGCTGGAACGCTCCCGCCATTGCCCGCGAGATGAACAGGCTGCAAACGGCCATTCTGCAGACACGTCAGCGCGCCAGCCTCGAGGACACGATCGCGACGCAAACGCTGCTTGCGACCACTCTCCAATCAGCCCGTAAGGGCTGATGTTTCACGGGAATCACGCACACGCAAAGCGCGGCAAAAGCCAGAACTCTTCGCTAACTCATTGTTCTTACTGAGTTTTCTTTGTTAGCGGCGCTCCAGCAGCCGGCATATCTCTTCAAGCTGTTCCAGCGTCTTATAGCTGATCTTCACCTGGCCGCCATTGCCACGGTGATTGATCGAGACATCCAGCCCGAGCGTATCCGACAGTGTGCGCTCGAGTGCCAGCGTATCGGAATCCTTTTCATCCCTGCGCGCCCCGGCGGGGCGGGGGTCATTCTGAGCCTTAATGTCGTTCTGCGCGAGACGCTCGGCATCGCGAACCGACATGCCCTTTGAAACAACGGTTCTCGCAAGCCCCGTCGGATCGGAGGTCGAAACCAGGGCGCGGGCATGGCCGGCGGAAAGCGAACCCGCGGCAAGCATGTCGCGAACCGGATCGGGGAGCTTCAACAGACGCAGAGAGTTGGCGACATGGCTGCGGCTCTTGCCGATGATTTCGCCGAGATCGTTTTGCGTATAGCCGTGTTCGGCGATCAGCTGCTCGTAACCTAGCGCCTCTTCCAAAGGATTGAGATCCGCTCGCTGGACATTCTCGACGATCGCGATCTCAAGTGCGGTCTTATCATCGACATCCCGAACGATCACCGGGATTTCGATCAACCCGGCAAGCTGTGCCGCCCTCCAGCGTCGTTCACCGGCGATGATTTCGTACCGATCGGTGGAAACGGTGCGAACGACGACCGGCTGTACGATGCCATGTTGGCGAATGGAGCTGGCAAGATCATGCAACTCGGTCTCGTCGAAATAGCGGCGAGGATTGCGCGGGTTGCGGCTGATGAATTCGATTGGAACCAGGCGATCGGGATTGACCGCCGGTCGGCTTGTATCCACGGGCGTCGGCTGATCCATCTCCCCGATGAGAGCCGCCAGTCCGCGCCCAAGGCGCCGCTTCGAAAGATCATCATTCATTGCCGATACTCACCCTGAAACAAATACTAGATATCAGGCGGCAGCTTTCCGCTGCCGCTCTCTTTGAATGACTTCGGAAGCCAGTTGGAGATAGGCCTGACTGCCTGCGCACTTCAGATCATAAAGAATGGCCGGTTTGCCATAGGAAGGCGCCTCGGACACGCGCACGTTGCGCGGAATCAACGTGTGGTAGACCTTTTCACCCAAATGAGTCCGTACGTCGCTCACCACTTGCTGCGCCAGATTATTGCGGGAATCGAACATGGTTAGCACGATCCCCTGGATGTCCAGGGATGGATTGACCGTACGCCGAACCTGATCGACCGTCTCGAGCAATTGACTGAGGCCTTCCAGGGCGAAAAATTCGCATTGTAACGGCACCAAAACGGAATGCGCCGCAGCCATCGCATTCATCGTCAAGAGATTGAACGAGGGCGGGCAATCAACGAGAATATAGGAAAAGGAGAGGGCATCCGGCGTATTCAACGCGCGGCGCAACTTGAAGACGCGATCAGATTGCTGCGCAATCTCCATCTCGATCCCGAGCAGATCCATCGTCGACGGCACGATAAAGAGATTCGGCACGGCTGTTTCCTGCACCGTATCCATGATGCCGTGGCTACCGACCAGCAGATCATAGGACGACAATTTGCGATCGCGCCGTTCGATACCCAAACCCGTGCTGGCATTGCCCTGCGGATCGAGATCGACGATCAAGACGCGCTCGCCGATGGCGGCAAGAGCCGTCGCGAGGTTGATTGCCGTCGTCGTCTTGCCGACGCCGCCCTTTTGATTTGCGATGGTAATAATCCGGTTTCGCTCGCCGATCATCTGCCGCATATCCAATTTTGGTTAAATCAGGCGTCGAAGGTGGCTGAATTCCAAAATGACCGAATCTCGCTCAACGACACTCTGATGTTTTACCAGATCGAATTGCCAACGACCACGGGCTTTCTGAAGCTCCCGCTCGTAATCCCGGCCTTTGTGCAGCAGAAGGCGGAGATTTTCATTGCGCCTGAGCCAAGGCTCTGCGTAGTCCAGCAACGTCTCAAGCTCCGCAAGTGCGCGCGCGGAGATCACATCGCAGTTCTGGATGGCCGCGGGTGCCTCTTCGATACGAATGGCATGAACCGCGCCGCGAGCTTCACATTCACGCAGGCAGACGCGCAGAAAAGCAGCCTTCTTCTGATTGCTCTCGACCAGATCGACACGACCTGCGCCTTTTTCTGCAAGCAGAATCGCAGTTATCACGCCCGGAAATCCGCCACCGCTTCCCAAATCAACCCAATGATCGGTTACAGGATGCAATTGAAAAATCTGCGCACTATCCGAAATATGGCGACGCCAGAGATCATCGATCGTGGACGGTGCGACAAGATTGATGGTCTTGGCCCATTTTTGAAAGAGTTGTGCAAAATGCTGCAGCCGCTCCTGTGTTTCACGTGAAACACGTACGCCGTTCAATTCCATACTATGGACTCTCTAACCTTGCATTGTCAGGAAACGAGTTTCTGCTCTTCGGCTGTACTCAACTTCCTTAGGTAAGCCAACAGCAAAGAGATTGCAGCCGGCGTCATTCCGTCAAGGCGTGATGCTTGCGCGATATTCTTGGGGCGGGCGGCCGTGAGCTTCTGCTTCAGCTCGTTGGATAATCCCGAAATACCGGAGAAGTCGAATTCTGCCGGTATGGCACGCTCTTCTTCTCTCCGAGCCTGAACGATATCGGCGGTCTGGCGATCCATATAAACGGCGTAGGCCGCCTCGATTTCTATCGCCTCGCCAATCTTTCGCTGCATTGAATGCAGTTCCGGCCAAATGCGCGAGAGACTTTCAATAGATTGGCCGGGATGCGAGAGAAGCTCATAAGCCGAACGGCGTTGGCCATCCTTATTGAGATGCATTCCGACCCGCTCCGCTTCATTTGGCGTCACCGTCAAGCTCTTCAAGCGATCGCGGGCATGGTCGAGAGTCTTTATATATTGCTCAAAGCGCATGGCCCGATCAGAAGCGACGCAGCCTACCGCCATACCCATCGGCGTCAGACGAACGTCTGCGTTGTCTGCCCGTAGCGATAGGCGATACTCCGCCCGCGATGTAAACATGCGATAGGGTTCCGCGACGCCGCGCGAGGTCAGATCGTCAATCATCACCCCAATATAGGATTCCGTTCGACTGAACTCGATTGCTTTGCCGCCCGCCGCTAGACGCGCAGCATTCAGTCCGGCAACCAGCCCCTGAGCGCCAGCTTCTTCATATCCCGTTGTACCATTGATCTGGCCTGCCAGAAAAAGACCGGGAATCTTCTCCACTTCCAGGGACAGCTTCAATTCGCGCGGATCGACATGGTCGTATTCGATCGCGTAAGCATGTTGGAGAATACGAACTCGTTCCAGTCCCGGAATGGTCCTGATGAATTCCTCTTGAACGTCCTCCGGCAAGGACGTGGATATGCCGTTTGGGTAGACCGTGGTGTCGTCCAAACCTTCCGGCTCGAGAAAGATCTGGTGGCCGTCACGCTCACCGAACTTGACGATCTTGTCCTCTATGGAGGGACAATAGCGCGGCCCGATACCTTCAATCTGGCCTGAATACATCGCCGACCGCTTCAGATTTTCGGCAATAATTCTATGCGTTTCCGGTGTCGTGCGGGTAACACCGCATTCGATCTGCGGATTCACGATGGCATCCGTCATGAAGGAGAAGGGCGTCGGATCTTCATCCGCACCCTGACGCCCGACCGAACCCCAATCGATCGTCGCACCATCAAGCCGAGCAGGTGTCCCGGTCTTCAACCGACCCAATGCCAGTTCGTGCCGGAGCAACGTATTCGAGAGTCCGATAGAGGGTTCTTCTCCGACACGGCCCGCCGGTATCTTCTTATCGCCGATGTGAATAAGGCCGCGAAGAAAAGTCCCTGTTGTCAGGACAACAGCCCCACACGGAATATGACGCCCGTCCTTCAAGATCACGGCGGATACGCGGCCGTGCTCAAAGGCAAGATCGAAAGCGTCACCCTCTATAACATCGAGATTGTCGATGGCGGCGATCTCTGCCTGCATGGCCAGACGATACAGCTTCCGATCCGCCTGCGTGCGGGGACCGCGCACCGCCGGACCTTTCTTGCGATTGAGCATGCGGAATTGAATTCCAGCCGCATCCGCGAGACGGCCCATCAAGCCGTCAAGAGCGTCAATTTCGCGAACCAGATGACCCTTGCCAAGTCCGCCAATTGCCGGATTGCAGGACATGACACCGATCGTCTCGTGCTTATGCGTCACGAGCGCCGTGCGTGCGCCGAGGCGCGCCGATGCAGCGGCAGCTTCACTCCCGGCATGGCCACCGCCCACAACGATCACATCATACGCTTTATCGAACATCATCAAGTCCTCGGTCGTGCCGCTTGTTTGGCACACCAATTTCAGGAGTCAAGAAGGTTTCACGTGAAACGTCCACCGAGAGTATGCCACTCTCTGTTTCACGTGAATCATTTGCCGATGCAGAATTCCGAGAAGATCACATCCAGTAGATCTTCGACATCGACACGTCCGGTTATGCGTCCCAAGCTCGTGGCCGCCTGCCGCAAGTATTCCGCTCTAATATCCAGACCTCGGTCTTCGAACGCGAGCGCTGCTGCGACTGCGCTAAGGCTATCGGTCAGCAACGTACGATGACGCAGGCGGCTCGGAAGAGCCAGGGACAATACCCCCGAACGCGCCTGCAGATCCTGCCGAAGAAGCTCATGCAACTCAATCAATCCGGCGTCGTCTACGGCCGAGATCAGCACATCATAGCCATCGTGTGCACCGGGGTGAATATCAGATTTTGTTCCGACAGTCAGCACCTTGCCGGCAAACCCTGGAAAGGTACGTTGCGGTTCCTCACCGATTTCGGCAAGAGATAAAACCAGATCTGCGTCTGCCACCGTGCGTAACGCACGGCGAATGCCTTCACGCTCGACGATCTCGTTAGTCTCCCGAAGCCCCGCCGTATCGTAAAGCTTGACAGCGTAGCCTTCGATATTCAGATCGACGTGCAGCACGTCACGGGTGGTTCCGGCAATGTCTGTGACGATCGCCACTTCGCGCTTCGCTAGCGCGTTCATCAGGCTGGATTTGCCGGCGTTAGGGGGGCCTGCAATCACCACCTTCAGCCCGTCGCGAATAATCTCGCCGAGATCGGCGCCTGCGAGATGATCGGACAGTTCGCGGTGCAATTGCTTCATATCCGCCCAGACCATATCCGATACAGAGCCGGGTACATCGTCCTCATCGGCAAAGTCCAGCTCCGCTTCGATCAGAGCACGCGCGCGCGTTAAACGATCCGCCCACCTGTTATAGAGGTCGGATAGCCCGCCGGCGGCATGCTCCATTGCGAGCCGCCGCTGCATCTCGGTTTCGGCGCTGATAAGATCGGCAAGGCCTTCTACCTCGACCAGATCCATCTTTCCATTTTCCAGCGCCCGTCGGGAGAACTCACCATGTTCGGCTAGGCGAAAGTTTTCGAAGCTCGAGAGCTCGTCGAGGAGCGCGTTCACCACCGCCTTGCCGCCATGAACGTGAATTTCCACGCAATCCTCACCCGTAAAGGAGGCAGGACCGGGAAAAGTGAGGACAAGAGCTCGATCGATAATGAGACCGTTACGAGTCCGAATCGTTTTTAGAGCCGCTTGTCGTGGCATCGGCACCGCGCCAGCAAGCGACTCGGCCGCGTGAAAGGCTCGATTTCCGCTGATACGCACCACAGCAACTCCGGCGGGCAGGCCGCCACTGGATAGCGCGTAGATTGTCTCACCTGTCGCCAACATCAGATTGAACCGTATCCGAATCGATTGCCGAAGAATTTCTGGCTTTGACATTCGATACATCAAAAACAAGATCGGGCCGCGTTACGCGGCCCGATCATAGCACTATTCAACACCGATAAACCTTCGACAGGAACAATCCCGAGGCAGCTTAGGTGTTCATCGAATCGAAGAAATCCGGGTTGTTCTTCGTCTGCTTGAGCTTGTCGATCAGGAATTCGATCGCATCGGTCGTGCCCATGGGCGCGAGGATGCGGCGAAGAACGAAGATCTTTTGCAGATCCTGGCGCGGAACGAGAAGGTCTTCCTTACGCGTACCGGATTTGAGGATATCCATCGCCGGGAAGATGCGCTTGTCGGCAACCTTGCGATCAAGAACGATTTCCGAGTTACCCGTGCCCTTGAATTCTTCGAAGATCACTTCATCCATGCGGCTGCCGGTATCGATCAGGGCCGTCGCGATGATCGTCAGCGAACCACCTTCTTCGATATTACGCGCGGCACCGAAGAAGCGCTTCGGGCGCTGCAGGGCGTTGGCGTCGACACCACCGGTCAGAACCTTGCCGGAGGAGGGGACGACGGTGTTGTAGGCGCGGCCGAGGCGGGTGATGGAATCGAGCAGGATGACGACGTCGCGGCCGTGCTCGACGAGGCGCTTGGCCTTTTCGATGACCATTTCGGCGACCTGGACGTGGCGTACGGCCGGTTCGTCGAAGGTCGACGAGATGACTTCGCCGCGGACGGAGCGCTGCATATCAGTCACTTCTTCCGGACGCTCGTCGATCAGCAGAACGATCAGGTAGCAATCCGGGTGATTGGCGGTGATCGAATGGGCGATGTTCTGCAGCAGGACGGTCTTACCCGTGCGTGGCGGAGCGACGATCAGACCGCGCTGGCCCTTGCCGAGCGGTGCGACGAGATCGATCACGCGGGGCGAAAGATCTTTCGACGTGGGCACGTCGAGTTCCATGCGGAAACGCTCGTTCGGATAGAGCGGCGTCAGATTGTCGAAGTGTACCTTGTGACGGATCTTTTCCGGATCGTCGAAATTGATGGTGTTGACTTTCAGGAGTGCGAAATAACGTTCGCCTTCCTTCGGTCCGCGGATCGGTCCCTCGACCGTGTCGCCGGTCTTCAAAGAGAAGCGGCGGATCTGGGAGGGGGAGATATAGATATCGTCCGGACCGGGAAGATAGTTTGCATTCGCGGAACGCAAGAAACCGAAGCCGTCCTGCAGAACTTCGACGACGCCCTCGCCGATGATTTCTACGTCTTGGCTCGCCAATTCCTTCAGAATTGCAAACATCAGTTCCTGTTTGCGCATCGTGCTGGCGTTTTCGACCTCGAGCGATTCGGCAAAGGCCAGGAGATCGGTCGGGGATTTATTTTTCAGTTCCTGAAGCTTCATTTCAGCCATGAAGGGAATTACTCATTTTTTTAGGAGGGGAAAGGCAATGTTGCTCGTATTCAGAACCGCGATAGGGGCGCTCGCGGGCGACAGAATGGATACATGCCACGAAGAGAAGATGGCGGGAAAATAGCGACTCACTTTCTGAACCGCAAGGGGGGCAGGCAAAATGAAAGAAATTTAACGCCGCCCCTAATACAGCCCCGCTTCACGCAAACGGCTTGACGACCACGAGAATGACGATTGCGATCATCAAAAGCGTCGGCGCCTCGTTCATGACACGCCAGTAGCGTGCCGAATGCTTGTTCTCGTCGCGGGCAAAGGCGCGGACCGCACTGCTGAAATGGCCGTGAACGCCCGAGAGAACCAAGACAAGCCCGATCTTGGCATGCAGCCAGCCGCCCTGGAAATCATACACCGACCAGGCAAGATAAAGCCCGAAAATCCAGGTCAGGATCATCGCCGGGTTGATGATGTAGCGCAGCAGCCTCTGTTCCATCACCTTGAACGTCTCGGATTGCTGGGAGCCGGGTTCGGCGTCGGTGTGATAGACGAAAAGCCGCGGCAGATAGAACATGCCGGCCATCCACGAGATGACGGCGATGATGTGCAGCGCCTTGATCCAGAGATAAAGATCGGCCGGATGCCAGGCGAAAAGCCCGATCGCCAGCGCCGCAAAGATCAGGATCATGAAATAGGCCCGCCGTCCGGCCTTCTGCCCCGGCGCGGAATCCGTCTGCTTTTCCACCGTCATCAGCTCCTCCATCCCCGCACGCGTTCGACAAGCGCCGTCACATTGGCCGGATCGGCCTGCGGCGTGATGCCGTGCCCGAGATTGAAGATCAGCGGGCCGTTCCCGAGCTGCTGCAGGATATCGTCGATCCCGTCGTCCAGCGCCTTGCCGCCGGCAACGACACGCATCGGATCGAGATTGCCCTGCACCGGGCCATCCTCCTGAAGCTCCCGAGCAAAAGCCAAAGGCACCGACCAGTCGAGGCCAATCGCATCGGCACCCGTCTTCTGCCGATAGGTTTTCAAGAGATAGCCCGCCCCTTTGGCGAAGGCGATGATCCGAGCCTGCGGCCGCCGTGCCTTGATCGACGCTATCATCTTCGCGACGGGCTTGATGGCGAAAGCCTCGAATTCCTTCTCACCAAGCACGCCCGCCCAGGAATCGAAAATCTGCACGGCGTCTGCACCGGCATCGATCTGCGCCACGAGATAATCGGCCGAGATCTCGGCAAGCAGCATCAACAGATGTTCGAAGGCCTTAGGATAGCGATAGGCAAACAGCCGGGCAGGGGCCTGATCCGGCGTGCCGTGTCCGGCGATCATATAGGTCGCAACGGTCCAGGGAGCTCCACAGAAGCCAAGAAGCGTGGTTTCCTGGGGCAAGTCCCGCCGCAGCCGTCGCACCGTCTCCATGACGGGCTCCAGATACGCCAGAATGCCCTCCGGTTTCAAAACCAGGATAGCCGTCTCGTCGATTGGGTCCATCTCCGGCCCATGTCCCTCGGTGAAGCGAACATTCCGCTTCAGCGCGTCGGGGATGACGAGAATGTCGGAGAAGAGAATGGCAGCATCAAAGCCATAACGTCGGATCGGCTGCAGCGTCACTTCGACGGCGTGGTCAGGCGTATAACAGAGATCGAGAAAGCTTCCGGCCTTCGCACGCGTTTCACGATACTCGGGTAGATAGCGGCCTGCCTGTCTCATGAGCCAGATTGGGGGAGGGCTGAGCGTTTCTCCGCTCAAGACCCGCAT
>NC_020060.1 GCF_000330885.1 Rhizobium tropici CIAT 899
GGTTAGCCCGATCGTCATTCAAGCCTTCACGATTTCGGTCGTGGTCAGCTGACCACAAATCTAACACTTTGGCGGACAATGGCTTTCGAAGATGAGCACCGCAAACGCGGTCAGTCTTGCTGTCATATCATTTGGTGGCGAAGGCAATCGATCGCACCTCGGAAGGCCAGGAACGAGGGACGTCTGAGCGGAGGCTTACCTTGTGTCGGCGTCTGTGTGGTTCGACGTACTACTTCCTAGTGCCCGGTGCTGCGAGTAGTGGAGGCCGATCCCTTCTATTGGTGGACAGGCGACGCTATGAGAGCCACTGCAAGTCGGTAGAGGCTTGATGCTCGGCATCTCGGCAAATTCCTCAGGCTCGCTTGACCAAATCGATCCCTTTGAAACCGCTAAAAAGGGAGGCCTGATGCGGGTGTTCGATGGCATTTTCTTCGGTGGTCAGCTGACCACCGTCTTAATATCTTGAAATACAAGGACTTTCGGCGATGGTCATTTCAACTCAATGGCCGCTACTTCCGCGTAAATCGGAGACGTATAGGCATGTGGAGCGCATAAGTCGTGAGGTGAAGTATGCCCCTCAATGCCGATCGACGAAAAGAGGTTCCGAGTGGATCCTATAGGCGAGCAGTAAACTTGGAAGTAGCTCTAGGGCTGGACAGGCCGGCATAACTTGCCATCCGCATATCAGGCGATCTACTAGCGGTAAGGCGTTATCAGCGTCCTGCACCGTGCTTCTATCCATAGAGCGACAAAGTGACCGAACCAACTCCAAATAATCAAATCGCTGCTTTTCATGCGAAATTAAATAAAGCTGTTGCGCAAGGGCGGCGGCAGCGAGAGAAGGTCGAGCGGGAGAAATCGAAGGCCCGCGCTAATGCCTCCAATTATGAACCTGCGATCGCAAGTTTCATCGACGTGTTGGGTTTCCAGGCGCTCCTCAATTCGAGAACTCCTGCCGAGATTCACAACATCATTCTCGATCTGCGGGAATTTTCCACGCCAGATGAGTTGCCCGCGAGGCGAATGAAGGACGTCCGGCTGAGTAGTCGAGCATTCGCGGAGTCGGTGTCGGACGCGGTGGTGCGTGTCCGCGTTTTTGACACACAATATGCTGACGGGGCGCTGTTCAACGAGTTGCTAGACCTTCTCCACATCCAGATACAATGCATTAACAGCGGAGTATTGATCCGAGCCGGGGTCGCGATCGGAGACGTGCATGTTGGCTTAAATGGAAAAGGCCCTATCTTTGGACCGGCGATGGTGCGCGCTTACCAAATCGAGAGCGAGGAAGCCAGGTATCCGCGGATTGTCATTGACGAAGCCGCATACAGGCTCTTCCTCGCGGACAGTCGCCTACATAATGAAAATCACGACCCTGAGGAGGAAGCGGGTTATGTCAACGGACTTCTTCGAGTTGGCGAGGACGGAACGCGGTACATAGACTATTTGACTGCGGGCGAGGGAGAATTCGACGACTTCGCGAATTACCTTCAATTCATGGAAAGGCACGCTGACTTGCTGCGCCGGAACTTAGGCACAACCCATCGACCGAACGTCCATCGTAAATACGTGTGGTTGGCCCGTTATCACAATGACGTTCTGGAAAAGATGAGAGTCGAGTTTGAAAACGGCCAGCGTTCGCTGCAGTCGTTCCAAGCGATCTACAGTCGGGACGCTTTGGCTTGCCTCGATGCGTTAGTTGTAGAGCTAAGCTGATTGGCATCTGGCCGCTGGCGTCGGGCGACAACGTGCTGGGCGTGGACATATCCGACCGTTGATCAGCAGAGCGCGCGCCAGCGCCGCAGGATACGTCATCCCGTTCCAGGTGGCGGACGCCAGCAGCGCCGATCTGCCCTAGGGCGCGTTCGACTTCCTGTTCTCACGTTTCGGATTGATGTTCTTCGACGATTCCACAGGGGCGGCATTCGCGCATATGCGCCGTGCGCTCCGGCCGAGTGGCGGGTCGCCGCCATCGAGGCCATCGTTGAGACCGCAGGTCTGCTTGTCCTCGTGCGGCCGTAACGGTCGCGCCTCTACATGTGGCATCCAATAAACTCTAAGGAGGGGAGGGTAGGCTGGCGCCGGAAAAACTAGCGCCCGTGTCCCTGGTTGAAGCAATCCGCCGTAGCTGCGGACCGATGGCGAATTCCGCCGCCTAGCGCTCCAGATCCTCAACAGCCAAGTGTGGAAATCTATGCGATCGGACAGCGCGAAACACCGAGCCGTCGCTCGCCCGATGAATTGCGCCGTCACCGGCGAATGAGGCCAAAGCGGTGGGCTTCGTCTAGCAGGTCTCGAACGGATGAGGGCTGCCATTTCTTGCCGCCGCGCGCAGGCCGTTCTCCCATCTGGTCCAGTTGCGCGCCAATGTCGCGAAGCGACAGATCGGGATCGGCAATAGAGATAGCCGCCACCAACTTCATGAGGTGGTCCTCGGGGGCGCGACGAGGGGAGCGGACCAGCAGTTCTTTCTCCGCAAGCTTTTCGCGAACCAGGCGATGAACGGCGCGACGAAGGCGCTCGACGGACCAGTCGTGACCGCGACGATTGAGTACCCGTACGACATTGTCCCAGCTATGTTGCGGGCGCAGTTGTCGCACCACCGGCAGCCACGTCTGCGCCGACGCGATGAGCTTATCGAGATAAAGTTTCTCGCGCGCTCGCGAAACTGCCCGGATCGCCTCCGGACGCCGTTCTCGCAGGCCCGGGTTGCCAGGAATTTTGCCGCGCGCCTTCGCCGCCTTGATCCCGGCTTTGGTGCGTTCGGCGATTAGAGCACGCTCGAGCTGCGCGACCGCGCCGAGGACCTGGAGGGAAAACATGCCCTGTGGCGTGGACGTATCGATCGGGTCACGTATTGAGCGGAAATGCACGCCCCGCTCTTCGAGGTCCTCGATCACGGACAAGAGATGGCTCACCGATCTGGCCAGTCGATCGAGGCGGACGACGACCAGGACGTCGCCCGCGGTGAGTTCGCCGAGCATCCGCGTCAACACCGGTCGGGCGCGCGATGCACCGGAGCCGTGCTCCTGATAGATCCGATCGCAGCCGGCGGCCCGCAGCTCATCGATCTGGGCATCGTGGATCTGATCGTCCGTCGACACCCGGGCGTAGCCGATCAGCCGCTTAGGAGGCTGGTGGATGTTAACGGTTTGCCGCTTTACCATGGCGCCTTCAACACTCCCGTTTCAAGGTACTTTGTACAGAGAAGGAATGCGTGAGAAAATGGTCCTTTGCAAGCGTGTTTTATCATCAAAATTGAGAGCCCTACAGCGCGATTTTGGACCAAGAATAGGCGATGAATCCATCGCGACCGCCAAACGCGCGTCAGCGGGCTTCCCTGGCTGAAATCGCGCAAAATCGGCGGATTTGATTGGGACCAGCCCTGGCCTTGCCGTCTTAAGCCGAGTCCGACGCGGGGAAGCGGGAGGGGAGGGGCAGCGGGCCGGCCGGTTCGATGAACGTTGTTCCACTCAATCAGGCAGATGAGTCCACCGATCCTGGGTGAAAAACTGGCGGAAACGCCTGGTTTTCCCGGGGAATCCATAGATCCAGGAGGCCGAGACATCGGTTTTGCGGCTCGAAATCCATCACTATCGATACTTGATACTTATCGTTAGTTAGAACGCTGTGGCTTTTAGCTTCCGATTTCAATTGAAGCGCCAAGCGAGAAATTCGGCACTGAAATCTCCCCTTGCGATTTCATGCGGAGGAGGGGAGGGGCCGGCTAAAGCCCTGATGCCTTGGTCAGATTAACACGGAAGCGATCCCGCCGCCGCTGATATCTGCGCGTCATCTCCGCTGAAGCATGACCGAGCTGTTTCTGGACGTAACGCTCGTCGACTTCAGCGGAAGAAGCCAAGCCCGCGCGGAGGGAATGGCCGGAGAACTTGAAGGCGCGTTCAATTTCGCTGAGATCGCCGCGAACGCCTGCGGCCATTGCGGCCCTTTTCACAAGCCGAGCGACCTCCTTGTCGTTCAGCCGCTCCGACCCGACAGCTTTCCCTTGCCCCGTCACCCGGCGAAAAAGGGGGCCATGAGCCAGCTTAGCGAACTTGATCCAGGTCTCGATTGCGGCAACCGGGCAGGTCGCGTCAGACGAGCCGCGGCCGACCTCAACCTCTCGCCATCCGGTTTTTCCGCGCAGGGTAATAAGCATGCCCTTGTCGAGGATTTCGATCCAGCCGCGACCATCTTCGGTCTGGTCTGCCTTCAGATCGAGGCCGACGATTTCGGAGCGCCGAAGACCTCCAGCAAAGCCGATGAGCAACATGGCCCGATCCCGCAGGCCGCGCAGAGAGCCGCGATCGAGCGTCTCGACCATGGCGATAATGTCTTCCGCCATGACCGCTTCCTTCTGGACCGGTGGCTTTGCGTGGCTGTTGCGGATGCCGGCCATCACGGTGGCGATATGCCGGTCCCTGCGATCGAGCGAGAGGCCACGCTGGGCATAGTTCCAGGAGAGCGAGGAGAGGCGGCGTTCGATGGTCGACACTGAGTTCGCTTTTGCACCACGTTCAGCCGTGCCGGAAGCGCAGGCCGTGATATAAAGCCCGACGGTTTGCGGATGCGGGGGGAGGGGAGTGAGATTCGACCGCCGGCACCACGCTGAAAAGTGCTTCCAGTCTGCGGCGTAGGCTTTGCGGGTATTCGCGGAACTCGCCGCTTCGACATATCCCCGGGCGCGATCGGCGAGGTTGGCAAGATGCGCTGGTGTCTGATCCTGATCAGCAGGGGAGGGGAGGGCACTGTCCCACACCTCCGGCGCGGAAACATCATGCCCGTCCGCCGTGCTGAGAGACGGCGCCGAGATCTTCTCGACGTGATTTCTGCTGTTCTGGTCGCTGATTTGGGCCATTTCTCTATAATGAACATAATGTCCGATAATGCAAGATTATCGGACGTTTTTATTCGCCGACAGGCGCGGCGCTTTGTGCTTCCTTCGATAGCGAAAAGCGCCGTCATATGTTACCGTCCGCCATGACCTCACGCGCGCGAATCATCCCCGATGCACCCCTCAGCTATCCGCCCGTTCCCGTCTGGGCGCGTCTTCCCGCCACGGCAGAAGGCGTTGGCGACGCGGGCTATTTCGCCGGCGCGGCGCTGGCCGCCCTGCACCCGGCGGCGCGCGACGGGCATCCGCTCGGTAATCTTTGGCGACAGCGACTGGCGCTTGGCTGTGCCGCGGCGATGACGCGGCAGCAGGGTCGGCCGGAAGGCGAGACGACGTTGCGCGATCATTGGTATCTGACGCCGGCCGATGGCGATCCCGGACCGGCGGGTCGGCTGCTCGGCGCCTTCCGCGCGCTGGGCGAGCCACGAGCCGTGCGCACGCAGGAATGGGAAACCCGCCTGCCAAACCTGTTCGAGATCGCCGCCGACGCCTCCTTGGTGGTGGCGTTGGAGATGGCTGCCGATCATGCGCGCGGGCCCGGCGACGGGGTACGGGCGGCGGCGTCCGCCGCGCTGGCGTTCACGCGGCGTCGGCCGGATGCCCGGTCGCTGGGCGTCTGGCTGGCGGACGCCATTCTCGCCAGCCGTCTCGGATGGCCGGCGCCCCTGCCGATTCTGGCGAACGCATTGCGGCCAGGTGACTGGCGAGCGCTGCGGGAGGGCAGGGCGGAAATCTGGACGGATGCCTGCCATTTTGCCTATGGGCGCGGCGCCGCGGCGGCGCTGGATCTGCACGCCGATCTTGGCCGCCGGATGACGCGGCTGCTGGCCGTCGCGCCACAGTTGCGCGGCAAGGAGGCCGATACGACGATCTCGATCCTGATCCGCGAGGACGCGCTGGCGGCAAAGACGGGCAAGGCCACCAGCGACCGGTCCAGCCGGCGGCTGTTCGACCGGCTGGTGACGCTCGGCGGGGTCCGCGAGCTCACGGGTCGAACGACATTCCGGCTTTATGGATTGTAAACCATGGGACGGCGGCCACGAGCAACAGAGGGACTTGACACCGAGCTCGCCGAGCTCCCGCCGGAGCTGCGTTGGCGCGAGTGGATGGGGCGTGTCGAAGCAGTGATCTTCGCATCGGCGGAACCGGTGATGCGCGAGACGCTCGCACGCCTGGTCGGACGCGACTGCAGCGTCGATCTCTTGATCGACGACATCCGCGAAGAACTGCGTGACCGCCCCTACGAGCTCGTCTCGGTCGCCGGCGGCTGGCAGCACCGCACCAGGCAACGGTTTGCCGAGGCGATCCGCAGCGTGACGGCCGTCGAGCAGCCAGGACGGTTGTTGTCGCAAGCGGATCTGTTGGTGCTGGCGATTGTCGCCTATCACCAGCCGATCACCCGCGGCGAAATCTCGAAGATCACCGGCAAGGAGGTCAGCCGCGATACGATCGCCCATCTCCGGTCGCTCGGCGTCGTCGCCTCAGGTCCTCGCAGCCCGCAGCCGGGTGCACCCTACACGCTGGTGACGACAAAGACCTTCCTGTCGCAGTTCGGGTTCGAGACCCTGCGCGATTTGCCCAATATCGAAGCGCTTGAGGATGCCGGACTGCTCAGCAAGCACATGCTCTTCGACGCCGATATCCCGATAGCCTCGGACGAGCGGAACGAACCAGTCGATCAAGACGCCCACGACAGATAAGCAGCTGAGTACGGCCAATGCGGATCGGCGAGCATCGCTTTGCCCATCATGACCAGGTCGAGCTGCCCACTGCTTATGAGTTCGCCCGCTTGCTCCGGCTGAGTGATATTCCAACTCGCCGCGCGGGCAGGCCGGTCGCCTTCCGGATCTGATCGGCGTACGGCACGATGAACCCCGGGCCCCAGGGAATTTTCGCATGCGTGGGCGAGAAGCCGAGGCGGACGTCGATGAAGTTGAGGCCGGTCAAGGCGACCGAGCGAGCGCAAAGAAGAGGCACTTGGTGAGCCGCGAACGGCATTTTCTTGACCGCTATGTCTATGCCCGTATGTCAACGCTCACGCTAGGGTGAATTCAGAATCCCAAGGTGTCGGCTCAGAGAAAAGCTCGGCGAAAAACGCGACGAACGCCTTTACGTTCGGATTTCCACGTCGACTTTCCGGCCAAAGCGCCGTGATGTGGTGCCTGTCCATCCAGTAGTTCTTTAGCACTGGAACTAACTCCCCGCGGGCAACGTAGGGACCAGCTATGTACGTTGCCGAAATACCGATGCCACCGCCGTTCAAGAGGACCGCCATGACCGCATCGCTATTGTCGACGACGATGCCGGCATTGGGCAAGATCTCCTGGATACGATCTCCGGTCCGGAAAGGCCATCGCATCGACTGCCCCGAGCTCTGATAACGGAGGTTCACGCAGTCGTGGCTGTCGAGGTCCTCGGGCCGCGTGGGCATGCCGCGTCGCTCTAGATAGGCTGGCGATGCGAAAGCGCAGACCCTGTTTGGCGCAAGCTTCCTAGAGATAAGGCGTGAATCGACTGGCTGGCCCACGCGGATCGCCACGTCGATCCCTTCCTCGACAAGGTCTGTGAAGGTATCGCCTAAGCGGAGGTCGATAGACACTTTCGGGTAGAGCGCCCGAAACGCCGGGAGATGCGGACTGATGAGATGCACTCCAACCGGCAGAGCTGTAGTGATCTTCAACAATCCGGCAGGTTCGGCCCGCGTCGCGGCTGCGGCCTGTTCGATCTCCTCGGCCTGCTGCAACAAGCGGAGCGCCCGTTCATGCAGAACAAGTCCCTCGGGCGTCAGGGTCAAGGAGCGCGTCGTGCGGCTGAAGAGCCGAACGCCGAGCCGCTCCTCCAGACGCTGCACACTTTTGCTGATTGCCGACGGAGAGATCGACAGAGAACGAGCCGCTGCCGTGTAACTACCAAGCGACGCCGCACGAGCAAACGCGATGATACCAGTAAGCCGATCGATTCCAATTTGTTCCGTCACGGCACTATTAAAACGAATTGAGCCGAGATTATCAATCAAGAGGATTGGATCTATTCATATCACAGCGTCAACGGACGCCGGAACGTGGTCCGTGACCCTCCTGGTTCCTTGGCGTTATCGATCTGACGATCGCAATTATATGGAGACATGATGTCCAATTTTAAAAGGCTCAGCTTTAGCATTATACTGGCGGTTGCGTCGACCGGAGCAGTATCGACTGCTGCCATGTTCGCCGCGCCAGCCGCGATCGCCCAAGAAAACTCCGCCGACGTATCAACCAATGTCGGGATCGTTGCCGACTTTCTCGCCAACACCGGAGCCGACAAGGTTGAGGCAGCTGCCAAGCGTCTGGTCGCTCCAGATGCTACATACATTTCGTTGAACTTCGACAACCCGGAACTCAAGCAGATCATACCGTGGGTCGGGACCCAGAACGGGCCAGAAGCCTACAGCAACGCGATTATGCGAGTTCAGCAATTTGGAACACTGGAGGACTTCAAGGTTCTCGACATATTCGGAGCAGGTGAGAATGTTGCCGTCTTCGGCCAGTTCACCTATCGCGCTAAAGCAACTGGGATAGCCGTTACGTCACCGCTAGCTATTCGCGCCAAGGTCCGCGACGGCAAAATCGTACTCTTCCAATTCATGGAAGATAGCTACGGGACGGCCTCTGCATTCCGGGTGAGCGGCAAGTGGACGGTAAAAACTGATCCCGCCGGTTCGCCATATGAAGTTGGCAAGGGCAACTAAGCCAAATTGGAGCTTCAAATTCCGATTGCTGATGCAGTCTCAAAGCTGGACCGCCCAAAAGACCGTCCGAGCCTCTCGTTCCCCTGCTTAGACTGACGCCGGAAGCGACCCCATCGCTGCGCTCTGCGATGTCAATCGCCAGCTTCGGAAATTTAAACGCCCACGAAAGTGAAAGTACCATGACCGATCAGAATGATCTTCAGCCTCCGGCATCCATGTCACGTCGCGGCCTACTGGGCGCTGTAGCGATCGCTCCGCTGGCAGCGGGCGTCGTCGCCGGAACTGCCTCAGCGCAGACCACTGGCAGCGGCACTGGAAAAGCGGCCATCGTCACAGGATCGTCCCGTGGAATCGGCGCCGCCGTGGCCAAACGGCTTGCCCGCGAGGGATACACGGTAACAGTGAACTTCATTGTAAACCGCGATCTCGCCAATGCGGTCGTGCGCGACATCGAGAGCGCAGGCGGGAAAGCAATCGCCGTGCAGGCCGACATAAGCGATTCTGACGCGGTGCGCCGACTGTTCGATGAAAACGATAAGGCTTTTGGGGGCGTCGACGTTGTTGTCGCAAATGCGGGGATAATTCGTCAGACACCCATGAGCGACATGACGGATGAAAACTTCAATCGGTTGATTGACGTCAACATGAAAGGCGGCTTTTACACGATGCGAGAAGCTGCGCGGCGCGTTCGAAACAATGGTCGCATCATCACGTTGTCTTCCACCGTCGCGCACGCGAGATTACCCGCCACCGGCCCCTATGGAGCCACCAAGGCCGCGCAGGAGATCTATGCCAATGTCCTGGCCAAGGAACTGGCAGGGCGCATGATTTCCGTCAACGCGATAGCGCCGGGTCCAGTCAATACCACGCTGTTCACGGATTTAAATAATGCGCAGGCGATTGCCGGCTTTGTTCAGCGCACGCCGCATGGTCGATTGGGCGAGCCGGATGACATTGCAAACATCATTGCTGCCCTGTGCTCGTCGGATGGCATGTGGGTGAACGGCCAGACGATTCTCGCGAATGGCGGCCTGATCTGAATTTCACGACTCAGGCCGAACCCGAAGCGACCGACCCGAGTGCCTGTCAAAACGGTGGTGTTTCGTTCCTCGAGTTCTTTTACTGGAGATATCATATGAAAACGTTCCTAAGCGTTGGCTCCGGCCCGGGCATCGGCGCTGCAACCGCTGAACGCTTCGCCAAAGAGGGCTACCGCGTGGTGCTGACATCGCGTGAGCCGGCCAGACTTGCCGCGCGGATCGCGCAGTTTGCGGTCAAGGGCTATACTGTTGCGAGCAAAACCGTAGATGCCGGCGATCTTGCCAGTGTCAGCACCCTGATCAGGGAAACTGAAGCCGAATTCGGTGCGATCGACGTCCTTCACTTTAATTCCGCGTCGATGCATCAGGACACTATCGAGACTCAGCCCGCCGACACGTTTGTGTCGGACCTGACCGTAAACATCGGTGCGGCGCTAGTTGCCGTTCAGGATGTCTCGCGTGGCATGCTCGAGCGTGGCGAAGGGACGATCCTCCTGACCGGCGGATTTTTCGGGGTGACGCCCAATCCCGACTATGTGTCGCTCAGCATCGGCAAAGCCGGCACTCGCAACCTGGCCTATGGTCTGTTCGACAGCTTCAAGGATCGAGGTGTCCACGTGGCCACTGTGAACGTGGCGACGGTGGTGGCGCCGAACTCTCCCGAGGCTCTGGGGGTGGCCGAGGCATTTTGGAGCTTGCATGCGGCACCGCGAGCATCCTGGTCTGCTGAAGTCACCTACCCGGCCTGACCGATCGATTCGCCAAACAGGGGCGCAGTGCCGGCTTTCAAAAGCCAGGTGCGCTTCACGACATTCCGGCAGACCAAAACTAGGCCCAAAACCATGACATCCGCCTCATCCTCCCCCGACGTCACATCGCGCCAGGTCCTTCTATTCTCCCTTGCCGCGGCAGTGATGGTCGCAAACATCTATTATTCCCAGCCTCTGCTCGCCGTCATCGGGCAGGCCTTCGGAGTGAGCCCGACCCATGCCGGTTACCTTGTGACGCTCACGCAGCTTGGCGACGGGCTTGGTGTCCTGCTCATCGTTCCGCTCGGCGACGGTGTAGATCGACGAAAGCTGACTTCAATCATGCTGGCCGGGTGTGTGATTGCGCTTGCCGCAGCTACCCTTAGCCCCTCGTTCCTGATCTTTGCCGTCGTTCAGCTTCTGATCGGAACAACGGCAAGCGCGACCATGGTGGTCATTCCCTATGTCGCCTCGCACTCGTCGGGAGCACAGCGCGGACGGCGCGTCGGGCAGGTCATTACTGGCCTTCTCTTGGGCATTCTGCTTGCTCGCACGGTCTCTGGGTTCGTCTCAGATCTGATCGGGTGGCGCTGGATGTATGCCCTGGCCGCGTTTGCTGTCGCCAGCCTGTGGGTGATGCTGCGCCGGACGATGGTCGCGAACCCACAGGTAGGCACCCTCGTCTACTCGAACCTGATGCGGTCACTGATGGTCCTGTTCCGTGCAGAGCCGGAACTGAGACGCCGATCGATTTATGCCATGCTCGGCATGGGCAGCTTCAGCACCCTGTGGACGGGGCTGACCCTACTGCTGACGTCCGCACCCTACCACTATTCACCCTCAACTATAGGGCTGTTCGGTGTTATCGGGGCGGCCGGAGCCCTGTCGGCCGGAATTGCGGGCCGCCTCGGTGACAGAGGACTCGCCAATACTACCACTTGTATATTGGCGGTTGCACTCATTACATCGTGGGGGCTTGTGGCAGCGGGTGGCACTTCTCTTCCCTTGTTGATCACCGGCATCTTGGTGCTCGACGTCGCGGTCATGGGCCTCCAGGTTACGCATCAGTCCATCCTTTATAGGCTGGCGCCGGATTCCCAGTCGCGCATTACCTCGATCTTCGTGACGGCCGGGTTCATTGGCATGTCGATGGGATCGGCACTCGGAAGCTTCGCGTTTGCTCATGCCGGCTGGATGGGCTTGTGCATTGTGGGAACTATCATGCCCATAATCCTTCTCACCCATTGGGTGGTAACAGGCATTCTGGCGCCGGGCTTCCGTCCCGCCTTCAACCGATCCGATCAGCTTGAATAGTCAATCTTCTACGGCAGTTAGGGCTGGAGCGCGAGCGCTTCAGCCCTGAATGGCGGTCTGCGGCGTTCCGTTTTGTTCCCGAACTGATACTCATTAGCGGTAACCCATCAGAACCGTCGATAAGCCTTGCGGCACTTAGCATTGTTCGAATCGGCCCCCGGTTCTCCGAAACGGAAAAAGGGATCAAAAACGCCGAACTTAACGGCCGAAAAGCATTCGGCTTCGGGGTCACCTTCTGACCGCAGGATGCCATTCGGCGACCCCGGAAACAGAACAAGCGATATTCAGAAGCCTGGTTTCTAAGCTTATGCAAACCGGACGCTCTAATCGCTTGTCTAAGCGTCCGGTACAGCTACCCGCACATAACGTTGGGCGCACGTGCCTCGCAAGGCACTGTGTTGGGCAGCTTTCCATGCGATTGCAATGACGCTAACCGAGGTGGGACTGACATGATTGATTTGACACGTCGCGAACTTGCCCGCGGGGCCATTTCCATCGCCCTTCTCGCGTCAGCCCCGCGGAGCTTTGCTACCGAGGCAGCTTCACCAGGCGCTGACACGGATTTCATGAATCTTGTCGACCCTGAGCTCCGAGCTGCGGCGGCGACAGTCATGCCACTCACCGAAACGCTCGCGAAAATGTCCCCATCGACACTCGTGGGAATCCGTGCATCTCTGGATAAAATGAATCCCGCTCCCGATCAGTCTGTCAAGATCACGCGGCGCACCGTGTCTGGAACCCGCAATCAGCCGGACGTGGTGGTTTACGTGATCAACGATAAGCCCGGCACCCGCCGGCCGGCCATCGTCCACACGCATGGGGGTGGCTATGTTCTTGGCACCGTAGCGCAAGATTTGCCGCGGCTGCAGGCAACCTCAGCGTCCCTCGATTGCGTGATCGTCTCGGTAGAGTATCGACTGGCTCCTGAAGTGACCTACGCAGGTTCCGTCGAAGACAATTACGCCGCGCTCAAGTGGGTGTTCGAGAATGCGGACGTGCTTGGTGTCGACAACGGCAAGATCGCCGTCATGGGCGAAAGCGCGGGTGGTGGTCATGCTGCCCTGCTCGCGATCAAGGCGCGAGATCGCGGAGAATTTCCCATCGCGTTTCAGTTGCTCGTCTATCCGATGTTGGATGATCGGACCGGAAGTGTCCGTCAGCCACCATCTCACATCGGTCGCATCATCTGGACCCCTACGGCAAACCGGTTCGGATGGGGTTCTTTTCTCGGGGTGCGGCCGGGAACAGCGGCAGTTCCGCGCGGTGGTGTTCCTGCACGGACGCGTGACCTTGCTTGCCTGCCGCCGGCCTATATATGTGTCGGCTCAATCGATCTTTTCGTTGAGGAAAACATCACATATGCCAGCCGGCTGATCGATGCTGGCGTGGCAACAGAACTCTCTGTGGTCCCGGGTGGTTTTCACGGCTTCGACCTGGGCTCGCCCGATGCTCAGATTGTGAAAACGTTCAACAACGCCAAACTGGCTGCTCTGCGTAAAGCTTTTGCTACGGCTTAAGACTCGAGGCGTTAGCCTGTGAAATACTTCTGAGATCCGACGACGCAAAACCCCAGTCGGGTCCGACGCAGGTGCCGACCTTTGGCCAGAAGATCGTTTCCCTGACTGCATTGGTGCAGTTGTTCGAATGGGGACCAGCCGGCTTCTTGAGGTTTCCGAGCTTGTAAGTCAGGTGCACTCCCACAACGCAGGAAAAGACTGCTTGTTTCAGAAGCGGCATTCATAGGCCTATGCAGTTTTCGCGGTCTAATCACGCCGATCTCTGAGCCCACATAGCGGGAATAGATCGCAGCCTGGTTGCAGGGTCGGTCGCGTCAATCCTAGTAGCACGACAAGGAGCTATCCATGAAGTATCGGAAACTCGGCAATTCAGGTGCGTCGGTATCCAACCTCATCCTCGGCACAATGGGGTTTGGGACGGAGACGCCCGAGAAGGAAGCCTTTGCGATCCTGGATGCCTATCTCGACGCCGGCGGCAACATGATCGACACCGCCGACGTTTATGGCACAGGCGCGTCGGAAGAACTGTTGGGCCGGTGGCGCTCAGGCCGCAAAGACAAGGTAGACCGGCTGTTGGTCGCGACCAAAGCTCGGTTCGGAACCGGACCTGACGTCAACGACGCCGGCACGTCGCGTCCTCACCTGCACCGCGCGCTCAATACATCTTTGCGACGTTTGGGTGTCGAGGCGATCGACCTTTACCAGATGCATGGTTGGGATCCATTAACCCCGGTGGAAGAAACGCTTTCCTTCCTGGATGCAGCGGCACGCGCCGGCAAAATTCATTACGTCGGCCTCTCCAATTTCACGGGATGGCAGGTACAGCTAGTGTTGTCTACTGCCCGTGCAATGGGGCTGCAGGTACCGATCACGCTGCAGCAACAATACAGCCTCGTCTATCGAGAGATCGAATATGAGGTGGTTCCGGCAGCACTCCACAATGGCATTGGCATCCTGCCGTGGTCTCCGCTGGCGGCAGGCTTCCTGAGCGGAAAATACCATCGCGAGAATCAGCCTGCGGAGGGGACGCGCCTTGCCAAGGACGGCTCGATGATCAAGCATATGGGCAAGGGACTCTATGCCGCCGATCGGAACTGGGACACCATCGAGACCGTTCGCCGGATCGCCGGTGATATCGGATCGACTCCAAGCCAGGTCTCGCTGGCCTGGGTCACAAACCGTCCGGGCGTCTCGGCCAGCATCATCGGTGCACGGACCATGGAACAGCTGCAGGACAATCTTGGTGCGGCTGACCTCGATCTTGAAGAAGCAGTGACAGCAAAACTCGATGCGGTCAGCGCGCCGCGGCCGGACGATTATCCTTACGGCCGTTTCGGGGTCTTGCAGCGGGATCGATATATCGACTCGAGCGACCAGGCGCTCAAGGAACTGGCGTCTTAATTTCCTGCCATTCAGAATCCTGCCGCAGCTGACCTACGGTAGGATTTTTGCGTTGATCAGCTGCGACATTCCTATTCAGAAGCCGCGTTTCTAACTTCATGCAGATTAGGTGGAATAATCAACGACCGTCTTCGTTGCTAAATGTCTGTTCAACAGCTAACATTGCAAGGAAGATTGCTACCATGAGAACTCGACTTTTCGAACCGTTCACCTTTCAGAACGGATTGACCCTTCGGAACCATGTCGTCATGGCGCCGATGACTACCTGGTCAGGAAACGACGATGGGACCGTCTCCGATGAGGAAATCGGCTACTATCGGCGCAGGGCACAGGGCGTTGGCCTGGTTCTGACAGGTTGCACACATATCATGGCGAACGGTATCGGCTTCACCGGCGAGTTCGCGTCCTACGCTGACAAATTCACACCAAGTCTGCGCCGGCTGGCCGATGCCGCCAAAAGTGGGGGAGCGCCAGCGGTGCTTCAGATTTTCCATGCCGGCAACAAGGCAGAGGCAAGTCTGGTCGCCGCCGAGGATATAGTCAGCGCCAGTTCCGTTCCGGTGGCGGCTGGGCCGTTCAACGCCGCTGGAGTGACACCGCGCCCTTTAAACCATGACGAAATCCTCGACGTGATTTCTGCGTTCGGCGCTGCCACACGTCGCGCTATCGAAGCCGGTTTTGACGGTATCGAACTCCACGGCGCGCACGGCTTCCTGCTTCAGAACTTTTTCTCGCCACTCTATAATCAGCGCGACGACGAGTGGGGTGGTTCGCCTGAAAACCGCATGCGCTTTCCGATCGCCGTCGTCGTCGAGGTCAAACGGGTCATCGACAAATATGCAAAGCGCCCGTTCCTTTTGGGATATCGAATTTCGCCCGAAGAACCCGAAGAGGGCGGTCTTCGTATCGACGACGCCTACGGGTTAGTCGACCGTCTTATCGAAACCGGCGTGGATTACGTCCACGCCTCCCTGAGTAACGTCCTTGAAGCAAAGCCACTGGATGGCGGCGAGCAGCTCACGATCGCTGAGTTGATCACCGCTCGCGTGGCAGGGCGCGTCCCGGTCATTGCGGCCGGCCAGATCCGGACACCCGACCAGGCAAGACGTGCTCTCGATCTCGGCCTGTCGCTCGTGGCCGTCGGCCAGGGGCTAGTGATCAACCCAAACTGGGTGGAGCTCTCGAAGAGCGGTCACGAAAATCAGATCGAGGTTGAAGTCAGAACTTCGAAAGTGCCGGAGATCGGGATCCCGAACAAGCTGTGGGGCGTCATTCAGGCCGCCACAGGCTGGTTCAGGGTGAAAGAAGATCGCCCAGAGGAACCACGGAAAGCAACGGCCTAATCTCCCTCAATCCGGACGGCGCTGCCTGTGGAGGCAGCCCGTAGGGGATCCAACACAAGGAAAACACCTATGAGTAAAGTTTGGATGATCACCGGCGCCGGCCGTGGCATGGGCCTGGATTTCGCCAAAGCAGTTCTGGCCTCCGGTGACAAGCTGGTTGCAACCGGTCGAGACCCGGAGCGGGTTGCCAAGGCGATCGGGCAGTCGGAAAATCTGCTGGTGACCACGCTCGATGTGACCAAGCCGGCCGACGCAGTTTCGGCCGTCAATGCAGCGATCGAGCGTTTCGGGCGCATCGACGTGCTGGTCAACAATGCCGCCAGCTTCTACGCCGGCTATTTCGAGGAACTGACACCGGAGCAGATGGATCTGCAGCTGGCGAGTGGTCTCATCGGCCCCATGAATGTCACGCGCGCCGTGCTGCCGGTCATGCGGGGCCAAGGATCCGGGAAGATCGTCTCCATCTCGTCTACGGCAAGCCTGGTCGGCTTTGAATTCTGCAGCGCCTACGCTGCTGCAAAGTTCGCACTCGATGGCTGGATCGAGTCGCTGCAGCCGGAAGTGACGCCGTTCGGCATCGAGACCATGATCGTCAATCCCGGCTTCTTCCGCACGGAGCTTCTGAGTGACGATTCCACCCAGTATGCTCCGTCAGCCGTCAACGACTATGACGAACGGCGGGCCCAGCACCTCGCCTTCTGGAAGTCCGCCAACGGCCAGCAGCCCGGCGATCCCGCCAAGCTTGCTCAGGCCCTGATCACGCTGGTCAACCTGCCCGAGTTGCCCCGTCGCTTCATCGCCGGCGCCGACGCGGTCGGCATGGTCGAACAGAAGCTTGCTTTGGTGCAGCGGCAGATCGATGCCCACAAAGAACTGTCAAGCTCTCTTGCCTTCGATGCATAGGCTTAAGATTTCTATGAGTGGGCCGCCGCGAGTGGCCCGCTCATTCTTTCAATTGCGACCGGCAACGGCATGGATCGGCAAACCGCTCGCTTTGAAGACGTGAGCCAGCTGCATCTTACACCGCGGAAATGGTGGTGCTCGTCTGCCCGTCGCCAGTCAGGGATTCCACCGTCAAGGTCTACCACTACGACGATCTGCAAAGCCTGAAAGCCCATGTCCTGGCCTTCGTCACAGTCTATAACTTCTGCGACGCCTGGACAAAGGCCCCGTCAATCTTCAAAATTAATCCGCACCACCTCATTCCGGGACCGAACTTCTAGGCAGACGCTGTATCGATTTGTTGGCCCTAAAGGCGAATTGCGAGCCGACGGTGAAAAAATACTCGTCCGTCACAAACGCGGAATCTAAGTCATGCCGGGCAATGGGCTTTGCGCGTTCTGCGGCCGCTCCCGGGGTTTCTTGCAATGGCCTTGCTCTCCACCCGGAGTGGGTACGAGTTACCGAGGGACCGCCAAGAGCCCGCCAAAGCATGAACGGGCGCTACGACCGACGCTGCTTGATCTAAAGACGAAGGCCGGAACGCGACGTCGATTGGCCATGCGGCCCTGGCCTGGTATCAGCTAAGTGTTCGGTTGCGGCATCGCCAGCCCATCCACCAGAGTGGCAATGGCTGCCTCCAGCGGCGCCGATCCGACCTTTTCTGGCACCAGGAGCCCATCGATCGCGAGCAGGGTGATGCCGTGAATGAGCGCCCATGCGGCGGTCGCCTGTCCCCTGACTGGCCGCTTGCGAATGGTCCCAGCAGTCTGGCCGCGGTTGAGCATATCCAGCACTACGTCGAATACCGCTAACGCCCGTTGATCGAGATGCATTCCTACGGCCCGCCCCTCCTCCGCGCTGAACATCAGGCGATATAAGGCCGGGTTTTCGGTTCCGAACGCGACATATGCCAGAGATATCGGAGTGATTTCCTCGAGCAGCGATCCGGAGGTTTCGGGTTTCGCCTTCACTAGCGCCTCGCGTAGCCGATCGAACCCAATCATGGCGAGTTCTACCAGAAGAGCAGTCCTATCCGGAAAGTGCTTGTAGGGCGCCGCGTGGCTGACGCCTGCCCGACGGGCGACTTCCCGCAGCGTGAACTGCCAGTCCTTCTCTGTCCGAAGCATGTCCAGAGCAGTTTCAATAATCGCACGGCGGAGATCACCGTGATGATAGGGGCGGTGGGGTGTAGCCTGCATGGTACCTCCAAGTTTCCCATAGAAACATTGTTGACACTGGTAACTTCATCGCCTATGTAGAGGCATAAGTTTCTTCTGTCTACATTGAAAGGAAACCAAATGCAAAACGTTGCTAACGCGGAAACGCAAACATCCCTCGCAGGAAAATTGAATGGTGCCGCAACGAAGCGGGCCCTGATCACCGGTGCCTCCAGTGGCATGGGTCTCGACTATGCCGAGCTCTTGGCAGCGCAGAAGGTAAATCTCGTGCTCGCCGCCCGGCGCAAGGAGCCGATGGAGAAGCTCGCCACAGAGCTTCGACAGAAATATGGTGTCGAGATCGTCGTCGAACCGATCGACCTTGCAGCCCCTGGCGCTGCCGCTCGCTTGAAAAGCAGTCTGGATGACCAGTCGCTGCAGATCGATATTCTGGTGAACAATGCCGGGTATGGGTTGCACGGGGATTTTCTGGACACCCCGCTGGAGCGCACGACCGATATGATACAGCTCAATATCACGGCGGTCACGGAACTGAGCTTTATCTTCGGGCAGGATATGGCAGCCCGCGGGTCTGGTCAGATACTCCTCATTGCAAGCATTCTGTCATTCCAGCCCGTTCCTGGGTTTGCCGCTTATGCAGCAACGAAGTCCTACGTGCTGTCGTTTGGAGAAGCTTTGCACGACGAACTCCGCCCTCGAGGCGTGACGGTCACCTGCCTTTGCCCTGGACACACCGAAACCGGCTTCGATTCGGCCGCAAGCGCCCCTGTCTCGCCAATGCTGCGTATTTTGACGATGAAGCCCCGTCCTGTTGCCAAAGGCGGTCTCCACGCCCTGTCACAAGGCAAGGCTTCCGTAGTTGCCGGGTTCATGAACAAGATCATTATATTTTCAAATCGCCTGACACCGCGTTCGATGCAGCGAGCCGTCATGAAAAGCGCTACGGGGGGATAGAACTGCAGTCGGCCGGCGACTGACGCGTCCGTTGCCGGCCTGCTGATCTTGGCGGCCGGTCTGCATTTTCGGGAAGGTCGGCCTCCGGATGGCAAGGGCAAACGCCGCCCGTATCATCATACCGTGTATCTGTGCTCCCTTTAATGTTCGGAGGCCAAGTAGGGCGGACAGTTCGCTGGCGTCTTTAGTCGACCGGCAATCCAGGCTTGTTCGGCTTGCTGGTGACGTTTTTCACGTCGTCTCGCCCGTCAAGGAGGTTTCGGCTGCGGGCCTATCGCTGTGTGGCGTCGAGCTGTCACGTGCCCGAGCGGTCCACACTCGTCGTGTCGAGCGTTTCCCTCCCACCGAACCAGAGGGCCAGTGCGAGCAGCGTTAGGGACACGCCACACAACATCAGCGCCCTCCATCCTCCCCAGGACCACAGCGGTCCTGACAAAGCCGATCCCAGTGCTCCGCCAATGAAGTTACAAGCTACGAAGGCGGTGTTGAGCCTGCTTCGAGACGCCGGATCCACCGACAGAATGCGGGACTGATTGAGCACGTTCACGGCCTGGATCGCCACATCAAGAAGAAGAACAGCTAGAAGCACCAGAAGGATCGAGCTGGTACCTACCATGGCGATCAGAAGCGATGCGGTCGCGAGACAAAGGGCAAGGCCTGTGACAGCGACTGACCAGCCACGATCGTGGAACCTGCCGACGCGACGCGCTGCAAGGGCTCCGGCAAGGCCAACAAGGCCGACGAGACCGATCTGGGAGACCGAATATGAGTAGGGCGGAGCGCTCAGTAGATATGTCAGTCCGGTCCAGAAGAGGGTGAAGACGGAAAATGCGAGAGCGCCGATCAATAGGGTGACCTGAACGATGCGATATCTCCCCACGATTTGGAAGATCGAGAGAATGAGCTTGCCGTAGGCGACGCGAGGCCTTGGTGGTTCAGCGGGTATCACGAACCAGAGCACGACCGCCATTAGGAGCGTGCACAGCGCCGCCACAGCATAGACGACACGCCAGCCGAAGGCGTCGGAGAGAACGCCGCTGACCGTCCTGGACAGGAGGATCCCGGCCAACAGGCCCGAGACAATAGTGCCGACGACCTTACCGCGTTCTTCAGGCGTCGCCAGATCTCCGGCGAGCGGTGTCAGAAGCTGGCCGGCGACGGTGGTCATCCCGACAGCGGCAAGGGCCGCTGCCAGCGTCGTGAAACTCGGCGACAACGCACCGCTGAGAAGTGCCAAGGCTGAGCAGGCCATGACAGCTGGTATGAGACTGCGCCGCGGTAGCATGTCCCCGAGGGGGACGATCAGGAGGACGCCGACCGCGTAACCGATCTGGGTCATGGTCACCAGCAGGCCGATCGTTCCGGTCGATACCTGAAGTGCTGTGGCGATTTCGGTCAGGAGAGGCTGTGCCCAGTAAAGGTTTCCAACGGCAATCCCGCCAGCGATCGCGAACAACACCGCGAGCCTGCTCGACAGCCCAGCGCCTTGCCGGTTTCTCGTTTCTGTCTTGCTTAGCTGCATTGAGTAACTTTGCCTGACACCATTTCACCAGCCATCGCGGACCAGCCTGCCTGCACTGTCCCATGGAAATCCAGGCTTGCAAGCGCCATGCCGCATAGAGTGACGGCGACGAGCAACATGCCGGAACACAGGCTGCGGGCATCGATATGATAGTCCTTCGGATCGTATGACATTTTTACGCGCTCCTGAGTGCTGCCTCGAGGACAGCTTTGGATCAATTCATACGAGCGTTATCGGCCAACGGCGGATGGTTGATAACCCATGCAATTCCGCATGAGTTTAGAAATCTGGCTTATGAATAAGCGGTCAAGTGACTGGTTTGGCCTGTCGTGGTAGGGGAAGCTCTCCCTGTTATAGTCGTTACGCTGCGGTCGTGGACACGGGGACCGGATGCAAACATCTCTGCGACTATCCAGGCGGCAAATGCGTCGCCGCGGGCAACCGAAAAACGAACTCCGAGCAGACCTCGTAGACCCCGCCGGCCGTTTCGAACTGCCAGTCAGGAAGGAGGCGCCGGACGGCAACCGTCCTCAGCAGCAGCCTGTTGCCGTGGCTCAGTCACGCAAGACACCGCCATTTTCGATAATGGCCGTCGGCGTATCGACATCAAGCAAAGCGGCCCGACCGATATCGATCATCACGATGGGGAGTTCGCTATCGCCAATCACTTCTCGTGCCCCGACGTCGCCTTCCAGTCTCATCAGGTGGCCGTACAGCAATCGGGGGAACAAGACGGGATGTCCAGGCGTGTCGCCAAAGCTCGCCCGCACAATCGCTTCTCCGCCGGATTTTTGGAAAGCCTGCACAATACAATCGATATGCTCGGTCAGGATGCCGGGCATATCTGCCAACATGACAAGCACACCATCGCACTCGGAAATTTGCGGATGCGAAACTCCACAAGCCAACGAACTGGCCATGCCGGTTCCGTAGGACCGGTTGAATAAAGTGACGATATCGAGGCCCACCAAGGCCTGTTCGACATCTCCTTGCCGATGACCCGTCACGGCAACGACCGGCGTAGCATTTGAGGCCAGCAATACCATTGCGGAACGCCGCACCAGCGGCACGCTATCGAACTCTGCCAGCAGCTTGTGCGGGCCGTTTTGCCCCATGCGCCTTGCCCGTCCGGCCGCCAGCAAGATGGCCGCGACCGAAACGCCTTCGCGATGATCCATGCTTCCTCGACCTACTCCGTATTCCACCAGCCGATTTAGAAGGCTGCTTTCTAACCTCATGCAAACCAGGGCGTCTAATGCGATGGACGGCATCAAGATAGGCTACGCGTCAATGAGTGTATGTGGTGAATTTGAATGCCTTCAACGAGACAACCATCTGTCTGCGCCAAAATTTGCGGCATCATCTGCTTATTTGTCGCAATCGCAAGTCCCATCGCCAGCCAGGCGTTCGCGCAGGCAACCGGGAATCGCGCGACCTTTCCGAAGAACTTTGGAGAATATGTTCGGTATGGCATTTACGATCGCGGTTCCTCGAAAGAAGAGGCCTTCGCCACTGCCGAGACCATAGCGATCGCAAAGTCCGGCCAGCCATTACCGCCCGGCACTCGGTTGGTGCTGGGAATCTGGACCGATTACAAACTTGTGAGCTATTTCGTCATGGAAAAAGGCGTCGATTGGGGCCTTACTTCCCCAGAAGACCAGCGGACCGGCGACTGGCATTTCCAGCAGTTCGATACCACCGGACAGGTCAAGCGCGAAGCAATCGCCGATCGCTGTCAGTCGTGCCACGGAGGACAGGCCGATAACGATTTCATGTTCACGACCGACAAAATGCGGGCCTACCTTCCTTGAAGCCGCTTTTTCTATTTCGCTCGATCCTCGATATCCTCGCGATCGGCCTGTTGCTGGCCGCTTTCGCGTATGACTGGTTCGGAAACCGGGTCCACGAAATCATCGGCACCTTGATGTTCGGCTTGTTGATCAGTCATAACGTCTTCAATCGGCGCTGGTACGGTATGGTCGCGAAAGGCTGGCGTGAGCCGCGGGCCGTGTTCAGCAAGACCATCACGCTTTGTCTTATGGTCATGATGGTGGGGCTGTTCGTCACCAGCGTCATCATTTCGCAGGCCGTCTTCGACTTCCTGTCTCTTCGCAGTAGCTCTACGACGCGACAGGTGCATGCGCTCATTGCCTATCTCGTACTCTTGATGGCAGCTCTCCATGTCGGACTGCAATGGTCGATGATCATGCGGGTTATAGGGCAGGTCTTGCGAGTGAAGGTGGAGACCCGAATTAAAACCGTGGCTCTGCGCGGTCTGGCATTTCTGATTGCTATCTACGGCGTTCACAGCCTGTTTGTGATTGATATCGGACCCAAGCTTCGGATGGAGACGACCTTCAATTTTTGGGACTTCGAGGCAGCGGCAGCCGAATTTATCCTGCGTCACGCGGCGATCATCGCGCTCTGCGCCATGATTGCGCATTACAGCCTCAAGCTGCTCAGCCTGCACAAGAGAGATCGGCGCTCTCCGGCGACCACGAAGTGAATTCTCAGGTACTGGGGTTCCACGTTCTAAATCCCGAATGTGAGCGCCTTTGATCATCAATGTCGGCAGCTGTCGAGCCATTCCTCCGGCTCTCACCGGGATCTCGAGGGTGAGAACAACACGCGCGATTTAGCAATCCCCTTTCTAACCTCATGCAGATATCGACGGCTAATCGCTCGTCAGCGGTCGAGCTAGGTTCGATCATCGATACCTGGGTTCGAGAGGAGACGAGATGTCAACCGCCCGTCAATTATCGCTTGAGGTCAATGGCAAAAGCCATGACCTTCAACTCGACATACGAACGACGTTGCTCGACGCACTTCGCGAGCACGCTGATCTGACAGGGACGAAGAAGGGCTGCGACCACGGACAATGCGGCGCCTGCACGGTTCACGTCGACGGCCATCGTGTACTGAGCTGTCTCACCCTGGCGGCTCAGGTCGAAGGCCGTCCAATCACGACGATTGAGGGCTTGCAGTCTCCCGACGGTGTGATGCATGCGGTTCAAACCGCGTTCATCGAGCATGATGCGTTCCAGTGTGGCTATTGCACGCCTGGCCAGATCATGTCTGCCGTCGCTTGTATTCGCGAAGGCCACGCGGGCACGGACGAGGATATCCGCGAATACATGAGCGGCAATATTTGTCGCTGCGGCGCTTACCCTCACATCGTGGCTGCGGTGCGTGATGCAGCCGCCCGCCTCAAGAAGGAGGCAGCGCTATGAGAACGTTTGATTATCTGCGCGTCGATAGTACCTCGTCAGCGATTGCCGAGGCAGACAAGCCCGAAACCCGGTTCCTCGCAGGCGGCACGACGCTCCTCGATCTGATGAAGCTGAACGTCGAACGTCCGGCGCATCTGGTCGATATCACCCGTTTGTCCGGTCTCGATACGATCGAGGTCTCGGCCGATGTCATCCGCATCGGTGCTCTGGCAAAGATGAGCGCGGTTGCCGATCACGCCGACATCAAGGATGCCGCACCAGCGCTATCGGAAAGCCTGTGGCGAGCCGCCTCTGCGCAGCTGCGGAACATGGCGTCCATTGGCGGCAACCTGATGCAGCGAACCCGCTGCATGTATTTCCGTGATCCGGGCGCCTACTCGAACTGCAACAAGCGCAATCCGGGCTCTGGATGCGCTGCCCTTGAAGGTGCCAATCGTAACCACGCGGTGCTGGGCACCAGTGGTGCTTGTATCGCCATCTATCCTGGCGATTTCGCAGTCTCGCTCGTTGCGTTCGACGCCGCCGTTCTGGTGCGGGGATCCATTGAGCGCCGCATTCCCGTCGATGACTTTTACCTGCTACCAGGCCAAACTCCTCATATCGAGCACGCGCTTGCACCCGGTGAGATGATCGTCGGCGTTGAGATCCCGCGTGTCGCCGCGTTGAAGCGCTCGCATTATCTCAAGGTTCGCGATCGCGCATCTTACGAGTTCGCCGCCGCCAGCGCTGCTGTCGGCATCGAATTTGAAGGCGACGGCAAGACAATCCGCGACGTACGCATTGCCGTCGGTGGCGTGGCCACCAAACCCTGGCGTCTGCGAGCCATCGAGGATTCGCTGAAGGGGAAACCATTGGACGAGGCGACGCTTCGAACTGCTGCGGCGGCAGCCGTCGATGGCGCAAAGTCGAGCGGACACAATGCGTTCAAGATCGAACTGACACCAAAAGTCGTGGCACGCGCCCTGATGACGGTAGGAGATATCGCATGACACAGAATAACGATTTCGCACTCGACCGCCGTACTGTGATGAAACTCGGAGTAGGCGTCGCTGCCGTCGCCGGCGCGGGCGTCAATCTCGCACCGGGAGCATTTGCGGCCGAGCCCGCCGCTGCAAAGATGCCCGCCCTAGGTTCTCGTCTTTCCCGCGCCGAGGGTCCGTTGAAAGTAGCAGGCCAGGCCCGTTATGCCATCGAGCAGAAGCTCGAGAACATGGCCTATGGCGTCACGGTCCAGTCGACCCGTCCTGCAGGACGCATTCTCAACATCGATACCACACCGGCCAAAGCTGTGCCCGGTGTGGTCGATGTCTATACCTTTCAGAACACCCTGAAGATCAACAAGCCCACGGTCTACAGCAAGGGTGGAGGCGCAACGGAAGAGTTTACGCCGATCCAGGATAATATCGTTCGCTTCAATGGCATGCATATCGCGCTGGTGGTCGCAGACACGTTCGAAGCTGCGACGGAAGCCGCGAGCCTTCTCAAGGTCGAGTACGAGGACGGCGAAGCCATTCTCGACATCAACGACCCCAAAGCAAAGCCAGTGCTCATCGAACCGATGGGAGCGGCATGGGGCGATGCAGCGGCAGGCCTCGCCAGTGCCGAGGTCAAGATCGACGTCACCTATACGACGTCGCGGGAATACAACGTGCCGATGGAACCGCACGCCACCATCGCTTCCTGGGATAATGGCAAGATCACTGTCTGGGAGCCTAGCCAGTGGGTCGGCGGTGCCAGAAGCGTTGTCGCGGAGTTTCTGGGTATCGATATCGAGAACGTGCGGGTGATCTCGCCCTATGTTGGCGGTGGCTTTGGGTCGAAGATCGGCGCGCATCCCCATGTTGGTCTGGCCTGCGCTGCCTCGCGCAAACTCGGCCGGCCGGTCAAGGTTTCGCTGACGCGTCCCCAGACATTCACCGGCCTCGGCGGTCGCCCGGCCACCCGACAGACGCTATCTATCGGCGCCTCCAAGGATGGAAAGATAACATCGATCGTCCATGAGAGCTGGAACGAGACGGCGATCGACGACGTGCACGTCGAGGCCTGCAACAACGTGACGAAGATCATGTACGCGACGCCGAACTTCTCAACCCGCCTGAACGTCGTGCCCGTCAATACAGTCCAGCCCGGTTGGAAGCGTGGTCCTGGTGAAAACCCCAGCGCCTACGCACTGGAAAGCGCGATCGACGAGCTGGCCTATGCACTCAACATGGACCCGGTCACATTGCGCCTTGCCAACTGGGCGGATGTCGATCCCAGCAACGGCATGCCCTGGACCACGCGGCAGTTGCGGGAAGCCTATGCTGCTGGCGCCGAAGGTATTGGCTGGTGGAGCCGCAATCCCGTCCCGCGCTCGATGCGTGAGGGTCGCGAGCTCATCGGTTATGGAATGGCCGCCGGCTCCTATCCGATGATCCGCACGGCTAGCGAAGCGAAGCTCGTCTTCCATGCCAACGGCCAAATCGAGGTTCTCAGCGCTGCAACGGACATGGGAACGGGAACTTACACCATCCTCGCCCAGACCGCAGCGGATGCGTTGGGTGTTCCCGTCGAGGCTGTGGTTGTGCGACTGGGCGATACGGCCCTTCCGAGATCGGCTCTTGCGGGCGGATCCCAGCAGGCCAATAACCTTTCGGGAGCGGTCGACAGAGCTGCAAGAAACGCTCGTGTGGCTCTGCTGAACCTCGCTGCCTCCGATCCGAAGTCGCCGTTGCAATCCTTGAAACTCGCGGAACTTACCTTCGAGAACGGCGCGATACGCCCGACCCGTCGACCAGCGGGTGGCATCAGCATCGCGGCGCTGCTGAAGGCCGTGGGCCAGGACAAGCTGGAAATCGAAGGCAACACCTTTGCCGCTGGCGCAACCGAAGACATGAAGAATGCTGCCGACCGCAGTTTCGCCCAGTTGAAGGGCCCTGCTGAAGGTGGCGTTTCGGCTCACAGCTGGGCTGCCCAATTCGTCGAAGTTCGCGTCGACGAGGATTTCGGCACGATCCGGGTCAAACGGATGGTTTCGGCCTTCTGTTGCGGCCGGATCTTTAATCCGAAGCTGGCCGAAAGCCAATGGATCAGCGGCATGGTCATGGGTCTTGGACAGACGCTGCTCGAAGAAGGCTTTGTCGACCAGCGAGATGGACGCACTGTCAACGCGAACTTTGCCGACTATGCCGTTCCGGTCAATGCCGACGTGCCTGACATCCAGGTCATCTCCGTCGGTATTCCCGACATGCAGGCAACGGCGCTTGGCGGCAAGGGCGTCGGAGAAATCGGTGTTGTCGGCGTCGCTCCCGCGATCGGCAATGCTGTCTATCACGCGACGGGCAAGCGCATCCGCGGCCTGCCGATCACCCTCGAAAAGTTGGCTTGAGGAGACGACCGCTGCGGCGCAGTAATGCCGCAGCGGTCCCATTGGTAAGGACCGTTTATGTTGACGTCGTTCTCCGTGCTCCACGCACCGCCCATACCGTACTGCGCCTTCATGACCGACGACCCTGAGGCGATCGTCAACTATGCGGCGGACGGCGCCGAAACGAAATTCGGGAGCGCTTTGGTGACGCTGGTGGAAATCCGGGGCGGTGCTGCCCGTGCACTCGGCGCGCAGATGGCTGTTCGCGGAGATGGTGGCTATTGTGGTTATGTTTCCGGGGGCTGTACCGAGGCGGCCGTTGCTGCTGAAGCCATCGCCGCGATTGCCAAAGGGATGGATCGGTATCTTCGGCTTGGAGAAGGCTCGGAATTCTTCGACATCATACTCCCGTGCGGAGGAGGGATCACGCTGGCGATCCACGTCGTCAAAAATGTGAAGCCGCTCCGTCAGATTCTGTCGGCGCTCGAGAAGCGCAAGAGAATTGCGCTGCGCTATGATTCCGGAACTCAAATGATCAGTGCGGTCAAATCGCAGGAGAAAGCGCCGGGCACCTGGAGTGGCACATCGTTCCTGCGTTCCTATAAACCAAACCTCCGTCTTGTCATTTGCGGGCGCGGAATTGAATTGGCGACAACATCCAGGATCGGTCTCGCTTCAGAGTTCGAGGTCTTGTCCTTAGACGAGGCATCTTGTGATTTCGAGGCCGGCACCATCGATAATGACACGGCAATCGTACTTCTCTATCACGATCTTGACCATGAGCTGCCTTGGCTTAAAGCGGCTCTTGATTCAAAACCGTTCTACATCGGCGCACTCGGCAGCAAACGCACACATGAGCGCCGTTGCGCCGCGCTTTGGGCGCTTGGCTTTACACAGGCCCAAACAGACCGGATCAAAGCTCCGATCGGAATGTTCGGGCCGACACGCGACGCAAACGCTCTTGCGCTGTCGGTCGTGGCAGATGTTGCTGAGGCGTATTCGCTCCAACGATTGGCCTAACCGGTAAATTCGATCGAAGGCCACGCAGTACGTCAAAGCTGAAATGGGTTAAATGTCGCCGGCGAGTGGTTGCGGAGGCCCGAACGCGATTATGTTGACGCTACTGGTCACGGGCATTCAATGAGTTGTGATACTGGAGCTCCACAGGAGACAAACAGTTGGAAAATGGTATAATCGAGGGAGAACTATAAGCGGGATCGATAAATGAGAAGTGGCGACTTTAGCGAACTTGCGGCCTTTATCGCCGTCGCCGAAGCAGGAAGTTTCACGCGTGCCGCCGCCAAGCTCGGGCTGTCTCAGTCCGCTGTCAGCTACTCAGTCAGGATGCTGGAACAGAGACTCGGCGTGCGGCTGATTTCCCGCACGACTCGAAGCTTATCGCTGACAGATGCCGGACAACGGATGCTACGAAATCTGCGGCCCTCGTTCGAGAACATCGAAAATGAAATCGCAGCGATCACAGCACTGCGTGACAAACCCTCCGGCACGATCCGGATCACGACGTTTCGCTACGCCGCCACCAGTGTGCTATGGCCGGTTGTGGCGAAATTCCTGGCGGAATATCCAGACATCGAAATGGAAATTATTCTCGACGAAGGGCTGACCGACATCGTCGCGGACCGTTTCGATGCCGGTATTCGCGTGGGAGAGCAGGTTCAAAAGGACATGATTGCCGTCAGAGTTGGTCCGGACCTTCGCATGGCGGTCGTTGGATCGCCCTCTTACTTCGAAAACCGCAAGATCCCGCAAACGCCTCGAGACCTCGGCGAGCATCTAGGCGTCAGTTATCGGCAGACCACAGGCGGCGGTTTGTATGCTTGGGAGTTCGAGCGCGATGGCGAGGAGCTACAAGTCCGAATGAACGGGCCGCTGATCATGAACGATGGTCTGATGCTTGAGTCGGCTGCCCTGGATGGACTGGCGCTTGCCTACACGTTCGAAACCCAGGTTGCCCAATACATTGAAGACGGCCGACTGATCAGGGTCCTAGACGACTGGTGCCAGCCTTTTTCCGGATACCATCTCTACTATCCGAGTCGACGCCAGCACACGGCTGCGTTTGCGCTGTTCGTTGAGGCACTACGGTTCAAAGGTTGATGCTGGCTTAGGTGATCGGGCTGTACCATTCGAATATTTGAGTGAATTCGGATAGCGCTGAGGCACTCCGACGGTTCGTTGCCTTTCAACGCGTGAAATAGCGATGGTCGTCTTCCGGTCACGGTAAACGGAGAAACGTCTCGATTCAGCGGGAGACGGTCGCCCGTCAGCTTGCAGCTGGAGCGGTAATGGTGTTGTCGTCCACGTAGTCCCGCCAGGCGACGATGTGATCGCCTTCGATTTTGTAGATGCCCATTAGTGTCACCCTGCCGATGGGCAGTCGGTGAAGCCCGGCTACCACGTCACCGAGGTCAAGGCCGGCCAGTTCTCTGCCTTCGGTTGTGGCGCCAACCCGGAAGCCTGGTCCGAGATCTTCATTCAGCTATGGGACATCAAGAAAGGCGATTGCACGCACATGCCTGCGGGGAAGTTCTACGCGATCATCCGCAAGGTCACCGAGAACGTGAAGCTCGATGATACCGCCAAGTTGACCTTTGAAGTCAGTGACGGCGTTCAACCGATGCAGTTCTACTGCGCCGCAATGCCAACGTTCCGAGCGGGCGCGGTGCACTTCGAGCTCTCGCCGCGCGGTCAAGCCACAAGCCACGCGATCGCTGGCTTGCCGAGCAGCAGGGGCGCAGCTCAATCATGCTGTGGTCCGTCCACCGGAAAGAGTGCCAGCTGCGGCTGAGATGCCAAGGAATACCTCAGTTCGTCGGTCCGGCTCGGCCTAGACCGACCGACGGGGATTTTCCATCATCCGCAAATAGGCTGTCAAAAAAGTGGAGAGCTCAGTCGTTGGTCGCGGGCGTTTCACGGGAAGACACCGTCGCCGTTTGCGCTCAAGGGCGTTCGCAAGCAACTCAATAAATGGAGCATGTCCTCCCGCCGACAGGATGGACCGTCGCCAAACTGCGATCACAGCATCGTCGTCATCGATCAGCCAGTTATAGTCATTCTGTCGGATCGCGAGCCGCGCGAAACACCGAACGCGAGCCGATGTGGACAAACGGACGAGAGATACAGTCGGATATTGGCCACAAAGATCGGGGATGGCCAGCAGCCGACGGACAAGGGAATTCTTGAGCAGCGTACTGGCAATCGCCTCCAGTCTGCAAATATCGTGAACGCACTGATCCAGCGACCGTATTGATGGACTGACAGGAACCTTTGATGCCTGCCGCAGATCAAATCCGCAGGTGGCGCAAAAATGCTGCGGAACGAGTTCGACCTGATTGAAAACCGCGATGCGGCTGCGGCAAGACGGGCATCGATCGCGCAATCCGCATCGATGATGCTGGCAGGAAACTCTGTTCGCCAAACGCCATTGCCGGCGAAAATACGGCTGGGCGTCTTCCGCCAGACATTGCGAGCAGAATTGCAGCCAGGTCGAACCGCGGCGGCGTCCGTCATCGCGCAGGGGAAGGAGCAGGCGCTTCAGCGGCGAACCCTTCAGGGACATCGCCCAAAGGCGTGGCACGAGAACGCCGGTGTGCTCGCTGAGGACGCTGACGGCGTCCATCTGAAAATTCATGTCGAGGGACGGAGACCACATTCCGCCGCTGAAGCCGAGCACGCGGCCGAACGGCCGAGCGGCGATGCCGTTCGCAAATCCGACCCGATGCACCCAGCTCGATAACAATTCGTCGGGCTGCGGTTCGACCAAAACGGGCCATTGGTCCGAAGCCACCTCATGGTATCGCTCGCGTATGGCGATCGCCGGACTGTCATTGAAGGCCGTCATAGAAGCGTCTCGCGCATGGGGGCATTGCGCCGCTGCGAGATCGGCCGATAGTGCAATTCGTCGACGCAAGTCTTGGTGACGCGTTCCGCGCCCGAACGGATCGCCGCGATCACGGCTTTCGTGACGATGGCGACGGTCTCGCCAATCAATCCCTCCGAAAGATTGAATATACGTCGCGCCAACCGTTCGTCGGATAGATCGGACGCCCGTGTGAGCGGCAAGGCCCCCTCCAGACTGTCGAGCAGCATGAGATAGTCCTCGTCATATTGCCATCGTGGAACGGCGAAAACGTCAAACCGGCTTGCCATCTCGCTGGTAGCATTGATGAAGTCGTAGACCGCCACTTCGCCGATCAACACCGGGGAAATATCGTATTGGCGCCCAATCCGCCGCAGGAAAGCAAAGACCGCCTCGACGTCTCGCGCGCGTCCGCGGAGCGCATTGTGGAACTCGTCGAAGATCAGCATCCTCGGTTTGAGGCTGGCGAGCAAATGATCGAGTTGCTCGGCCTGGCGGCCGACGTCGTGAAGGTCACCGCCAGGAGCACGCAGCGCCTGAAGAATGCTGCCATAAAAGTGTCCAAGGCCGGCACCCTCGCGGGTCTGGACCATCCATAGTCTTTGCTCCGGCGCGCTTCTCAAATGTTCGACAGCGAACCGCTCGGCAATCATCGTTTTGCCATTGGCATACGGCCCGACGAGCATCAGACCATGCGTGCGCAACGATGGCGGTCGCGAGAGCAAATCCGCAAGCTGGCGATGGGCGTGTTGGGCTGTCTGATGCCCGATCCATCGTGGAGCGCGGACATAGGCAATGCGCTCTGCCGGATCGCGGTCGAGATAGGGGCGCACATGTTCAAGGAGGTGGTCCGACATGGCGATCACCAATCCTCAACCGGCAGTGTGCGTTTCTGACGGACGGGGTGCTCGGCCGTCGCCGGCTCTTGTGGCCGCATGGCCTGATAGGGCTTTGTCGCCGCTGCGGCATGTGCGGTGCGAACGGCGTCGCGCAGTTGACCCTTGGAAGGTTTTGCCGCGGTGACGATGGTAGCCATTTCTCGGCGAAACGCCACCTGTTCGAGGCTCGAGCGCCGGTTTCCCGCGCGTTGCCTCGCGCGCTTCGCCTCGAACTCCCACAGTGTCAGCGAATCCCGTCGACCATCGCGCCGCTCGACAGGTCGGAACTGCCGGGTGTCCGGGTCTCGGACGTAGACGTGGCTGATGTCCCGGGGGTCGTAACGAACCTCCAGCTTCTCAAGCCGATCGCGTTGCGGAACGAGTATGCCAAGCCATGGTGCATAGTAATGCAGGGCAAACATGCTGATGCCCTGCGGTGACAGTTGTCTCTCCGTTCCTGGCAGAAACGACAGCAACACGCGTTGCGGATCGTCATCGAAGCGAGTGAGGTCCGCACTGTTCCGCTGCCACTCCTTGATCGGCACCTTCAGTGTCTTGGTGTTTTCCTGAAGGTTGTGATCAATCACGGCCAGAGCGACGCAACGTTCCAGATCCACGAAGCTCAGGCGGGCGCGTCGCTCGGATGGATAACGATCGCGATCGGCAACAGAGCGGCCCGACGATCCAGGGTAGGTGGCAAGCACCGCATTGAGCTTGCCGAGCAGCCGCTCGACCACGCCGCCCTGATGCACCCGGCCGCGATCGCGGTAGCGGATTCGGGTGCCATAGTCGTCGCAGCCCCGCTGGAACGCGTGCCCTTTGAATTCCTTTGCCGAGTCGACGACAAGCAGCCGCGGCCGGCCGAACATAGGCCATGGGTGACCAAGGTTCCGTGCGGCAAGCCAGGCCTCCTTCGGGCACATGGCCTGAGCAAGACAGAGCGCGACGGACAGAACCGACGGCTTTTCCAGCGTCAGGCAGAAGCCGAGGATCGATCGTGTCGCGACGTCGGTGACGATCGTCAGATAGGGACGGCCGGCAAACACGCCACTTCCGTCGACCACTTCCACGAAATTGATATCTGTCGGCGTATGGTCGATTTGGCAGACATCCAGCGGGCGCGATGCGTGGATGTAGCCCGGCCGAGGTTTGAGGCGAAGCAGATGCTTTGGATTGGCCGATCGCTTCCTGGCGATTTCTTCTGGCTCGAATAACGCCGGAATGCGTCGTGCGACTGTCACGTAGGACGGCAAGGTAAGGCCGGCCTCCTCGCAGCGGGCGCGGATTTCGGCAACGACAGGCGCGAGCGGCGGCGCCTCTAAAACCAGCCATTGTTCGCGCAGGGTCGTCCTGATGATCCCCTCCACCTCGGCCGGAAGCCGCTTGCGCCGCGTCGCGGCGGTGCGAGGCAACAAGGCTGAGACCGTTCGAGCAGTGTTGTAGCGTACGAGCAGATTGTAGATTTGCCGGGTGGTCACGCGTAGCTCGGCCGCCGCTCGGGCGATGGCCTCCTGCCTTGGACCGCTATCTTCGAGAACCTTCTCTAATTCTCGAGCTATGCGGCGCGCCATCGACCATTGCTCGTCCGTGGCTACGGAACCTGCCTTGACTGTCCGATTGCGCAATCGCTTTGACAAACGAGGTTCTCGCTGAAATCTTTAGCGGAAAATCCTCTCGATTTTATCCGCTAAACTCAACCCGCGTATGACATCTTCCAGATTGAAATAGCAAAGGAAAAGCCACACCCGTCTCGACGAGCGGATTGCCCGTTCGCCGGTCGGGCGGGGCTGGATCGAACGCCAGAATTTTGCCGATGCCTGCGCCTCGCTGTGGATCGACGGCGAACTCGTCCATCTCGAAGACCTCGTCCTCCACGACGCTTTTCGCGACACCCGCACCCCGACCCACGAACTCACCATCGCCCGCGACGTTCTCCGAACACGCCGCCGAATTGCCTCGCACGCGCAGGATTGGGCGTTATCGGCAGAGGGTATCCGAACTTTGCGACAGACGTCGGACAGCACTCCGGCTGGCGCTGAGCCGGCGGCGCCTGTTCCTGTTCGACCCGCGGTCGTCACCGATTCGGAAGGCGAGGGGGTCGACGACGACGCGAATAGAAATTTCCCTGGCATTGACTACGCCGCCATCGATGCAGTGCTGGCCCGCTCGGAGGCGGCGATCGAGGACGCAACCCGGTCCGACCGCGCCGGCGGCAGCCGCGCATCGGAAAAGGATCCTCTCATCTACGATCTCGACTGGGACGAGGACGCCCGGCTCAACGAATGGCGTGGTGTACTGCACCAAGCCGAACACCTGCCGGCGGTGCTGCAGGCGATCGTCGCCCTCGATGCCTGGAACGAGTTTTCGGTGCTGCAGCACGCCCCCTGGCTCGGCCGGCTGTTTTGCGCCTCCATCCTGCGCCAGGCCGGCATCACGTCAGGTGCCCATCTCGCCTCCATCAACCTCGGCCTCAAAACCATTCCCGTCGATCGGCGCCGGCATCGTGATCGGCAGACCCGGTTGCTCGCCATCGCCCACAGCCTGGTCGCGGCCGCCGAGATCGGGTTGAAAGAGCATGACCGGCTGGTTTTGGCGCGCACCCTGTTCGAGCGGAAGCTGGAGGGGCGGCGAACATCTTCGAAATTACCCGAGCTGGTCGAGCTGGTCATGGCGAAGCCGTTGGTGTCGGCCGGGATGGTCGCAAAAACGCTTGAGGTGACGCCGCAGGCGGCGCGGCGGATTGTTTTGGAGCTGGGCTTGCGCGAGATGACGGGGAGGGGGAGGTTTCGGGCGTGGGGGCTTGCATGATCTGCGTCTCGTCGGGCGAACGATTTGGCGTAGGGCAAACGAGGCAGACCGTGGACGCTGTATCGCGCAAATATCCAGAGCAAGCAGCACATTCCAGTGATCTACAAAAAAGACGTTATTGCAGGGCCTTTGCAACGCTCTCTGCGGCAAGGCGAAGGTCACTATCGCTCCAGATTTTGATAGTCGACGGCATGGAAAGCGCCTCGCCAAGCATCAAGGCTTCTGCGGTTTGCTTCCGATCAACTTGACGGACGGCGTTATAGGCATCGCGACGAAGAAGCCAAGCCAGCATGTCAGCGGCTTGGAGTCCCGGGCAACCATCGTCGCTCTTAAAGCTCGGGGTAGAAACGTTCAGACCTGGAAAGCCCGTGGAAGCAAGTCGACGGAACTCTTCCATTCCGCTTAGGACCCGCGCGGCAGACTCGCCTCCCTGCTCGTCGAAAATGAGTTCGACGGGCTTATCGAAATGCCGCTTATAAAGGTACTGGTGAATCTGCGTCATGAGCCCGTAGAAGGCCATATTGTAGATTCTGAGCGAGGGCAATTCGGGAAACTGCTTTGCTTGGAACCAGTGTTCGTGGCCTTCGAAAGGTATTGAGACGGCAAATGCGTGGTCGACGTTAGACCTGATGCAATTCAGCAGTTTTACGAACGCGCTATCACGTACCAATGGGACCTTGAGACCGGAGCCATGCGCTCTTCGCCACGCTTCCGCGGCATGGAACGTCGTCATTTTGTGATCGGCTAATATTGCCCGCCACTCGATTTCCAGCTTGGTCCAACGAGCGTTGTCAGAAAGGTAGCCGGCCAGAACGAGAACTGGTGAGTGATCCGACTTCCCGCTGTCGTCGATATAAATTTTAAGCATCGTAGCCCCTGAAGGAGTCCGTAACGGCCTCCAGATCGCCGAGCATCTGACAGGTGATCCCAATGTTCTGTAGGCACTGAGGCGAGCCCAGAAGCCCGGCTAGAGTGGAAAAAGGCCAAAGCGGCCTTCATCGGACATTCCGGAGAAATGAATGACCCGATTGCCGAGTTCGACATCAGACGGCGGGTCCATGTTCTCAACGATGATAGCTTGTCGATCACCCTTGAGCCCGAGAAGATATCTGTAAAAGTTTCCGTTGAGGTTGGTCTCACTGAGATCGTCTTCTGCCCCCTCTGGTTCGCGGTAGGAAAGCAGAGGAGAATCAAGCACGACAATACCAGGGTGAGGCAGATTGTTGTCGGCGCAGTATTCCAGAAGCGAGATTGTAAAAGCCGACTGCGTGATTGCCCTGAGCCCTTTTCCGTAGGCTGTTCTCGCTTTCCCAGATATTACCAGATCTTTGGCGGTTGTATCGAAATGCACATTAGCAATGCCCGGAAAGCCCCACTGCTGGAGGACACTTTCCACGCGTTCTGCGAACGGTGCCACCACAGTGCTTGATAAACGATTGTTGGACGTAGCATCGCTCCCGCCCCCTTCGTTCTGCCGTTCCAGGTTGGCTTTGCGACTGGTCAGATCATTGAGATTGCTGAAGAGCCCGAGCGCTTCGCGTACATTCGCGCCCTTGTCCGCGAGCTCCTTGTATGTTGCGCGCTGTCTTCGTAGGTCTGGTGAAACGACCATCTCAATCTCAATGGAGAGTTCGCTCAGTGAGTTCTTCAAATTGGGAAGCGATTTCTGAATGGATTGCGACTCCGCATTCAACGCGGCTATCGTTGTCATCAGCTCTGTTTGCCGAGACTCAATTTTTTGCATCTCCGCCTCGGCAGCAGCGACGGTCAATCCAACGTCGCCGTGGCAGGCCGCACCGGAATCATGATGGTCGGGCAAGGCACCGCATGTCGGGCAGACCTCTTGCTCGAGGACCGAAAAAAAGCTCCCCGCCTCCCTGATCCCCAGGAGACGCTCATAGTCGGAAACGTAGTGGTCCCTTAGAAGATTGAAGCGGTCAAGCAGAGTAGCAATTTCCGTATATCGGTCGCTTGTTGTCTCGATCTTCTGGATGATGGCCCGCCTTCTGGTCGAGATCGCCTTGAATTTTTCCTCGGTAAAGGCGAGCTGCTCGGCACGATTGTCCATCGCTCTCGCGAGCCGCTCTTCCTGGTCAGACAGTTCGTCACGTGAGCCGGATATTGTCGTGATGCGTTTTTGAGCGTCCGCGATCAGTTGATCGAGAAGATCGATTTGCGCTAGGCGCTTCTGCTCTTCGGCAGACGTGCCTTTGCGTGACAGGAGCGCTGTGTCATCAACGCCGGTCAGCAACATTGTGAACACGGATGTATTCGCCGTATTCGCAGTATAGTTCCCATCGGACAACGGCGAGCGCTTCTGGATGATCTCCTCCTCGTTGATGATCGCCAGCCGCGCAATGTTGCGGAAGCTCAAAGCCTGCGTTTCATCCTTTGCGTTCTTTTTAATCCGTTTGCCTGAAAGGCCGATCTTGGAGAGAAGGAACGACGAGAGGTTCGCCTCATCGCGCTCGTTGTGAATTTCACCAAGCGGGCTCCCCTCCGCATCCGGAATCGACGTGTGCAAGCCTTCAAAAGCCCGAAACTGTCCACCGGACATGCTTCTGTGCAACGTTGTTTCCGATCCATCATCAAAAGCTATTGCAAGCAATACGCGATCATAGCCCTTGGCCTGCGGGATATCGGGGAGAGGGCCCTTACCGCCAAGCATGAAGTCGATCGCCTCGACAATATAGGACTTCCCGGTGTCGGAAGCACCGTACACGACGTTAAGGCCGGACTGAAACGAGACCACCGCCGGCTCTTTCTCTGAGCCGTGAAAGGAGAGATGGCGGATCTGGAAGCCTGAATATGTCATTATGCCGGTCCGGACGCCTCGTCTTGAAATTCAGATACCCAATTCGCGAGGAGATTGCGCATTAGATCGTCAAAAGCCTCATCGTCGTAATTTTGAAAGTAACCTGCCAGCCATTCAGCTCGTTCGTACAACTGTTGAAGATATGGCGTCTGTAGCGCGGTGACAAAAAACTCCGCATTGTCCCCGGCCTGAAACAGGATACCGCTTTCGTCGACAACCTGTTCAATGAGGCCTCGGGACATCATCAGGGTCACAGCGGACTGGACGGACCTCCTGCGAACTTGCGTGACCGGCGACATGATTGGTGTCGGGGGATGCAGGTCCGCTGGTCCATCTAGTACGCTGGTCCTCACGATGAGATAGTCCATAGCCGTCAATCGACTGAGATCCACCGCTCGGGGGAAATGCGCGTGCAGAACAAAGACGGCCCTCACGCCCGTTTCGAGCGGACCATTAAAGGCCGACGCAGAAGGCATTAGCGCCGCCATGTCAGCTTCCCATCATTCGCAAGCTGATGACAAATGCCCCGGCGATCGGTGGGAAAAGCGCTTCTGTTCAGCGGATGAGCATCGAGGATCAAGGCTTGCGCCTTCTCGGTCACGGCGATGACTCGCGCATATCCATCTGAGTGTTCGCCATCATGGGTGTCCAAGACCCCGTCCAGGATCTCGGTCTGTAGCCCCTCGAAGGTACCGGGCTCTACTTTCTCGCGTACGAAGACTCGCAAGGACTCCGCATGATAAAAGGCTTCGCGGGAGCGTTGGAAATGGGATTTCAAACTTGCCCACTTATCGAGATTAGAGATTGCGACGATCGTCTCGCCCTTGTGCTCTGCGTAGGCATCAAGCAGCTTGCTCGTGTAGGTCGCCTCCGTCTCCCCGATCTCGACAGGCACAGCATCGGGCCGCGGCCGTGAGGGTAATCCGCCACCGAAGCGGCCGATGTGATAGGCCGTTCTGGAATGAGCTTCGATGATCGTTCGAGGCTGCTCGGCCGAAAAGATTCGAAAGTCGAATTCCCTGACGTAGTCGAGAAATTTCCCCTCCAGAGCGACCGGACCAGTGGAGGTGATTTTTCCGGAAATGGCTTTGTCCCATTCCGCAAGCACCTTCGCTCTTAGCTTGTCGGCATTGGAGAGCAACAACGACAACGATGTCGAAGCGCCTTTCGGTGCAATGAAACGGCATGCTCTCGGAGCTTTGTACTCTCCTGAGTAAGAGTACCAGATCATCTTCCCGATCTCAGGCGCAACCACGCCGAAACTCAAGGGCGACGTGTAATGCTTGCACTGGTGATTGTCCCAGATCCCAAGCAGCTGGTCGGTGTCGCAGAAACCGGCAATATCGATGCCTTTGTCTCCCGCACCGGTCGGCCGCATAACGCTGACATACGAGGTTTTGAGCGAATGGACCCATTCGTCAACGAACGTTTCCCATTCGCTTGCTTCATAAATCTGGATGATTTTGAGAGGATCAATCTTTGGCCCGTTCTCGAAATCGCTTGCCAGAAGGATTCTTGCTGGCGGCAGGTCCTTCACCGCATCCTGTAATGACATCATTGTCGCCTGCATTTCAGCCTTATGCTCTAAGCAAAATGGTAGCCCGGGTTTGATTCAAGTCATAGCAGTAGCAAAGATACATGCAACTAAAAGTACAAGGGTCGGCAATGAGATGATGTCATTTAAACCGGATTCTCAAGTGTTCATAAGACAGGTAAATGTCCTGCCGCATGGGTAAAGCGGCGCCCAGTCCATCCTCGCGTATGCCTTCGGAAAGTGAGCGCTGGCGAGCTACGATCCGGACCGACATGGAGAGGCGCTTTCAACAGACGCGATCTGGTGAATGGGGCAATCTTAAAAATGGAAATATTCAGCATTAATGTCTTTTTTGCGGTACAGAAAATATGGACTATAGGCCGAATATACGGTATTTAGGGTAAATTCACTGCGCAGAAGATTACGATGGAACGCCAGACGATCGACGCACTTTTTGATGATTTCGCTGAAGCGGTCGCCGAAGCCATCGGGGCACCTCCCGAGATCATCCATGAGGCCACACTTTCACAAGGAAACTTTCGGCCGGACATTGTTATGGAGCTCGAGCACGAGGGCAGGCCCCTGCGCCTCGTTGTCGAGGCTAAGCCGGCGCTCTTTCCTCGCGATGCACGCGAAGCGATCTGGCAGCTGAGGAACTATCTCGCTCATGTCGGACCGGCGGGTGGGTCCGTAGTGCCGATTTTGATGGCAGAAACGATCTCGCCAGGCGCCCGAGAGCTGCTGCGCGAAGAGCGCGTGGGTTATTTTGATTCCAGTGGAAGTCTCTTCATTCCCGCCGAAGGTCTTTACGTTCTTGTCGATCGTCCGGCCTCGAAGAAGCAGGCTCGTTCACTCACCAATTTGTTTGTCGGTCGCCGGGCGCAGGTTCTGCACGCAGTCTGGCTTTTCGGAACAGATTGGTTCGGCGTTCATCAAGTTGCGGAGCGGGCAGGGGTGTCACCGGCAACAGCTTCCGAGACATTGATAAGCATCGAACGTCGGGAATGGGTTGAGGTGCGAGGGGCGGGCCCATCCAAAGAGCGTCGGTTGGCCAACCCGCGAGGGCTGCTGGACGCCTGGTCGATCCATCAAATGTCAGCTAAACCAAAAGCCATCCGACATTTCTACGTGCGGTCGACCACGCCGCCCGATCTTCAGCGGCGAATTCATCACACATGCGAAAAGCTCAAAGTTCCTTATGAGTTAGCCGACATCACGGCTGGCCAGATACATACCCCGTATTTGTCGAGTGTTTCGCAGGTATTTTGCCGAATTCCGGCAGGAGTTGGCATGCAGGAGTTTGTTGGGTCGATCGACGCACGCCAAGTGAGGGAAGGCTGGAACCTCGGCATTCACGAGGTCGCCGCCAGCGATCAACTTCGATTTCGTCAGAGGATCGATGATCTTTGGGTCACCGATCCTCTCCAGACGTATCTCGACCTTCTTCAGGCGGGCGGACGCGCCAAGGAGTTGGCTCAACATTTGCGGTCTGAGAGACTGGGTGGATGATGACAAAGCCGCAATTCCTCGTCGACTACAGTGAAGAAGTAACCCGAGACTGCGAGCGTGTGCTCGTGACACTGTTCAGTGGCCTTGGGCCATGGCGAGACTCGGTTTTCCTGATTGGTGGGCTGACGCCGCGTTATCTGGTGACGGCGCGCCCTCCGGTAGTTCCGGCACATGCCGGGACGGGGGACATTGACGTTGTCGTCGATCTTGCCGTTCTCGCTGACACCGAGGCCTATCGCTCCCTGGAAGAGAACCTCAAGCGCATGGGTTTCGAGCGGGCTGAAAACGATAAGGGCGCCAAGGTCAATTGGCGTTGGAAGACCAAGACTGAACACGGTGTCACAGTCATTCTCGAATTCCTGGCCGACGACCCGAGATTGAAGGGCGGCGCCCTTCAAGAGCTGCCGACGGACGGAAACATTTCGGCGGTCAACATTCCTCATGCATCGCTTGTCTTCGATCTGCATGATCGTATGGAGGTGACGGCAGATCTCCTCGGTCAGAAGGGACGAGCCACCGAAAGTATTCCTTACGCAAACATCGTATCGTTCACCTGCCTGAAGGCCTTTGCATTCGACCACCGACGCGAAGGCAAGGATGCTCACGACCTCGTCTATTGTCTCGAGCACGCGGATGGCGGGTTGGAAGCGGCGATCGAGAAATTCAAGGATGCTATGGCTGGCAAGCATGCCGAGATCATTGGCTCGGCGCTCAAAATCCTGCTGAAGCGCTTTTGCGATCCCGTCCCCGATGAAGGTTATCTCCGCGAGGGCCCGGTTGCGGCCGCGCGGTTTGAGATCATCGGTGATGACGGAGATCCTGAGATCGCTGAGCAGCGGGCGCTTCGCCAGCGCGCTGTGAATGACGTGATCTCTACGCTGCTTGGCGAGTTGGGTATTGGTGGATAGATGGAACAACTACGACCGGTCGAAATGAAGCTGATCGATGAATTGTTTGGCATGAGCTCGGGCTACGTCCTCGATTTCACGAACAGCACATTCGCTGATTTCTTCCGCCGGGAGGTCGGCATCGACATCTATGACGACGCCTACGCGATCCATGGCGGCAGCAAGGGAAAGCATTTCCGCGCTTTTCTCACGATCGGGCAGCCACGAGCGATCGTCAAAGCTCTTACAGCCTTGTGGGAATATCGTGAAACGGATCGGCTCGGGCGAGCCCAGACTGAAAAAGTCGTCAATGCTCATCGCCGTCTGACCGCGATAATAGAGCGTTTGGGCGGAGCTGCTCTTGCGAATTATGAGCCGGCCCTGGGCGAGTTCGAAACGAAGTCACAGGCTACGCCTCGAACTTTTCGCGCCGACGAAACCGTATTACGGGGGCTTGAAGCACGGTTTCTGGCGCTCCAAGAAATGTCGGATGAGCCCCACACTCGCGGCCGTCACTTCGAGAGGTTACTCACGGACCTTTTTAATGCTTGGTGTATGGACGCGCGTGGTGGCTTCACTGTCGTCGGCGAGCAAATCGACGGCTCGTTTCAGTTGGGGGGCGACACCTACCTTCTGGAGGCAAAATGGCATCGCGTGAAGACTGACGCTAATACCCTCCATGGTTTTCAAGGCAAGGTGAGCGAACGCCCTGAGTGGACACGCGGGTTATTCGTCAGTTTCGCCGGGTTTACCGACGTTGGCCTGCAGGCGTTTACGGCACGCAAGATCATCCTCGCTGATGGTATGGATATCTTCGATGCGTTGGCGCGCCGCATCTCGATTCCCGACATTATCGCAGCGAAGATCAGGCACGCATCGGAGTATCGCAATCCTTTTGAGCGAGTGCGCAGCCTTTTTCCGCTGTGATTTCGTGGATCAACCGGAGTGCTGGGCCTTGGTAGATGGCCTCGCCTTCAAGAATTAACGGGCCGGAAAGCATGCGTCTAAGCAAATTAAGCGTTCGAAATTTTCGAAATTTTCAGTCCGTTGACATCCCGCTCTCGGACAATGTCGTCTTGTTGGGCGAAAACCGTGTTGGCAAGAGCAATCTCCTCTTCGCCATCCGGTTGATACTTGATTCAACGCTCCCGGATTCGGCCCGTCAGCTCAAACTGTCCGATTTCTGGGACGGGGCAGCTGCCCCCTACGAGGATGCGATCGAAGTTCATCTAGAACTCGCAGACTTCGCGAGCGACCTTGGCCTTCTGGCGATGCTTTCTGAGTTCAGGCCTGCGGATAATCCCACGATCGCGCGCCTCACCTATATCTTCCGCAAGAAGGCCGATATCAAAGGCGCGCCACAGTCGAGCGACGACTGCGAGTTTCTCGTGTTCGGCGGCGGTGTTGAGTCGCGGACCGTGCCGAGCAAGGTCCGTCGACGCATTGCGATTGATATGCTCGATGCCTTGCGTGATGCCGAAGGCCAGCTTGGTACATGGAGAAGTTCACCTCTGCGTCCCCTCCTCGAAGACGCAATCGCGGGAGTGACGCGAGCGGAGCTCAATGCCGTCGCGGTTGAACTCGACAAGGCGACGAAGGCGCTCGAGGCGTTTCCGACGATCAAAGATCTGGAAGAGGAGCTGCGCACCGGCATTCTGAATCTTTCCGGCAAGGCGCACGATATCGATGCGCGGCTCAGGTTTGCGCCCTCCGATCCGTTGCGGCTCTTCCGAGCTATCGCCATGTTCATTGACGGCGGCAAGCGTGGTATTGCAGAGGCAAGCCTCGGATCGGCCAATGTCGCATTACTCGCGCTGAAGCTTGCTGAATTTGCCTGGCGCCGGAAGAAAAATGAGCGAAATTTCTCGCTTTTGTGCATAGAGGAGCCTGAGGCCCACCTCCATCCGCAACTGCAGCGTTCGGTGTTCAAAAAACTCCTCGCCGGCGGGGATGCAGCACAATCGCTGATCGTCACCAGCCATTCGCCGACGCTCGCTGCGGTCACTCCGTTGCGGTCAATCATTCACCTGAGGACGCGCGATCAGTCGACGCGCGCATTTTCGCTGGCAGAGTTGCCTGTCACGCCTGATGAGCTCGACGACCTGGAGAACTATATTGATGCCACGCGTGCGGAACTGCTGTTCGCCCGTGGCGTGATCTTCGTGGAGGGGGACGCCGAGGAGGCTTTGGTACCAGTGTTTTCCTCGGCCTTGGGCCATGGGCTCGACGATCTCGGCATAAGCGTATGCAATGTAGCCGGTACGAACTTCTCACCATATGTCAAATTGGCCGAATCTCTTGGCATGCCCTACGCGGTGATCACCGACTGGGATCCGTTGGACGGCACGAAATTACCCCTCGGCAAGACACGCACGCTGGACCTCTGGGATGACATCCTGAAGGTCCGCAAGCAGCCTGCGGTCAATCCCGTGCAGCGAGGTCAATGGGAAGCGCTCGACTTTGCCGCGTTCGCATCAATGGTTGCACCTGCCGGGATCTTTCTTAACGAGCAGACGTTCGAGGTGTCAGTTGCAAACACGCCGTCCCTTTTGAGTCCTCTCCTCGATATCCTCGGCGCCCAAGGTTTCGGATCGATCCGAACCAAACGCATCGCCTCTTGGCGATCGGGTACGGCTTCCGTTGATCCCGCGCAACTGCTGGCTATGATCGCGGATATCGGCAAAGGCCGGCTCAGCGCAAAACTATCGAAAAAAGCGGTCGGCCTGACCCCACCGAAGTACATTGCCGATGCAATTGCGTACGTGGTGAGCCGTGTCCAGTAGTCAGCAACTGCTTAGCGCGATCAACGAATTGAGCACCAATCCGGAGCAAGTCGCAGCTGTGCGCGAGACGGGCCACTGCGTCGTTCTGGCCGGACCAGGAAGTGGCAAGACGAAGACGCTGACGACAGCGATGGCCCGCGCTCTGTCTGACGACATCATTGAACCTCGCGGGGTTGCTTGCATCACCTACAACAATGAGTGCGCAATTGAGCTTGAGACACGCCTTGCCCGCCTTGGGATCGAAAGTGGTGATCGAGCCTTCATCGGAACCGTGCATGGATTCGCTCTGAGCCAGGTCATAGCGCCGTACGCCCGATGCGTACCGATCGGACTGCCTGCAGAGTTTCAGGTGGCGACCCGTGCCCAGACACGAGCTGCGGTGGAGGCGGCCTACGCGACCGCGATCGGCGGTAGCGACGACCCTCATCGTCGATGGAACTTTGCGTCGGAAAAGCGGCGACGGGACGTTGATCGCAGCCGGCCAGACTGGCTAGGCCGCAATCCGGAGCTCGCCGTGTTCATTGAGGCTTATGAGAACGAGCTTCGACGGCAAGGCTTGATCGATTTCGACGATATGCCGCTCCTGGCGTATCGCATGATCAAGGAGCACGACTGGATCAGAGATGCACTTCACGCGCGCTTCCCCGTCTTGTTCGTCGACGAATATCAGGATCTCGGCCATGCATTGCACGAGCTTGTCCTTTTATTGTGTTTTGGCGGGGGCATTCGCTTGTTTGCGGTCGGCGATTCCGACCAATCCATATACGGGTTCACTGGTGCAAACCCCGAACTGCTCGATAGCTTGACCCAACGCTGCGATGTCCGCACCATCAGACTGCGCTTCAACTACCGGTCTGGCGGGAAAATCGTGCGAGCGTCGCTCGGCGCATTGGGAGAGGAGCGTGATTATCGCGAGGCAGAAGGAGCTCCAGAGGGAGAGTTGACATTCTGGCCGGTGACGCTCGGCCTTGATGTGCAGGCACAAGCGATTGCCGACACTGTCATTCCCGATCTGGAAAAGAGAGGCTTCGCACTTGACGAAATAGCCGTGCTGTATCGCGCTGCATATCTCGGGGACAAGATTGCCGAAGCCTTGAAGCGGGCCGGCACGCCCTTTGTACGCAGCGACGGAAACGCACTGGTCAGGCGGAGTTCGCGACTTTCCCGGTTTATCGAGGATTGCGCGCGTTGGGTCGTTGGTGGCTGGAAAAGTGCTGACCCGCGGTATAGCCGCCTGCTTCAGCAAGCGTTGAAGATCGTCTACGGCGCTCAAGTTAGGCCTGACGAAGAACAACTTCTTTCGGATCAGCTCATCGGCTTTCTCCAAGCTACGATCAACTCCAGCGACACCACCCACACCTGGCTACAACTTTTCGACAGCGAGCTTATTGCACATTGGCGGACGATTGCGCGAAACGCAGAGCAAGAATGGGAGGTCTGTGCCGAGATGATCCGCAATACTGACCCTGTGGCCGACCTCGATATCCCGCTCGCCCATCTCGCCGGCCGTTTAGAGGGAACCGGTCGCGTGAACCTGAGCACGCTGCATAGTGCGAAGGGCAGGGAGTTTGATGCCGTCGTCATGTATGGCGTGAATGCAAGCGATTTTCCCAGTCAACGCGATCGGCAGAGTACCGTTGCGCTCCGTGAAGCGCGCCGTCTTTTCTACGTTGGCGTGACGCGCCCACGGCGGGAACTTGCAATGGTCTATCAAGAGCACCATCACTCACCTTGGGTGAAGGAGCTCTTCGACAGAAGTCAAAAATAGGAACTTTTCGTCGGAGATCCACGCTCGGGGATGTAGGCCGCCGCCTTCGATCTTGGCATCGCCGACTGCGATTGAAGTCACGGCCTGCGATGCCGGACCATATTCACAAAGTTATGCTCTCATCGATCTCGACGTTGACATCCTCGCTCTCGAAACCGGGCCATTCCGGGTTGAAGAATTCGACTGATGCGCCGTGACTTACCGTCAGGCCGTTAAATCCGTCTGTCGCCCATACAAACACCGCCTGGACCTGATTTGCTAGTTCGGCCGTGTTCATCCCCAGCTTGATCTCGACTGCATAAACCGCGCACGCACGGGAATCGCAATAAACAGATGAAACCCGCGGGAGGATTGAAGGGCTCATAGCGTCAACGACGTTCTTCATCGTCTCGAACTCATGCTTGACCGAAAATCGACTGCTCAACGTGACGCCACGATATTCCAGTTCGTCATATGACACTTTTTCGCCGCTATCCGCGCGGTCCAATTCATACTGGCGTCTGAGTTGGGCGGCGAGGTCGGCGCTGACTTCAAAGGTCGGAACAGGCGGCTCCTTCTGGCTGTTCCATGCCCGAGCTCGCCGAACGATTTCATCCGGAATACCATCAAGGCGCGGCGCTAGAATGATGGTTTGCCGTTCTGAGACCTGAATAATCTGAGAGGCGATTAATGCAGCGACCTCTCTATCGAAATCCGCTCTCTCCGCCAACGTTGGCAGAAGCGAACCCGGTTGGTTCTCGAATACGATCGACAAGGTTTCCGGGTCAAGCCTGGGCAAGTAATCTTCATGCCCCTCAATGTTCAGAAGCATTCCGGCCACGATCTCCAGGCGCAACCTTTGGCCGCGGCCTGAGCCCGGCATCAGGATAGGAGAATGTTTTCTGTGAACGAGTTCTAGGCTGGCGCAGTAGGGGATGACATTCCGTACCCAGTTTTCCGAAGAGTCCCTCGTGTTCGCGCCTGTATGGCCGCTGTCTCGGAGGTACGACCGAATGGGGAAGTGGCAAGGCATCGGCAAATGCTGTAGAAGCGCACCCCAGAAATCGAACGGCGGTCTTGGCTGGATGCTGCTCACCAATTTCCTGCTGAGGTCATACCAGTCCACAAATCCACCGGCTCGGGCGACCGCTGTTTGGCATTTTGCGAGAGAATAGATTAGGCCACTCGCTGAAAGAATTCGCTTGAGATGCTTTGCTTGGTTCTTGGCGCCGTCGAGCGTCGAATACATGGGTGCATCCTTCGTTCCGGCCATATCGACGCGCTGCTCGTCTCAGGCGGCCGGACTAGGTTGCGGTCACGTGAGCTGAATATTGAAGAACGTTGGATCAGAAACCCTTCGCCTGGCAGCGGCCATGCCGACGTTAGCGGCAGAATCAGAGGATAGCGCATCTTTGTTGTTCAACACAAGAAGATCGTTTTTCGCCGCGCACGATGGCTATCGCGGACGGCTTCACGAAGTACGGAAAGTGTAAAGCATGCCACACACACGAAGTCGAAGGGGCGTCGCCGGCAGACTGAGACAGCACCAGAGATCGAGCCAGCCGATTTGTCTCCGCTCGCGCTGCTGCTTCCCACGGTATCGAGGTCACCCATCCATGTTTCGATGAGCAAGACCATAAGCGCCCATATGCACGCTGACTACCGCCGACTGCAACCGACTGATTTTCCCTCGACGATAGTCTCAGCTTCCAACTCGTGCTCTGGCCGCCTTCTCCTCGAAGAAGCAGTTTGAACGCTATCTCGCTCGTGTTGTCCGCGATGATGGTGGTGTCGATTGGGATGTCGGTCGCAATACTGCTTGTGGCTGTGAATTGAGCGTCCGGTTCTTGTTGGGTGGATACAAATATTGCACGCTCTTCGGAGTATTTAGAGAGCGAGTCGATGTTTGCGAGAGAGTTCGACGACATAGCACTTTCCGATCTTCAAGCACTTGTTGAAGAGGGAATCCCTGAAGGCAGACAACTAGAATTCAAGCGCGATCATTATGGGCGCAAAGACGAAGACCGGCGAGAGTTTGCTGCGGATGTATCCGCCATGGCCAACGCTGTGGGCGGGTATCTTGTGATCGGACTCGACGAGCGGAACGGAATAGCATCAGACGTCAGCGGCGTTGCGACGCCAGATCCTGATGGCTTGGTTCGAGCGGTTTCCGATACCATTCGAACGTCGTTCGAACCGCCAATCCTCGAATTTCGGGTGAAATGGATTGCTATCGAGGGTGAACGCGGCGTTCTCGTCATCAAGATGGCGCGGAGCTGGAGTGCCCCCCCCCGAGTAAACCGTCGCCAAGGACTATCGCTTTTTCATCCGCGACGAAAACGGAAAGCATCCGATGTCAGTAGAAGAGTTGCGGCGAGCGTTTCTATTTGCATCCGAGGTCGAAGAGAGGATCAGACGCTTTAGAACAGAACGGCTGGAAATCCTGACCAACAACGAGGGACCTCTGGCGGTTGGCGCCGATGGAGAGACTCGGCTGGTCATGCAAGTCGTGCCACGAGCCTCATTCACAGAGAGCATTTCACTCTCGTTTGATGAACGTGGTGGAACGATGTGGCCGTGGCCTCTCGGCGCTAGCGGCGCAAATCCAATGTACTCGCTCGACGGTCTCGTCGCTTACTCGGGGCCGGAGGAGCAATCTGGTACCGTCCGCGCATTTTCGACGCTTTTTCGCAATGGTATCGCGGAGGCCGTTGCAAAGTTGAATGTCGGCGGGAAGGACGGTCAACGCAACATTTATCTGACCGGTGTGGAGCAAGGGATAGCCTCCGGTATTCGGCAGATCCTGGGAGAATACAAACGGCGGTCGATCCCCGCGCCATACACGATTTTCGTGAGCCTCATTGGTATTCGTGGAGTTTCGGCCCCGATTGATGAGTGGCGGGGCAGCATCAATTATCCGTATCGTTCTGACCGGATCATGCTGCCCGAACTCAATATTGATGCGAGAGGCGCAGCGGATGTTCCAGAGAATACCCTTAAGCCTTTATTTGATCTCATGTGGAATGCGTTTGGTCAGCGCGGATCACCTAGTTACGACGAGTCGGGAAAACACGTCCGACGCTGAACGCCGCCGTTTTCCTCTATCCCTATCGGGCTTTAATGTGATGCAATGAAACTGCATGGATTCTTCGGCTTTTGAGCCTGAATATATTGACGGTATTCCTCTTTTGAGGCGTCTACTCATTTGAGTGCGCTGGTTACCTGTGAAATTATGTTTTTTCAATAGTTTAGCTAGAGCGAACTGCATGCCGCAGGTTCGAGTCCAGTCAAGGCGACGACCCTGGTTCACCCAAATCGCGAGATCGCCCGATCTCTCACCCATAGAAGACTGTCTGTGGGGCTTCCCGTTTTGCAATCTCCCGCTCCCGCCGTGAGCGGGCGCAGGTCGTTGACTGGACAAAGCCCGAGCAAAGATATGAGTCGGTGTTTTATGCCAGATTAAGCGTTGTGTAGTCGGTGTAGCCCTCATGGCCAGGGGTGTACAACGTCGCCATGTCCAAGGGGTTGAGAGGCGCCCCTGTCTGCATGCGCGCCACCAGATCCGGGTTGGCGATGAAGGGGCGGCCAACAGCAATCAAATCCGCCTGACCTTCCTTAAGTGCACGCTCGGCGCTTTCCTGGTCGAAGCCACCGGCCAGGATCAATAGGCCCTTGAACGCGCTGCGCAGGTGTAACTTCAGCTCGGCAGGCACTGGAGGGGCACCCAAGGCAGAATGGTCCAGAAGGTGGACGTAAAGAATGCCGAGCTGCGACAGTTCCTTGACGAGCGCCAGATACTGGGCTTCGACATCGGGGTAGCCGCCCGTGCCGTTCAACACGCCGAACGGTGACAGGCGAATCCCAACACGGTCTGCGCCAATGGCGGCAACAGTGGCGCGAACCACTTCCAGCGCAAAACGGTTACGGCCATGCAGACCGTCCCCATACCCATCGGTACGCCGGTTGACGCTGGCGTTCAGGAACTGCTCAATCAAATAGCCATTGGCCGCGTGCAGCTCGACACCATCGAAACCCGCCTCGATAGCCAGTTGCGCCGACCGAGCGTACTCCACTACCGCGTGGGCGATGTCCTCCGTGGTCATGGCGCGCGGCGCGCTGTGCGGCTGCATGCCCGACGAGTCGGTGTGGATCTCGCCGGGGCAAATGTCCGCAGTCGGTCCCAGAACTTCAGCACCCGACAGCAGGTTGTCCGCATGAGCCACGCGACCGGTATGCATCAGCTGCACAAAGATCTTGCCGCCCTGTGCGTGGACAGCCTGCGTCACTTGCTTCCAACCCTGCACATGGGCTTGGTTGAAGAGGCCCGGAATGCGTGGATAGCCCAGCCCATTGGGTGAGGGCGAGGTGCCCTCGGTGACGATCAGGCCGGCTGTGGCCCGTTGGCTGTAGTATTCGGCAATCAGGGCGTTCGGTGTGTTGTGTTCCACGGCGCGGTGTCGCGTCATAGGCGCCATCACGATGTGATTGCGCAACTGTAGGGAGGGATTAACGAAGGGTGTAAAGAGCATGTCGGGCTTTCTGTCGATGCGGGATTCATACGTCATTTCACTGGGCCTGGGGAAGGTAGGCCGGGCGCGGGGCCGTCAAGCCTCGCCGAACCTGTTCGGTGAACGCGTCAGCCAGCACCTCGTCGGCGCCGTCAGCCAGACCGTCGAGTGCGCGCTGAACGATCTCTTCGGGGCTGGTCTTCGGAATCTCGAAGCCGCGCGTGAGGTCGGTATCGACGCCGGCCATGTGCAGGCCCAGAACCTGGGTCTTCTGGCTGGCCAACTCGTGGCGCAAGGCATTGGTCAAAGACCATGCCGCTGACTTGCTCGCCGAATAGGCAGCCAGCTCCGCGCCGTTAATCCACGAGGCCACCGACAGCACATTGATCAATGCGCCACCGCCGTTGCTATTGAGCACGGGTGCAAAGGCCTTGCTCACGTTCAGCACGCCGAAGAAGTTGGTCTCGAAGATGCGTCGGGCCACCTCTTCGCTGTCATCGGCGAGAAAGCCACCCACCTGGGCTATCCCGGCGTTGTTGATCACCAGGTTCACGTCGGTGGCCACCCGTGCTGCAGCCGCGATCTCTTCAGGCTTGGTGACATCAAGCCGCAAGGCATGCACGCCCGGCAGCGTCACAGTGGCAGGGTCCCGTGCGGCGGCGTAGACCTTGCGGGCGCCACGTGCGAGAAGCTCGCGGGCAAATGCGAGGCCGATGCCACGGTTGGCACCGGTGACGAGGACGACAGAGTTTTCAATGTTCATGGAAGGCTCCAGTTGATTGGTTCAGTTTTCAAGTGAATTAGTCATGTTTCGGAGGGTGCTGCGTCGTTCTGTGGGACGTCATCGCATCTTGATCACCACCTTGCCTTTGGCCCGGCCGCTTTCGACATAAGCCAGGGCTTCGTTGGTGGATTCGAAGGGGAAGACCTTGTCGACCACCGGGCGGATGGCGCCTGCCTCGATGAGCGATGCGATCCGACGAAGCTGGCTTCCGTTGCCCTTCATGAACAGAAAGGTGTAGCTGACCCCGAGGCGACGTGCTTTGCGGCGAACGCTGAAACTTAGCGCTCTGAAGATCTGTCTCACTGGCCACGACGCTTTGATATTCTTGCCAAACTGCAGGTCCGGTGGCGCGGTGATGGACACGACGTGACCGCCAGGCTTGAGCACGCCCATGGACGTCTTCAATGTCTTTTCATCCTGACTGTTCAGCACCACGTCGTAGTCGCGCAGCTGATCTTCAAAGGCGTCTTTGCGGTAATCGATCACGACATCCGCGCCCAGGCTTTTCACCAGCGCCTCGTTGCCGGCGCTGGTGGTGGTGGCCACGGTGGCGCCCAGGTGCTTGGCCAACTGGATCGCAAATGTTCCGACGCCGCCGGAACCCGCCTGGATGAATACCTTCTGCCCCTTCTGAAGCTTTGCTTTCTCGACCAGCGCCTGCCATGCCGTCAAACCGACCAGGGGGATCGAGGCGGCCTCCTCCATGGTGATGTTCTTAGGCTTGAGCGCCACGGTATCCTCATTGACCGCAACGAGCTCTGCAAAGGTTCCGATGCGCAGGTCACGGGGCCTCGCGTAAACCTCGTCGCCCACCTTGAATTGACGAGCGCGGGCACCGACACGAACCACCACACCGGCCACGTCGTGCCCGAGGATGAAGGGGGTGCGGTAAGGCAGGATGAGCTTGAACTCGCCGTTGCGCACTTTGGCGTCGATGAGATTGACGGCTGACGCGTAGACCTCGATCAACACCTCGTCGGCCATTAGTTCCGGTTCTGGCACGTCAACAGCCCGCAAAGGCTCCCGCTTGCCGTAACGATCCACGATGAAAGCTTTCATAGATTTTCCTCAGTAGTGCCAGATTCAGGACCACAACCAGTGGCAGTTGACGGGTCTTTTGATATGATGGTCGTCATATGTAATGTCAAAAAAAATGAGGCGGCCAATCAAGACCCTGAGGAGTCAAGACGCTTCAATGCCGCACTGCACAAAGATTCCGACAGGGCGGCGTCATCGACCGCGCGAGCCAAGATTAGCGTGCCCACCATGGTAGCGACCGTCACCAAAGCGCGCTCATGGGCGTCTGGCTGCCCCCAGTCCGGTAGCTGGCGCGCGACCTGATCGATCATTTCCTTGATACCGCGCGTGGTCACCCGGCGCACCTCAGGCGCTTGACGGTGCATCTCGGAACCAAGTGCGGCCACGGGGCATCCCGTCTCAATGCTCATGAGATGCTCCTTGGAGAGGTAGGCCTGTACCAATGCCTGGAAAGCTCCTTTTGAACACGCTGAGGAGAGGGCAAGGGCGCCAGCAGCGTTTGACTCGGCGCCAGCTTGCTCTGCCGCCTTGGCCAGCATGGCCTCTCGCGAGTCGAAGTGGGCGTAGAACGCACCATGCGTCAAGCCAGCCTCTTTCATGATGTCTGCCACACCCGTACCGTCAAAGCCACTGCGGCGGATGGCGCGTGCCGCAGCCTGTACGATCCGTTTGTGGGAAGCCTCCTTTGCGGCGGCTCGGGAATTGATTGTTGAGTTTCGCATGATGATCATCATATAACACGTAAATCGATGACGCAAGTGCGGAGACGTTGATCGTTCAAATTTGCGGGAGAGGTTTCCCTGCGGGCACGAAGCCGAAAGAAAAAAGGTCAGCGGTATATCGGTGCCTTTGCCAAAGCACCAAAGGTCATGTCGTATTTCATACGGTGTCGCCTGCTTCTTATGCGGGTCACGTGCCGTCAGCCAACGCATCTTCCACGTGGCCGTATGGACCCCCACTATCTCCCTAAGGTCACCGTCACTCAACAACCTTCAGCCCGAGCGCACGGCGAGATAGATACATGGTGCCGCTGTATCGAGGGGGGCATTACGTCGTCGGTTCAAGGACCAGCGCCCAGTTAATCGTAAACTGCGCGAGCAATCCGAAGAAGATCCTGACGCGGCGCTGCAGCAGACGGGACCCGCTCTCGGTAAGGTACATTAGCTTCGCTGCTGGGCTCTTTAACTACGGAAAAAGAAATCCACCCGTTGGTCTTGGCGGGACTCTAATGTTTTCGATCTGGCGGAATTGAACGCGGTTGGTGACATAAGTCGTCGAGAGAGTTCGCCTCTTACCTATTGGCCGTTGGTTCGATACCCATCAAGGCGGCTGAGCATTTCCGGCATGACGGATAGAAGTCGTTCGTAAAGGCACGAAGGGAGCCTATGCGGTAGCAGAGTCGTCGGCATGAACCATCGACAACTGAGCTGTAGACAACGGTGCCAATCTATCGCGATGTCATGTCTCGTGAAGACATCGACGATCGACAGGCTGGTCGCCCCAAGGTAGGACAGAGACGTCGAAGCTTCGACCAATGACAGAGTAAGAAATGAGCAACGCCACGCGCAGTGCAGCTATCCCTCCACGAACAATTCAGCCACCGCAGTCCATTAGCGCCGAAGCGCAAGCGGCACTGTCTCGCCTCGTGGACGAGGACGGCAGTCCTATCAATGCGCGCTATGGAATGCCGTCTCCAGAGGATGTTTCGGGCTGGATGGCGATGAAAGCCGCGGCAGATGCGCATTACGCCGCAGCGATCAAAGGGATGGCTGGCAGTCTACAGTCCACCGCGGAGACAATTACAATCGATGGCGCGACAATCCATGTCGCGACGCCACACGGGGCATTTGATGCAGGCGGCGCACTCATCGACCTGCACGGAGGCGGGTTGGTGTTCGGCGGCGGAGAAGCCTGTCGCGTGAGTGCGCTTTGCCAAGCGCAACAGCACGCGGTTCGATGCTACGGCGTCGATTACCGGATGCCGCCTGAGCATCCGTACCCGGCCGCGCTTGATGACTGCTTGGCCACGTATCGCCATGTCTTGAACGCCCACGCCCCCGAAAAGGTAATCATCCTGGGTAGATCGGCAGGCGGCAATCTCGCGTCTGCCATGCTGTTGCGGGCGAGGGATCAAGGCTTGCCAATGCCCGGCAGATTGGTCTTGCTTTCACCCCAGGTCGACCTCACCGAATCCGGCGACAGCTTCCAAACCAACCAGATGGTCGACCTCGTTCTGCCTCGCCCCCTCAGATCGAACAACCTGCTTTACGCTGGTGGTGCCAATCTTTCCGATCCCTATCTATCGCCACTTTTTGGCGACTTGCGTGGTTTCCCGCCGACGTTTCTGCAGACCGGCACCCGTGATCTGTTTCTATCGAACACGGTGAGAATGCATCGAGCCTTGCGAAAGGCTGGCGTGGAAACAGAATTGCACGTTTTCGAGGCCATGCCGCATGGCGGCTTCATGGGCGGGACACCTGAAGACCAGGAACTTGAATCAGAGATCCGTCAGTTTGTCGGCCGTGGACGATGACGGTCGCGCCCTCCTTCGCAAGGCCTCTGGCGACGCCCTCGCCAATACCCCTGCTGCTTCCCGTTACGAGCGCAATCTTGCCACCGAGCTGTAAGTCCATGATATTCGATCCCTATTCTCGCATCCGCAGGTATGAGGTTCGGTAATGCATCAGGCAATTTCGGACTTTAAAGTGCCTGTCGAGGACAGGGCGACATGCCTCGGAGCCGATGGATCTGTCGCCCATGTGAGTTGAGTTCTGCGAATTCTTTTCAGATTGTTGGCTGAGCCCTCGCTGCGAGCGCGCAATTTATGCTCGATATACCGGACATATCCCAGAAGATGCTAAAGCAGCATCTCAGGGAACTGGAGAGTGACGGCCTCGTACACCGACGCGACTACCAAGAGCAGCCTACTCGCGTCGAATACTCCCTAAGTGCTGCGGGGCGTGGGCTCATGCCGCTTATCATGGCCGTTAGGGACTTCTCTCGGGACTATCCCGAGGATCCCTCCGTCGGCTGATTAGTGGGATGACCTGCTCTTTCGTTAAATAATTTCGAGAACACGGCTTGAATTATGAACCGAATGGTTCCATATCGCAATCATGGTTAAACGCACTAATACATCCCCGACGGTAGGTCGCCCTCGCGAATTCGAACTCGATGATGCAGTTCGCAAAGCGATGGACGTCTTTTGGGACCGTGGATATCACGATGCGTCCCTTCCGGACCTGCTTGAAGGTATGGAACTGTCCAGAGGCAGCTTTTACAAAGCTTTCGTCGACAAGCGGGGCATCTATCTTCGTGCTCTTGACGCCTATATCGAGGATGCCGTTCGCACGGTCGGTGAAACGCTGCATTCCAACCCATCGCCCAAGGCCGCAATTCGTGAAGCATTTTTGCAGCAGTTGGATCAATCATCTGGCACGGAGGGACTGCGTGGGTGCTTTGTTGTCTTGACGGCTGTGGAAATGCTTCCAGAGGACAAAGAGGTCGCGCCTCGTATCTCCCGCCTGTTTCGGCGACTGCAAGATCTATACGCCGCGGCGATCATAAGAGCTCAAGCCTTGGGCGAAATTGATCCGGGGCTCGACGAACGTGCACTTGCCAGATTCCTCGTATGCCAGATCCACGGCATGCGGGTTCTGGGCAAGGCTGTCGCGGATCGCGAGGAGACCAGGGCCATGATCGATATTGCGCTGAAGGCGCTCGGCTGACTTTAATTAGGAACCAAAAGGTTCCAAATACCGTACCATTGCAAACCGTCGGCTGGTTCTTCGGTCGAGGTGGAGACACACATGAAACACGTTAGCGACGCCAATGCGACACCTGATCCACGCCGATGGATGGCATTGGTCATCCTTTTGACCGGGGCGTTTTTGCCGCCTCTCGATTTCTTTATCGTCAACGTGGCGCTACCCTCGATCCGGGAAGACTTCCGGGCCTCAGCATCGACGATGCAACTGATTATCTCAGGTTACGCCGCCACCTATGCTGTCATGCTGATCACAGGTGGCAGGCTTGGAGACCTCTATGGTCGACGCAACGTCTTTATGGCTGGCATGGTCGGGTTTGCGGTCGCATCTGCCTTATGCGGGTTTGCCTGGTCTCCATTGGCGCTGATCGTCGGCCGCGTCCTTCAAGGATTTGCCGCGGCAATAATGGCGCCGCAGGCTTTGGCGTCCATCAATGCAATTTTCCCCGACCACGAAAAATCGAAGGCGCTAAGCTTTTACGCTCTGACCTTCGGGCTGGCATCAATGGCTGGTCTGTTCCTTGGCGGGGCGCTGATTGCCCTGAATATCCTCGGCCTTGGATGGAGAGCCATATTCCTCATAAACCTTCCGATTATCGCGATCGCCGCGCCGTCCGCCTTCATCATGTTGCAGGAAACCCGATCGGAGCAACCGAGCAAACTGGATCTTGGCGGAGCTTTGCTGATCGCGCTTGCGCTTCTTGCACTCGTCGCGCCGCTGATTGAGGGTAGGGAGCAGGGGTGGCCGATCTGGTCGATCGTGACGCTTGCCGCCTCCCTGCCGATTTTCCTCCTGTTCTGGCGGCATGAGAAATACATGGAGTTGGCAGGGAGAGATCCGATTCTTGCGCCAAGCCTGCTTCAGAACCGGGGACTGATGCATGGGCTGCTGGCCGCCTTGTTCTTCTACGCTCTTGCCGCCTTCTGGCTGATATTCTCGGTCTATCAGCAGGGTGGTCTTGGTCGGACGCCTTTCAAGGCGGGACTTGCTATCCTTCCCGCTGCAGTCGGCTTTGTCCTTGGCCCTTTTGCAAGTGAGCGCGTTCTTAGGGTCTTCGGAAGATTTTCCGCTGGCATCGGCATGGTGCTGCAAGCCGTAGGATTGTTCGGAACAGCGGCCTTGATCTCGAATGGCCTTCCGCAACTCCTTTTTGTTGCGCTCTTTCTCATTGGGGCAGGGCAGGGGATCGCCCTTCCAAACCTTGTGAAGAGCATCGTGCAGCGGGTGGACAGGTCGCAGTCGGGATTGGCCTCCGGCCTGGTCAATTCAATGCTTCAGATTGGTGGAGCGTTCGCGGCCGCCATCATCGGTGGATTGTTTTTCTCGATATTGGGGTCCGCCACCGACATTCAATCCATTGGCCGAGCCTACAGCGTTGCAGCAACCACGATTGCAATCTGTCTTCTCGTTGCGGGATGGCTTTCCGTCAGCCTGGCATCAACCAAACCGTCACGCCCATGAGCGAGACCCACGCATGGTCTCGTTGGTGGCTCGTCCAGTGACGGCGTGAACCTTCAAAGTAAAATAGAAACAATTTGAGGTATTCCTCCATGAACAAGATCTTTACGCCACCTCTCGCGGGCAAGCGCGCGCTGGTTACCGGTGGGGCACGCGGTATCGGTGCGGCCATCGCATTAAAACTTGCCGAGGATGGTGCCGACATTGCGATCACCTATGAGAAGTCAGCCGAGAAAGCGGAGGCTCTCGTTGCCGAGATCCGCGCTATGGGCCGCAAAGCGATCGCCATTCGGGCCGACGCTGCGAGGACAGAAGCCGCGAGAGCCACTGTCGAGCAGACCATCGCTGAACTCGGCGGCCTCGACATACTCATCAATAATGCGGGCGTCCTTTTCGCGAGCGACTTCTCCACACAGCCGCTCGAGGAGATTGATTTGCAGCTGAACATCAATGTTCGCGGCGTCCTTCTGGTCACTCAAGAGGCGCTGAAACACATCCCGAATGGCGGTCGCATCATCAGTATCGGCAGCAATGCGGGTCTGGCTGTGCCGTTTGTAGGGATCGCGGTCTATGCAGCAACCAAGTCTGCGCTGGAAAGCTTCACTCGCGGCCTCGCGCGTGAGTTGGGATCTCGGGAGATCACGGTCAATCTGGTTCGACCAGGCCCGATCGACACCGACATGAACCCTGCCGATGGCGCTCTGGCACCTGCTATTCTGCCAAACCTTTCGATTGTTCGATACGGTAAAGCCAGGGAGGTCGCAGAGGCCGTCGCTTTTCTCGCCGCGCCCGGTGCAGGTTATATTACCGGATGGGCATTCTCGTCGACGGTGGCATTAGCGCTTGAGCATGTTGGTGCCGCACCTGGTGCCATAAGTGCGTCTGGTTTCTGCTCAATCTTCGACTTAGTAGAACAGATGAAAACACTCTAAAATGGAAAACGCATTTGAAGACGATCGGCATACTCGGCGGGATGTCCGCGGCCTCGACCCAGATCTATTACCGTGAACTATGCAGGCTTACCCGCGAGAACCTGGGAGGACTGCATTCTCCTGAGCTTCTCATACGATCTGTCGACTTCGACGAGATCGAAAAGTTGCAGGCATCCTCCGATTGGAATGTCGCGGCAAATATCCTGAATGAAAAAGCCATTGCCCTGGAACGCGGAGGCGCCGATCTCCTCATCATGGCGACGAATACCATGCATAAAGTAGCGGACACGATATTAGATGGAGTGTCGATACCATTCATACACATCGCGGACGCAACTGCGACAGCTATCCTTAATAGCGGTTTCCGTAGGCCGGGGCTGATGGCGACCGCCTTCACCATGGAACAGAACTTCTACACTGCCCGCTTGTCCGCTCTAGGACTGTTGCCAACAATTCCCGAGGCCGGCGATCGAGCGGAAACCCATCGCATCATCTATGACGAACTGTGTCGCGATGTTGTTCGCGAGGAAAGTCGCTTGACCTATGAACTGATTGCGCGGCGGCTGATTGATCGAGGCTGCGACTGCCTTATCCTTGGTTGTACGGAGGTGGGCATGCTGCTGAACCAGGATAATGTGGGCGTTCAAGTCTTCGATACGACCCTGGTTCATTGCAAAGCCGCCCTTCGAGCTGCTCTGCAATGACTCGCTGCCCATCCTGATTGTGCGACCGGCTTACGAGAACGCGCCGGAGCTTTGGTCAAACCTGGCGCGGTTCGGCGTCTTCCGCCACCGCGCTATGCACGGTGCTCGTTTCGCGTTGTTGGGCCGGCCGCTCAATGGTAAGGACCGAAAGCGCGATTGCCGACGGCGATGCTCTCTTCAATTCGATCCGACAAGCACGGCAGGAAGATATAGTCGGCATGCGCGGTCGGAGCGACCTTCAGCAGGGAAAGCAAGCCGTGGTACGCCATCACAATTTCGACGACGAAGAAATTAAGAGCTTTTGTTATTGACATTCTACCTACTAGAAGGTAGCTCATCGTTATGAGCAATCTTTCAACCACCTCCGACGATATCCTGGCTTCCGCCCGAAACCTGATCATGAGTGGAGGCTACAATGGCTTCAGCTATGCCGACATCTCGAAAGTGGTCGGAATCCGGAAGGCCAGTATCCACCACCATTTCCCCAGTAAGGTCGATCTGGTGCGTGAGCTGGTCAAGCGCTATCGTGAAGACGGCCAGGCGAGTGTGGCCGCCCTTGAGCAGAACGTTCCAGATGCACTGGACATTCTCAAGGTCTATGCAAACCACTGGGCCAAATGCATCGAGGATGCGAGCAGACCGTATTGCGTGTGCGCTCTGCTTGCCAGTGAACTGCCATCCCTTCCGCCGGAAGTCGCAACCGAGGTGACGAATTTCTTTCGCTTCATTTCATCGTGGCTGGCTTCGATGATGGAACGTGGGTCCAGGCAAGGCGCTCTGAACCTTTCCAGCGAGCCGCATGTTGAAGCGGAGGCATTTCTGGCGACGGTGTACGGGGCGATGCTCTCCGCGAGAGCCTATGGGAAGCCGGAGGTGTTCGGAACGATAATGACACCAGCTCTTAACCGACTGACTCCAATCGTCGCTCACTAATCCTGCGGTGGCTAGTGCTACTCAGGTAAATTCGCATCACGCGAAACTACCAACTAGTAGGAAGAGTGGTGACAGTTCATGAGCAAACGCAAAGTTCAGAAAGTAATGCCGATTTCAGCGACCGCGTCTTCCCGACAGGTTGAGATCAGCCAAACCAATTCGATCCTCTCCGATCCTGATGGCCGATGGGTCGCTAAGCGGCAAAGGGCGATCAACGAGGCATTCGAGGAACGCATGCGCTTGGAGAGCAAGGAGGCCGGTGGGTCAAAGATTCGGTCTCTCGACGCCTCACAGGACATTGAGATTTCCGACGAGCCGGTTGGGAAACTCTCCGGCGAAAGCGATCGGATCGGCCGAAATGAGTGGGACGAGAACACCCCATTCGGCAAGCATGTGGGCTTCTTGTGACAGAACCCGCGTGAACAATTTCATCAATCCAGAAAGTGGAAGAAAACAATGTCGAACAATCAGACCTCCCGTGTTGCGAGCGGCAACGACCAATGGCTAAAGCAGTATTATTTTACCCGAGCGGTGTTCTCGGTGCTCTGGGTAGCGGCTGCATTCACTCTCGGACAGCATTCGTTTGCGGTGGCTGCCACTCTTCTGGTCATCTATCCGGCTTGGGATGCCGTCGCCAACGTCGTTGACGCTAGCAGGAGCGGTGGCTTTGCCGTCAACCGGAGCCAGGCGATCAACGTCATGGCGAGCTCGGTTATGACGATTGTCGTGATTTTGGCGCTGACAATGAGCATGAACTGGGTTCTCGGAGCCTTCGGTCTATGGGCGATTTTCTCAGGGGTGCTGCAGCTAGGGACTGCCGTCCGGCGTTGGAAAACGAGCGGCGGTCAATGGGTAATGGTTTTGAGCGGCGGCCAATCGGCCGTGGCGGGCGCGCTCTTTATCTTTCAAGCGCAAATGCCGCAAGAGCCTTCTATCTCCACAGTCGCCGGATACGCGGGCGTCGGGGCATTTTATTTTCTGGTTTCGGCAATTTGGCTGAGTATAGCCCTTTCGCGTCGCAGTATGCGCGGAGCAGAGCTTTGAGGTGCCGGCGCCCCGTAAAGCATGAGTATGAAGCTGCCCTTTTTTGAAAGTCGGTGCCATTGAGAGCGCAGCTTTGCCCTTGTCCCGTTTCTTCACGCCCACATGGTGCGTGTGAAAGCAGTTTGGAAGATAATTAGATGAATACCCAGAATACGTCAGAGCAACTTGCGTCCTATCGAAAGACCATCGACAACCTGGACTCGGCTCTCCTCCATATATTGGCCGAACGCTTTCGTTGTACCGAGCAAGTCGGCAACTTAAAAGCGGAGCAGGCTATGCCAGCAACCGATAGTGAGCGGGAGCGACGCCAAATGGATCGGCTGAGGAATATTGCCAACGAGCTCGGCCTTGATCAACAATTCGTCGACAGCCTTATGAAGCTCATCGTCGGTACCGTGGTGAAGCGGCACAAGGAGATTGCGGCCCAAAGATAGACATCTCGGAGATTTTCCGCAGGCATGATGAGCTCGGTTCGCTCATCATGCGGCCGCGTTCACGAGATGATTTGAAACGGTCGAAATGAACGCGCGAAGCCGCTGAAGACGTCGCAGGTCCCGGTGATATCCCATCCAGATGTCTCGGGCCGGCGGCGGCGTCGGCAGTTCCAGTCTGCGGATACCCGCGATCTGACTGCCGACCACGCGGGGAAGGACGGCGATCCCGACGCCCTGCCGACACATGCGCCCCTGGACGTTGCGGTTGTTTGATCGCAGGACGGGCCTCGCATTGGGGAAACTCTCGATGAGCCAAGCGATATCGGGAAACTGCCCGGTCGACGTATCGTGGGTGATCAGCCGGAAACCAGTCCCGTCGCCATATTTGGGATCAGGCGACTCCTCGGCGATGTAGGCGCCGTATTCGAGCCTGAAGAGCCGCCGCTGAACGACATCGGCAGTGTTGAAGGGAACGATACGAAAAGCGACGTCGGCCTCCCGCTGAGCGAGGTTGAACAGGCGCGTACCGGTCAGGATCTCGACGTCGACATTGGGGTAGGCGTTCGAAAAATCTGCTAGAACTGGAGGCAGTACATAGGCTCCGAACCAGTCTGCTGACGAAATCCTCAGACTGCCTTTGAGATCCTGCTCCTGCCCCGCAAGCCGGCGCTGCATGGCCAGCGCGCCCTCTTCCATTTGTTCCGCCAGCGCGATGATTCCATGGCCCTCTTCTGTCAGGACAAGACCGTCCGCAGTCCGCTGGAAGAGCGTGTGACCGATCGCCTGCTCAAGTGCGCGCAGGCGCCTGCCGACGGTCGGATGGCTTGTCTGAAGAGAACGTGCGGCGCCGCCGAGCGTGCCGGATCGCGCGACAGCAAGAAAGATTCTGACGTCACTCCATTCCATCGTCACCCCCGAACAAAACTGAACGCCGAGAATACAGTTCTGTCACTTAAAGAACAAATCTAAACACCTAGATTTTTGTCATCGCCTCCTGCAGCTTCGACGACTTTCATAAGGTCGCTCGGCTGAAGGAGACGCGCCATTGGCGTCGTCTGAAAACAACTCGGAGAAAAACTCATGAAAACTTGGCTCATCACGGGCTGCTCAAGCGGCTTCGGCCAGCGGCTCGCGCTCGCTGCGGCACATCGCGGCGATCAGGTCATCGCGACTGCCCGTAATGGCAAAACGATCGAAGAAATGGCTGAACCCTTCGGCGGTCGTATGATCACCTTGCCGCTCGACGTGACGGATGCGGCCGCAGCCAAGGCCGCGGTCGAAAAGGCGGTGGAGACATTCGGCGGCTTTGATGTACTCGTAAACAATGCCGGCTACGGACTGTTTGGTGCGATCGAGGAAGGCACCCCGGAAGAATATCGGCCTATGTTCGAGGTCAACGTCTTCGGGCTGATCGAAACCACAAGAGCAGCCCTGCCGATCCTGCGACGTTCTGGCGGAACGATCGTCAACATGTCGTCTGGCGCAGGCATCGCGGGCAGCGGCGGCGCTGGATATTACAATGCCGCCAAGTTCGCCGTGGAAGGGATTTCCGAAGCGCTCGCCGGCGAACTGAAGCCGTTCGGCATCCGCGTGCTGATCGTCGAGCCTGGGCCGTTCCGCACCGATTTCCTTGGCCGTTCAATCACCATGGCGGCCAACGAGATGCCGGAATATGCCGCGAGCTCGCGCAAGGACTATCGCGAAACCAACAACGGCCATCAGGCGGGCGATCCCGATAAGGCGATCGCGGTGATCCTGCGGGCAGTCGATGCGGATGATGTCCCGCTTCATCTGCCGCTCGGCCCGATTGCGCATTCGATCGCCGAGCGAAAGCTGGCTTCCTTTCGCCGCGATATCGACGCCTGGCGCGACATCACGATCGCCACCGATTTCGACCAGCCATGAGCGCTGGCCGTAACCTCAGCTTTGAACTTTAACATCGACTGGAAAAGTCATCATGATCGCAACTTTGAAAGGGTTTACCCAGCAGCTGGTGCCGGTGAATGGCATCAAGATCAACGCCGTCACGGGCGGCTCCGGCCCGCCGATCCTTCTGCTTCACGGTTGGCCGGAAACATGGTGGGAATGGCACCATGTAATGCCACTGCTGGCGGAGCATTTCAGCGTGGTGGCCATTGATCTGCGTGGGGCGGGCTTTTCCGACTGCCCGCTTGACGGCTATGACAAGGCGACGATGGCGCGAGATGCGCACGAGGTCATGGTTGTCCTTGGGCATGAACGCTACGCCGTCTGCGGCCATGACATTGGCGGAATGGTGGCATTGCCCCAGGCCGCCATTTATCGGGAGGCTGTCACCCACCTGGCAGTGCTCGACGTTCCGCTTCCCGGCTGGACGCAATGGGAGGCGACGACGGCAAGGATCTGGCACTTCAGCTTCCATATGAACCGGGATCTACCGGAACGCCTGATCCATGGCCGCGAATATGATTATGTTTCGGCCTTCATGGCAGAGCGGTTCTACGATCACAGCACCTTCAATCCGGCGGACATCGAGATCTACGCCAAGGCGATGGCTCTTCCTGGTCGCACGCGTGGTGGCATGGAATGGTACCGCACCCTGAACGCTGACGATGCGGCTGCACTCGAGTACAAAAAGCGACCGCTCGAGATACCCGTGCTCGGTCTCGGCGGAGAGCAGCGCTTCGGTCCGCATATGGTCCCGATGCTCAAGGAGTTTGCCGCCAATGTCATGGGCGGTTCGATTGCGCGGTGCAGCCATTATGTTGCCGACGAGCGGCCGGACGAAGTCGTGGCCGCTCTGATCGATTTTCTCAAGCCTAATTAAAATTCCGCAACGCCCCGTCACGGGTGGGCGGACCACGACAGCGCAGGCGGGTCGCGCCCACACCTGTCGCGTTCGATCGACTAAACGAGAAAGGAAGACTGTCATGACCGCACCTCAAATTCGCGGCGTCAATCACATCGGCATCACGGTGCCCGACATCGAAGCAGCAAAATCATTCCTGGTGGAAGCTTTCGGCGGCCAGGTGATCTACCAGTCCTTCGGACCGCAGGATCCGCCGCGGCAGGGACCCGAATTCGAGCGGGCCACGGGTGCCTTCCCCGGAACGGTCGTGCACGCGCAGGCGATGGTCAAGATTGGAACCGGGCCTGACATCGAGCTCTTTGAGATGCACGGCTCCGAACAAGCCCAGCCGGTTCGAGCGAGCGACTTCGGCATTACCCACTTCGGTGTCTACACCGACGATATCGACGCATCGGTAGAGCGCTTCGAAAAGGCCGGGGGGACGTCTCTCACCGCGCCGCGCGCTATTCCCTATGCAACCGAGAAAGGTCCTGGAAACAAGGTCTGCTACTGCCGCATGCCGTGGGGTACGACGATTGAGTTTATCACCACGCCCGACCGCATGGGCTATCGCGACCAAACTGATCTGCGCAGGTGGCAGGACGAGGAATGAGTGTGAGCTTTGAGAGCATAACGTCTCGCCGCAGCTTTCCGTCGGGATGGCTGCGGCCTCGGTGCTGGCAGGTTGCGCCTCCACCTCCGGCACCGGATCAAGACCGATTTCGCAATACAGATATGAAGGAACTACCGACCATGTCGATTTTCAACAAAGCAGCCGTTGGCCTTACGGCCGTACTTTTGTCTTCTGCTGCGGCGACAGCGCCCGCCTTAGCCGGCCCGCGAAATATCGTGCTCGTCCACGGAGCGCTCGTGGATGGCTCCGGTTGGCGCGGCGTTTATGACATCCTGACTCGGGACGGCTATAATGTCAGCATTGTCCAGCAGCCGCTGACAAGCTTGGACCAGGACGTTGCAGCCACGAAAAGTGTGCTTGATCAGCAGGACGGAGACGTCGTTCTCGTCGGTCACAGCTACGGGGGTACGATCATCACGGCGGCAGGAGATGATCCTAAGGTGAAGGCCCTTGTCTATGTCGCGGCGCTGCAGCCCGAAAAAGGCGAAAGCACTGCACAGTTGCTCCAATCGATGCCTGCGCCGACGAATGATATCAGACCAACCAAGGATGGCTTCCTGCTTATCGACCGAGAGAAGTTCGCCGCAGATTTCGGGGCAGATCTACCCAAGGATCAGGCGGAGTTCATGGCCCGGTCTCAGATGCCTGTCGCCGTCGCGGCCACCAATTCGCAGGTTCCAGTTGCGGCTTGGCACGACAAGCCTAGCTACGGAATTGTCGCGAAAAACGATATGACGATAAAGCCCGACCTAGAGCGTTGGATGTACAAGCGTGCTGGTTCAACGGTGACAGAGGTGGAGGGCAGCCACGCTATCTACATCTCACAGGCGGCTGTAGTCGCAAAGGTTATCGAGGAAGCAGTCAAGGCTACCAAATAGCTGCGGCATGCCGTCTGTAGAAGGCGCTTGTGTCGATCAACTTGCTCGCTGTGTCAGGTCTCGGAACGTGACGCAGCGATTTTGAGACAAGTGCCTTAACTCGGTAAAAAGCCTTCCTAAACACAGCTGTCTATGGCTCAACGATAAAGAGCGTCATCGGCTGAGTTACCCTTACACCTTGTGAGGTCCGTCACCGTTTGTGCCACGTGATGAACCTCTTCGACTTCAACTGCAAACACGCAGATGCATTCCGGCGGTCGACGTGAAAAGATAACTGTACCGTTGGTCATTCGTACTGGCTGACCCAGCGGCTCCTAAGATTTTCGCGACACATGTTCCAGCGCCGCTGGCAACCACACCAGAGATTGCGAGGACCACTATGGATCGAGAGATCATCATACCCGATGAGATGCGGGAGATCGTCAGCCGCGCAGGCTATGCTCCTGCGGTTAAAGTCGGAGACACAATTTACGTCGTTGGCCAAGTAGGACGGACAAAGGATCTAAAGATTATTCAGATCATGTCCCAGGACGTGGTGTAGCTTAGACGACCACGGCTCATCCCAGAGGGTCGGATGAGTATCAGCTTGCTGCTGGCAGGCTGATGAGCGGATCATCGCTCATTGTGGCGATTGTCTCAAGTGTCATGTAGCGGGATCGCTGGACGGCCCATTCATCGTTCTGTTCGAGCAGCAGCGCACCGACCAGGCGCACGATGGCGTCGTCGTTGGGGAAAATGCCGACGACCTCTGTGCGCCGCTTGATCTCACCGTTCAATCGCTCAATGGGGTTGGTCGAGTGAAGTTTGGCCCAATGCTGCTTGGGAAAGGTCATGTAGGCGAGCACGTCTTGCTCGGCACTGTCCATGAGACTGGCGAGCTTCGGTACCTTTGGCCTGATCTGGTCGGCGACGTTGCGCCACTGAGTGCTTGCGGCCTCCGGCGTGTCCTGAGCGAAGGCCGTTGCAATGAACGCGGAGACAACCCGGCGTCCGCTCTTTCCAGCATGGGCCAAGGCATTGCGCATAAAGTGCACCCTGCAGCGCTGCCAGGTGGCGGAAAGCACTTTCGATACTGCGGCCTTGATGCCCTCATGGGCATCGGAGACGACGAGCTTGACGCCGCGCAGCCCCCGCCTGATCAGCTTTCGAAGAAACTCGGTCCAGATCGCCTCGGCCTCGGACGTGCCGATCTCCATGCCGAGCACTTCGCGTCGGCCATCGGTGTTGACGCCGACGGCGATGATTACGGCGACGGAGACAATACGACCACCGCGCCGAACCTTGAGGTAGGTCGCATCGATCCACAGGTAGGGCCATTCTCCTTCGATGGGCCTGTCGAGGAAGGCCTTCACCTTCTCATCGATCTCCTCGCAGAGCCGGGACACCTGACTTTTGGAGATGCCCGACATGCCCATGGCCTTGACGAGGTCATCAACAGAGCGGGTCGAAACACCCTGGATATAAGCCTCCTGGATGACCGCCGTCAGAGCCTTCTCGGCCATGCGGCGCGGCTCCAGGAAGCTCGGGAAGTAGCTGCCGGTGCGAAGCTTGGGAATGCGCAGCTCGACGGTGCCCGCCCGTGTCTCCCAATCCCGGTCGCGATAGCCGTTACGCTGGGCCAGCCGGAAGCCATTCTTCTCGCCATAGGCCGCGCCGGTCTTCGTGCCGACCTCCAGCGCCATCAGCTTCTCGGCAGCAAAGCCGATCATCTCCCGCAGCAAATCGGCATCAGCGCTCTTCTCAACGAGTGAGCGCAGGTTCATCATGTCGTCGGTCATCGGTGGTGTCCCTCAGGTTGGCTCTAAGCAACCCGACCCTACCGGAAATCACCGATGGCTATGAAATCAAGCTACACCACTCCATGGGACACGATCATTATTCACGATCCGTCAGAACAATTCAGAGCTATGTGGGACAACTTACGGATTGTCCTGGAAGCCGCTCATTGCACGTTCGATGACATCGTGGAAATGACAAGCTATCACGTCGAAATGTCCAAGCACATGGACGTGTTCCGGACTGTTAAAAACGAGGTATTTCCGAAGGGAACCTATGCGTGGACCCGAATAGGTGTCTCCGAGCTCGCCCACCCGGGACTCCTCGCTGAGGTGAAATGTGTTGCCGTTAAGCGATAATGGAAACTATTTTGTCGCGAGCGATCCCTTTACGCTGAAGCATAAAGTTTACAACCGCTTAGAGAAGCCAAGGCGACGAACTATGGTTCGTGTCCCATCAAGAGCGTCGAGTATGGCTATTGTCGAAGAGCGCTACAGCGCGGCGCTTAAGTTTAGCTCCTTATGGTGAGGTGTTTTCGCGCGATGTCCCGGCATAACGCACGCCAATAAACGCCATCAGACTGGCGACTGCAAAAACGTTGATGCTCGACAATGTCGCGATTTGGTCGCCGGTCCATGGAAAAACGGGTTCCTTGAGCCTCCACCAGCATGCCGCAAAGCAAACGAAGATGAAACAGGTAAGGCCTCGCTGCCACCATTTCTCGACGGGATCGAACGAGACCAGTGTCAGCGCCATGCAGGGTGCAAGGAATAGGAGTGTGGCAGACGCTCTTCCGAAAACGATGGATTCGCATACGGTATCGATCGTGCCGATCAGCGGCAGCGCCAGCCGGGCACTAAACGGCGATTTTCTAGCGATCAAAGGTACCGCCAGAAAAAAGGCAATGGCGACGAGCGTTATGGCTGATGTTTCAACGCCATCGCCAACCAGCCACCAGACATAAAAAGGGTAGAACGGTTTATTGGCTATGATGACCCAGGCGATCGTGACGGTTGCTCCGGTCCTTGGATCCAGCGCCGGCCGCCTCATCCTGCTGGCCTCAGGAGATAATGACCTACCCCCCAGACATCACCGTTGTCATGGCCAAAGAGGCCCGCGGTGGCGAGGAAAAAGAGCCGCCAACGGCGCTGCCAAACCGCGCTGTCCCTCCCATAGACCTTGGCGAAGATCGGCTGGATGCGGTCGATCTCACGGTCGAAATTGGCGAGCCAGTCGAGCGCCGTTCGGCGATAATGGGTTCCCGACCAGCGCCATTCCTTTTCGACTGAAAACAGATCGGCAAAGCGACGCGGCAGATCATGTGCCGGCATGATGCCGCCGGTAAAGAAATGACGGGCAATCCAATCGGCCGGATCCTGGTGGTTGAAGCGATAGGAGCGGTCCTTGTGAGTGAAGACATGGAGGAAAAGCTTGCCGTGCGGATTGAGCCATCCGCGGACACGCTCGAGCAAGGTGCGCCAGTTGGACATATGCTCGAACATCTCGATCGAGATCACTCGATCAAAGCTTCCATCGGTCGTAAAGTCGTTCATATCTGCCGTGATGACGGTAAGATTGCCGAGATCGTGCTTCTGCGACATGGCGAGAATGTATTCGCGCTGTGAGGTGGAATTTGAAACCGATGTAATCCGCGAATTGGGAAATTGCTTTGCAAGATAAAGGGACAGTGAACCCCAGCCGCAACCAAGCTCCAGGATACTGTTTCCATCCTCGATTTCGGCATGCTCCACGGTTTCGGCAAGTGCATAAGTCTCGGCTTCCGCCAGCGTCGTATGGGGTGCGGGATAAAGGCAGCACGAGTATTTTCGTTGAGGTCCCAGGGTTAAGCTGAAGAATTCCGCCGGGACTTCATAATGCTGTCGGTTGGCCTCATCGGTGTGTGTCGCTACCGGAAAATTTCCCATTGCTTCGACAAACAAATTTTCCGCGTCTTGCGACGTCGTCGATAGACGGTGTTTGGTGCGTGCACAGAGAAAATCTATCCCAGCCAGCGTCATGCTGTCCGTAAGCGGAGCGCGCTCTGCGGCGTTGATCGCAAATGCCAGCATATTCATCGGCTATTCTCCTTGAGAAACGAATTCGGATTTGCGTGGACCTGGGAAGAAGGCGTTCACACGCTTCCGCAGCGCGCGAAATTTATCACCGCGCGATCGCAGCATATGTTCTTCCAGTGGCGGAATTCCGGAGACATGCACCAGCAGCCAATACATCAACGCCGGTGCGAGCAGCGATAACAAGCTCGTTGGCGAGCTTGTGACGGCAAATAGCGGCAGGCAGCACCAGAACAGCCACTCGAAAAAATAGTTGGGATGGCGGGAATAACGCCACAGCCCCGTCTCGCAGACCTCACTCCTGGCTTCCGGCCTTCGACGAAATCGGGCGAGCTGTGCGTCCGAGATTGTCTCGCCGGCGAGAGCCGTGGCGGCAAGTAACACGGCAAGCCAATCCGTTACCGCCGGATAGGCCTTGTCATTGATCGCCGCGAGATAGATGGCGAATACGAGGACGAAAGCCGCAAGCGCCTGAACCTGCAGAAAGATAAAGAGCCGCGAGCTGGCACTGGCGCCCCAGTCCCTCATCAGTTTGGCATAGCGTGGATCTTCTCCGCCGCCTTTGGTGCGAACTCCAATATGCCCGGCGAGCCGCAGCGCCCAGGCTGCCACGATGATTATCACGGTCATCCGGCGCGAGAATGGGCCTTCTGCACAGCCGGCAGTGAAGATGCCGCCCAAGCCGACGGCCGCAGACCAAATGGTGTCGATCCAGCCGCTCATGCCGGTTGTACGCTGCACGATCCAGGCTCCGGCCATCGCCAGCGATATGCCGGCCGCCACGATTGCTAGAAGAAACAAATCCATCCGTCGCTCGCATTACGCTTTTGTGTCGCGATACGTTATTTACGGACGGTCCTTTGAACTGGTTTCGTGCTGCTAGAAAAAATCTCACGTCGTGCGAAACCGGCGGTCGTCTACCTCCGTATCTGTCTTGAAAGCCGAGAGCTTGTTGCGGGAGACCGGGGGTATTTGATGGGTCGCTACGATCGAAACGACGGCAGCCGTCGACTTAACATTGCAGTTATAGGAAGTGGCATTTCGGGACTGTCGGCAGCTTGGCTTCTCTCAAATCGCCATGACGTGACTGTCTTCGAAGCAAGCGATCGGCTCGGCGGCCATAGTAATACGGTGACATTCGAAAGCGCCGCGGGTCCTGTATCCGTCGATACCGGTTTCATAGTCTACAACGAGGTTACATATCCCAACTTAACGGCCTTGTTCCGCACACTCGACGTTCCAACGGCTGCATCCAATATGTCTTTTGCAGTTTCGATCAATGATGGTGCCTTCGAATATTCCGGTGGTACGGGCCTCGGTCTCTTCGCGCAGAAATCGAACATTGTCCGCCCGCGTTTCTGGTCGATGATGCGCGATCTGGTGCGCTTCTATCGCAATGCCCCGCGGGACTTGCTCGACACGGATGGCATCTCCCTTGATGACTATCTCTCATGCAACGGCTATGGTCGCGCCTTTCGCGACGACCATTTGTACCCGATGGCCGCGGCTATCTGGTCTACCCCTGCGATGGAGATCGGCGCTTATCCAGCGGCAAGTTTTGTCCGCTTCTGTAACAATCATGGCTTGCTCAATCTATGGGATCGGCCGATTTGGCGCACTGTAAGGGGCGGCAGCCGCGAATACATTGCCCGCATGACCCACGGCTTTACCGACCGCATCCGGTTATCGACGCCAGTGAAGGCGATAAGACGCGGACCACAAGGCGTAGAGCTTGAGGACAGTACCGGCGGCCATCACGCTTTCGACGATGTGGTGATCGCAACCCATGCCGACCAGGCGCTTCGAATGCTTGTGGATGCAAGCGCCGATGAAAGACGCATTCTGGGTGCCTTCCGCTATTCGCGTAACGAAGCGGTCCTGCATAGCGATGTCTCGTTCATGCCGAAACGGCGCGCTGCCTGGTCTAGCTGGAACTATATGGCTGATACGCGCGGCGGACCGAGCCAACCCTCCATCACCTATTGGATGAATAAGCTGCAGCCGCTGGGTTTAGCGCCGCCGACTTTTGTCACCCTCAATCCGCGCCGAGCGCCAAAGGAGGAAACCGTCATCTGCCGTGAGATATATGAACATCCAGTTTTCGATCTCAAGACCGATTGCGCACAGAAGGAAATCTGGTCGCTTCAAGGCATCCGCAATACCTGGTTTTGTGGCGCGCATTTCGGTTCTGGTTTCCACGAGGATGGCATCCAGGCGGGCCTTGCGGCGGCTGAGGATCTCGGTGGCTTTCGGCGGCCCTGGCAAGTCTCGCAGGAAAGTGGTCGTATCGTCCGTCAGCCGATTAGCCGGCCTGTCAAGTTGCTGCCAAGCGTGGAGGTTACCGCATGAGTGCGGAACTTCAATCTGCGCTTTTTTCCGGCCTGGTCACACATGCTCGTGTAAGGCCCAAGCAGCACAGGCTTAGCTACCGGATCTATTCTCTGCTGCTCGATCTCGATGAGCTTGACCAGATCGATCGGCGGTTCCGCCTTCTCTCCATCGATCGTTTCAACCTTTTCTCCTTCTATCGCAAGGATCGAGGCGACCGGTCTGGATCCGATCTGAGGAAACAGCTCGAGGGGAACATGCGAAGCGCCGGTATCGAGCCGGATGGCGGTCCAATACTGCTGCTGACAATGCCGCGACTGTTCGGTTGGGCTTTCAATCCGCTCAGTGTCTTCTTCTGTTATTCGAAGGATGCGTCGCTCAAAGCCATACTCTGGGAAGTGGACAATACGTTCGGTGAGCGTCACGGCTATATGATCCCGGTCGAGGCGAGCGATGCGCCTGAAATTATCCAGCAGTGCGACAAGGCTTTCTACGTCTCGCCTTTTATGGAGATGGATCTGCGGTATCAGTTTCGCGTGTCGCCACCCACCGACGTTCTTTCCATCCGTATCGAGACTTTCGATCGCGATGGGCCGGTATTGACCGCCAGGCATGTGGCGCGTCGTAGCGAGCTTACGGATCGCGCATTGCTTAAAGCGTTTTTCGCGATCCCTTTTCTGACGCTTCGTGTCGTCGGAGGCATTCATTGGGAAGCGATGAAGATCTGGCTGAAAGGTATTGGATTGCGGGCACGTCCCCATCCTCCGGAAAGCTCTGTTTCATTCGGTTGCTTATCCCCCACTGAAGTGAAAATACCCAAGTCCAAGGTTGACATTCATGAGCCATTTTGACGATTTCTCCCGCGCGTCGATGCGTCCGTCCGATAGCACCGAGGGGTTTGGTTTCGTCGACCGACTTCTCATGAGGCTGATGCGCGACGTTCGCTACGGCCACGTGAAGATTTCGTTGCCGTCAGGGCAGGTCGTCGAAAAATACGGCGTTGAGCCGGGCCCAGAGGCTATCATTAACATTAGGCGTTGGCGCTGGTTACCTCGCCTGATCCTTGCAGGAGATATCGGTTTTGCGGAGAGTTACCTCGATGAGGACTGGACAACTCCAGATTTGACCGCAGTCATCCGCTTCGCCGCCAAAAACATCGACGCGCTAGCGCCGGCTATCGAAGGCCGTGCGATGATGCGGCTCTTCAACAGGGCAAAACATCTGTTCAATGCCAATACGAAGAAAGGCAGCCGTCGTAACATCGAGGCGCATTACGATCTCGGCAACGAATTCTACAAGCAATGGCTCGACTCCACGATGCTCTATTCATCGGGAATTTTTGACACTTCTACAGATACCCTCGAAGCTGCTCAGCAAAAGAAACTTGATCATATTCTGCAAAAACTTGATCTCACTCGTGATGATAGTGTTTTGGAGATCGGCTGCGGCTGGGGTGCTCTTTCCATATTCATGGCAGCTCGTGCCAACGCCAAGGTGACCGGCATCACCTTGTCACCTTCACAGTTCGCCTGGGCAAGGGAGGCTGCCGCGAGTGCGGGAGTGCAGCAGCAGTTGAACCTGCGCCTCCAAGACTACCGCGATCTCGATGGGCAGTTCGATCGCATCGTCTCGATCGAAATGTTCGAGGCAGTAGGGGAGACCTATTGGCCGGACTATTTCTCGACGTTGAAACGTTGCTTAAGACCCGGTGGCAAGGCTGTGCTGCAGGTGATCTCGATTGATGAGAAACGTTTCGATGCCTATCGGCGCGGTTCCGATTTCATCCAGAAGTATATTTTTCCCGGCGGTTTTCTGCCCTCCGATTCAGCATTGGAGGCGGCTGTTGTAAAGGCAGGCTTCAGGCTCGCAGCAAGGGAGCATTTCGGCAAATCCTACGCACGAACACTTCTCGAGTGGCGTACCCGCTTTCATGCGCGCTGGCCGGCAATTGCCGCCCTCGGCTTTGATGAGCGGTTCCGTCGCCTTTGGCATTACTATCTGTGTTATTGCGAAGCCGGCTTTGAGGAGGGGAGCATCGACGTCGGGCTTTATACACTTGAGCACGCGTGAAGGTCGGCGGTCAAAAGGAGGTCCAGGCATGAGAGCGATGATTGGAGCGATTGCTTATCTGGCTGCAGCATTTGTAACTGACGCGCAAGCGGCCGGAATCGAAGGCCAGTGGGCGCGAGGAGATGGCAACGCCAAAGTGAGAATTGCCCCCTGCGGATCGGCCATCTGTGCAACAAATACCTGGATCAAGCCGGGAACGCCGAGCGAAAAAGCCGGTGACAAGCTGGTGATGACGATCAAGCCCAGTGAAGAGGGCGTCTATTCCGGTGAGGCTTTCGATCCCCAACGTGATTTGAACTACAGGATCACAGTGAAAGTGGATGGTGACCGGATGTCCACGAGGGGCTGTGTTATTGCCGGGCTGATTTGCCGCGATGTCGATTGGACACGCATCCGCTGATCGACCGAAGGAAGGCCGCTATGGAGAATGTGGTGAAAACCTACGTCGTTGCCTATATCGTTACACTGGTTGTGTTCATCGCCATCGATTTTATCTGGCTGAGCAGCATGACCGACCGTCTTTACCGGCCTGTAATGGCAGAGATACTGACAGCGGACTTCCGACTCGCGCCTGCCATCGCCTTCTACCTGATTTATGCGTTTGGACTTACGGTTCTCGCCGTTCGCCCGGGGCTGATCGGGGAGTCGATCCAGACTGCGATAGTGTGCGGGGCGATGCTCGGCTTTACGGCTTATGCCACCTATGATCTGACCAATCAGGCGACACTCAAGAACTGGTCGACTATTCTGACCTTAGCCGATCTTTTTTGGGGTACGATCCTCTCAGGCTTTGCTGCCGGTTGCGGGCAATGGATAACGGCGCGTCTCCTCGGAACTCTTACACATGGCTGAAGATCAGGGGTGAGTGCTATTCGCGATAGCCCGCACATTCAAAGATTTAACCGCCAAATTTCGAAATTGAGCGCTATCGCGAAAGCAACCCAAACAGCGAGAGGTACAAGACTGTAACTAGCGATTCGGTCGAGAAGGCGAAACTTGAAGATTGTGAGCAGGATTAAAGTCCATTGCGGAACGATGTTGATAAGGCCAAGCAGCGGGCTATGGAGCGCAAAGAAGGCCCACGACCATGCGGCATTGAACGCCAGTTGCAGATAAAAGCAAATGAGCGCCGCCGACTTTTGCGGTTGGTCTCCTGGAAGTATCCATATGCGCCAGACTGCAAACGACATAGATGCGTAAAGGAGGGTCCAGACCGGCCCAAAGATCCAATTCGGTGGATTGAATGCGGGCTTGGCAAGGCCTGCGTACCAACCCTCAATGTTCGGCAGGGTCGCCCACTGTCCGAGAAGAAGGGTTAAGATAACCGGGATCGCCGCGAGGCCGGCCTTCACTAAAGGCTTTTGTTGGTCCAATGTTTTTCGCGGCATCATAATCTCTCTTCTGGCCCGCTTCCTGCACTGCGTTTGCCAAACCGAAGCCTTTGTTCCTGCTCTTCAAATCTGATACGTGGATTTTTCTGGATCGGATCATGGGATCCAAGCGGCATTGCCCATCGTAGAAAGCGCATGAATGTTTCAGCACCGCCTATCGATAGCCATGGCAAACAGAACAGCATCATCTCCTTCGAAAGGAGACGAGCGGTGACGACTTTGCACGAGCACGATCCATTGTCGCGCGAAGCGGTCAATCAACTTGTTCTTACGATAGCAACCCGTCAGGATCGTCAGGCCTTTGCCGAGCTCTTCAATTTTGCTGCGCCAAGGATCAAGGCGTTTATGATGCGCTCCGGTTCTTCAGCTGAACTTTCCGAGGAAATCGCCCAGGAGGCGATGCTCTTGGTCTGGCGCAAGGCCACTTATTTCGATCCTGCGCGCGCCAGTGCCATGACGTGGATTTTCACAATCGCCCGCAATTTGCGCATCGATTTTCAACGCAAGTCAAGGTCGTCAAAGCAAGCGTCTGAAGACGGAACGGAGGTCATGCAGGCCGCGGAGCCGACGCCTGAAGAGATTTTGTTTGTCAGAGCGGATGAAGAAAAGGTTCGCGTAGCGCTTCAGGCGCTGAGTTCCGAACAGGAAGAGATCATCAGATTGTCCTTTTTCCGTGATCGTCCTCACTCTGAAATTGCCAGGGAATTGGATTTGCCACTCGGCACTGTGAAGTCTCGTATCAGGCGTGCGCTTGGAAAACTTAGGGATATGCTGGAAGAAACACTATGACGAACAAGCATCATCCCAGCGATCAGACACTCGTGCGTTTTGCTGCAGGCACGCTGCCGGCCGGTCCGTCACTCGTTGTTGCCGCTCATTTGAGTGGTTGCCCCTTCTGTCAAAGGCGCGTGGCGACCTTTGAGGCCGTTGGCGGAGAGATGCTGATCCGAACGGAACCCCAGGCGCTTTCTCCTCGCGCTCTTCAACAAACGCTTGCGCGTTTGGATGTAGTTGGGAGGCCCAGCCATATCGCGCCGCACCGCTCACCGCCTTCCATCGATGGCATTATTCTTCCAAGCCCACTGGCTGGTTGCGAAGTAGGTCCCTGGCGTCCTGTGGGACCGGGGGTGAGGCTTAGCCGCATTCGTGTGCCTCACGCGCCGAAAGCGAACGTTATTCTGCTGAAGGTAAAAGCGAATAAGCACATGCCGGCGCACGGGCATACGGACCTGGAGGTGACGCAGGTTCTGAAAGGATCGTTTTCCGATGGCAATAATCGTTACGAGCCCGGTGACTTTGTCGAGGGAGACGACGAGACGGATCATCGTCCGGTGATCGGCAGCGACGGTGAGTGCATATCCCTGGCGGCGATCGAAGGACAGGTCCGTTTCAAGGGGTTACTTGGCAGATTGCTGGGGCCTTTCGCCGGCATCTGATTGCCTTTGACTGAATGCTAATGCCGTTGGAGTTTGGCAATGGTTTAGTTGGAACAATAATTCGTCCTGATCATTTCGATTATGGAGTTAAACGGGTAGCAGTACGAATGGTATTCGGATCGAGATAGAACAATTCGGGCGAAAGCGCCAGTGAGTGGCAGCTGTGGCGAGAATATCAACGCAGATGTTCATTTGAGTTGATATGAATTACTAAGCTTTATTGTTGGCTTTGGTCATATTAAAAAGGTTGCCTATCGAAAACTTGCTCTATCTGTTCGATCAATTGAAAAACCACTACTCTTGAAATTAATCGGCTATCCCCAATGTCGCTCCTCTAGGTACGGGATCGAGTATTATGGACCGAGATCAGGATCAGGAAGATGCAAGGCAAGCGGGTGAACGGCTTGTAGCGGCTCATGCGAGCGAGGACCCCTTCGCCGCGGCATTCAAAGCGACGCGTATGCCGATGATTATTACCGACCCAAACCAGCATGATAACCCGATAATTTTTTGCAACGGCGCGTTCGAGCGGCTGACTGGTTATTCGAGCGATGAATTGATCGGGCGCAATTGTCGAATTCTGCAAGGTCCGGAGACGAGTCGAGACACCGTCGCTGTCGTCCGCGATGCGGTCGCTGGGGGACGCAGCGTATCCGTCGACATTTTGAACTATAAGAAGGATGGCAGCGCGTTCTGGAATGCATTGTTCATCAACCCCGTTTGGGACCGCCAAGGCCAGATTACTTATTTCTTCGCTTCGCAACTCGACTTTACGAACATCAAAAGCAGGGAAGCGGACCTGGCATCAGCGCGTCATCAGGCCGAAGAAGAGGTCAAGGATCGCACTAACGATTTGCGCGCTGCACTGACGGCAAAGACCCTGTTGATTCATGAGGTTGATCATCGTGTCAGAAACAATCTTCTGACCATGGCTTCGATCGTCAAGATGCAGTTGAGGTTGACAAAGGATCAGGGTCAGCAAGATGCCTTGATGGCAGTGCTCAACCGGATCGAAGCAATCAGTATCGTCCAGCGTAAGCTTTTTACAACCAACGACGTCACTCGCTTTGACTTGGGTGATTTCGCGTATGAGCTCGTTTTGGACCTGCTCGGAGCTATGAAGCGTGATGATATACGACTGACGCTCGATATTTCGCCAGCCTATGTTCCAGCCCTGAAGGCGTCTCCGCTGTCGCTTATCTTGAACGAGTTGATCGGCGATGCCCTCAGTCGTGGGATCAGGGACAGCGGAGGTGACATCCATGTTGTCATCAAACAGTTCAACGAACGCCTCCTCATCAGGGTGGAGGATATATCGGAACCGATTATCCCGGATGAGATGAGCGCAGAATTGAGTCGGCTGCTCCTTGAGAGGTCGGCGCTTCAGGTGGGCGCGACAATCGAGCGAAAGTGCGAAGAGCGGCATACGACCGTGGACGTCACTTTACGGGTCGAAAGCTAGGAGGAACTACTGCTTTGAAAGTCATGATCGTTGAAGACGAAATGTTGCTTGCGATGGAGCTGCAATGGGAGATCGAGGCAGCCGGTCATACGGTTGTCGGACAGGCGGCAAGTGGCGCTCAAGCGCTGGAGCTTTTGGAAGCATCTCCACCGGAATTTGCATTTGTGGACATCCAGTTGCAGGACGGTCCGAAGGGAATCGATTTTGGGCGAGCGCTGGCTGAAAGGAGTATCCCGTACGTCTTCGTCAGCGGCAATATCAAAAAGCTGCCGCCGGACTTCGCGGGTGCGATGGGCGCTATTGAGAAGCCTTACACAATGAACGGAATTGCGAACGCGCTTGAATATATATCGGCGGTTGTTTCAGGAGATGAGGATCGACTGCCGCCGGCAAGCCTCGTTCTGGCTGCAGACTATCTTCGAATCAATTCCAAATAGTCGTTAGCGACTTTGCCGTTCGAATTGCTGGATGACCTCCTGATAACGTACGCGCAGGTTGAAATCGTGATCATTTCGGCGGTTAGTACAGTTTGTGGCCTGACATGCGGCGGAACTCTTTCGCGTTAGATCTCCAGTCGATGCTTTGCTAAGCGATATAGCGACAGCAGGCCGGGTTTATCTGTCTTGCGAAATCTAAGATCAGTGGGCGATAGACCCCGCCATGGATCGAACTTCGATTTGGCCATCAGGGCTGTCGCTGCGTTTATTGCGAAGCCTGTCGAGCAAGAGATAGATGACCGGGGTTGTATAAAGGGTAAGCACCTGGCTGACCATAAGGCCGCCGACGATGGCGTAGCCGAGCGGCTGGCGTAATTCGGAGCCCGCTCCATGCCCTATGGCCAACGGAAGCCCGCCAAGAAGGGCGGCCATCGTCGTCATCAGGATCGGGCGAAATCGCATTTGCGCGGCTTTGACAATGGCGTCCCGGCTGTCGAGGCCTTCATCACGTTCCGCCTGTATTGCAAAGTCAACGAGCATGATCCCGTTCTTTTTGACGATGCCGATCAGAAGGATCACGCCGATCATCGCAACTAGGCCGAAGTCGAATCCTGCCAGTTGCAGGGCGAGTAATGCGCCCAGACCAGCCGAGGGCAGGGTGGAAAGGATTGTCAGTGGGTGAATAAGGCTTTCGTAGAGAACGCCGAGAATGATGTAGACCACCAGCAGTGATGCCAATATTAGAAGTGGCACCGTACCGAGCGAATCCTTGAACGCCTTGGCGCTTCCGGAGAAGCTCGTCTGCAGCGTGGCGGGCGGATGCATTTCCGCGACGGCTTTCTCGATTGCCTGGGTGGCTTCTCCGAGTGCTACATTCGGCGCGAGGTTGAAGGATATGGTAACGGCTGGCGATTGACCCTGATGGGAGATCGAGACCGGCGACACACTGTTTGTCGTCCATTTCGCAACGACTGAAAGCGGCACCAAGGTTCCATTGCTTGCACGAACCGAAAGACGGTCAAGCGTTGCAATATCACGCTGAAGGTTCGGCAGGACTTCAAGAATAACACGGAATGTATCTGTCTGGGTCGAGTAGGAGGCAACTTGCCGTTGACCGAAGGCATCGTAAAGGGTCTCGTCGATCGTAGATGGAAGGACCCCGTAAAGGGATGCCGCCGCGCGGTCTATCTTGATGGCGAGGTTGGGGGCCTCTGCCTGTTGATCACTGCCGACATCGCGCAGCGAGGAGAGCCCCTGAAGGCCGTTGGTCACCTTCACTGCCCAATCTCCGAGCTCTTGAATATCGGCGTCCTGCAGCGTGAACTGGTATTGCGTCTTGGCGGGGCGTGCCCCGATATTTATATCCTGGGCCGACTGCATGAAGAGCTTGATACCCTGTTGCGAGGCCAGCGCGGTGCCTAGTCTGTCTATGACTTGCTTGGCACTGGCGTCTCTATCTTTCAGAGGTTTCAAGGTTATGTTGTCATGGCCCTGGTTGAGAGCGTTCCCGCCATTGCCGCCACCGATATCCATGAATACGCTATAGACGGCCGGATCTTTCATGATGATGGCGCTGACGCGTTCCTGGAGCTTTGCCATTTCCGTGAAGGAAATGTCGGGCGAAGCTTGCGACAAGCCGGCAATGAAGCCGGTATCCTGCTCCGGAAAGAACCCTTTCGGAGCGATGATGAAAAGATAGGCTGTGATTGCGATCGTACCGACAAAAACGAAAAGTGTCAGGAACTTATGAGCGATCACAGGCTCAAGGCTTCGGATATAGAGGCTAGTTAAACGGTCGAAGAAGGCCTCACCTGCGCGATAAATGCGCCCGCGCGAATGATCGTTGACTGGACGAACGAGCTTGGCCGCCAGCATTGGTGTCAGCGTAAGAGAGACGATAGCGGAAATGACGATCGTGATGGTCAAAGTCACCGCAAACTCGCGAAACAACCGACCGACAATGCCGCCCATCAGAAGGATGGGGATCAATACTGCAATCAGCGATAGGCTGATCGAGACGATCGTAAAGCCGATCTCGCGAGCGCCCCTGCGAGCTGCCTGAATTGGTTCCATGCCGGCTTCTATATGCCGCGTTATATTCTCGAGCATGACGATTGCGTCATCGACGACAAAGCCTACCGCCACCACAAGCGCCATCAATGAGAGATTATCCAGGCTGAAACCGAGTGCCCACATCGGCGCAAGCGATCCGGCGAGCGCTATAGGAAGGGTAAGCACCGGAATGACGGTAGCGCGCAGATTGCGCAAGAACAGGAAAATCACCACGACAACGAGGCCGATCGACAAGATCAGCGTAAACTGAACATCGTCCACAGATGCCCTGATCGTCGAGGTGCGATCCGTCACCAGCTCGAGCTTTATAGACCTCGGCAGTGATGCCTGGAGGGCGGGCAATTGTTCTTTGACCGCATCGACGACCGCAATGACATTCGCGCCAGGCTGGCGGAAGACGTCCAGCGCTATGCCACGCTTCCCGTTTGTCCAGTGCGCCATCTTGTTATCCTCGGCGCCATCGATAGCCTGGCCGATGTCACGAATTCGCACGGGACCACCATTGCGATAGGCGATGACAGCATCATTCCATTCCGCGCTGCTGCGGATCTGGTCGTTCGTTTCAATCGGAAAGGTTCGGGTCGGATCGTCAATATTGCCCTTGGGTGCGCTCAGACTCAGATTTCCGATTGCGCTCCGCACATCCTCCAAGGTGACATCTGCCTGAGCCAGCCTGCCTGGATCGACCGCGACGCGAATTGCCGGCTTCTGCTTGCCCCCGATATTGACGAAGGCGACCCCAGAAACTTGCCCGATCTTCGATGCAACATTGCGCTCGATATATTCGTCAAGCTCCGGAAGAGTGAGAGTGTCGGAGGTGGCAGATAGCTGCATGACTGGAGCGTCGGCGGGATTTGCCTTGTGCACCGTTGGCGATGAAGGCATATCTTTGGGCAGCTGACCGCTCGCCTCGCTGATCGCGGTCTGAACGTCGCTGGCAGCAGTTTGGATGTTCTGGTTCAAGCCGAACTGGACCGTGATCGAGGTCGTCCCCAGCGAACTGTTGGAGGTCATTTCGGTGATACCGCTGACACGCGACAATGCATCCTCGATCGGTTGCGCGACACTCGCCGCCATCGTCTCCGGCGAAGCACCCGGAAGGCTGGCGGCAATCTGTATCGTCGGAAAGTCGATCTGAGGAAGGGCCGATACCGGCATGAATGGATAGCAGATCGCACCCAGCAGGAACAGACCACTCATAATCAGCCCGGTTGCAACCGGATGTGTAATGAAGAAATCGAAAAAGCCACCGGCTCTTGAAGAAGAGGCACCGTCTTGACTGGTCATGGCCTAGCCTCTTCGGTGAGCTCGCCGATCGGAGATCCCGACCAGGGAGTGACCGAAACCTTGGCACCATCACCGATGCGCGACTGACCGTCCATGACGACTTGTTCGCCATCCTTTATGCCCTCGGTCACAAGCGCCCTCGCGCCCGTGACAAAGGCGGTTTTGACGGCTCTCTTTTCGACTGTCGCATCCGATCGGACGACGTAGGCATAGAGCCCATCACGGCCCCTGGCCAGTGCCTTGTCTGGGACGACGACCCCAGAGCGCTTTTCCACGGTCAGTGTCGTTGCAACCGGAAGACCAGGCCACAGAATGCCAGCCTTATTGTCGAAGCTCGCTTTGAGATGGATGGAGCCCGTCGCGGTGTCGACTGCGTTGTCGAGGGTAGTCAATTTGCCCTTGGCTAGGGTTCGGCTGCTATCCGTGCTCGTCAGCGTAACCTCGGCAATGCCCTTGACAAGCGCGTGCCTAATTTCTCCGAACCTGTCACCTGGCGCAACGAACGATACGGCGATCGGGTCCATCTGTGTGATGGTCACAATACCGGTCGTCGAACTCGCGCTGACGACGCTTCCAACATCCACCTGCTTGAATCCGGTGCGCCCGGAGAGTGGGGCGGTGACAGTTGCAAATCCGAGCTGGGTTTTCGCATTCTCGACGACAGCCTGGTCGTATTGCACCGCGGCCGCATACTGCTCGCTGGATGCGGTTTTCTGTTCGAGCGTCGCGGCCGAGGCTACGCCTTTATCTGCAAGCGCCACATAACGCTGTGCGTCTGCGCGCGCACTGTTCAATTGCGCCTCATCCTGAGCTTGCTTTGCTTTGGCGGAGGCCAGCGCCGACAGGAGCTCGCGGTCATCGAGCCGAAGCAAAACATCTCCCTTCTCCACCATCTGCCCCTCGGTAAACGGCATGTCGACGACCTGGCCATCAACGCGCGGGCGAACGGTGACAGACTGGAGGGGGGCGACGGTACCTATGCCATTGATCACTCGATCGATGGTCTCTGTGTGTGCCACGATGGCAGTCACCGGAACGGCAGGAATCTCCGTTGCGGATAAAGTCCCGAAGGGAGCGGCAATAACGTTTACGGCGGCAGCAAATAAGCTTCGCATGCAGCAAGTAGCAAGCGGCTGAACTAAAAATTTGATCATATCTGCTGTTCCGTTGACGCGCGTGATAACGATGCGCAAGACTTTAGTTCGATATTAGGTCCAACTCTCTTCACCAAATGCGAAGCGTCTGACGCGGCGGACGATGCCTTCAAACTTCTATTTGACACGATGACGACCATCAGAGGGGCCGTTGGGAAGGGATTGCAAAATTGCCGCTGGCGGGGCCGATATAATTATCAGTCATCCAAGAGCTCATCCATTATTTTGGCGATATTTTTGACGTAGAGGCTACGACACCGCTGCTTTGACTGACCGGCAAAGCCGGCTGATCAGTAATTTCCAGGCATAATTCGCACGACTCTCCAATAACCATGGACGTTCAGTCTTCGCTGACCCATGGCGGATGATCGCATGAACAACAGAAGATGCGGGATTTTCGGAATGGTTTGCTGCTATGACCGATGCTGTTGATAACGCAACGTGGAAAAATTGCTCCTTCATACGCGACTACGGCTCCCATATCGCAGGTATCGGTCTGATACAGTAGCTAGCCTCACCTACGGTGAAAACTTAGCACATCTTAAAAACTGCTTGCCGAGGACCGGCCGCTGCGGGGCGGGCAAATGCGGCCGGTCCAGCGTCGCTCAAGCGCATTGTCTGTCGCCGATGTTCGACAGACGCCTTCAATACGCAATCAAGAAACAGTCAGATGCATGCTCAATCGAATTAGTGTAGGCATCGAAACAAAATGGTCGCATTATTTACTAACCCTTGCCAGAGGGCCTCGCGACGTCCGCTATGAAGATTTCACTGAAGCACGGTGTTGGACAAGCTTTTTCCAGTTCTATCGTAGTTTTCGAAAATATGCCGCCACCGCAGCCATCTGTAGAAATTCACAAGCGGTTTGGCCCTAGGTCCACGTCGTTTCTACCAGCTAATCTGGCTGCCGTCATAGGCGAAAAATCCGCCGCTTTGCTCGGGCGTTAAGCTGTTGGCGACCTGGAGGATGGATCTTGCCGCTTCTTGTGGTGAAAGATGATGTCCATTGGAAAACGGTGCCGAAAGTGGCGTTTCAACAGTTCCGGGATGTATGGCGGCGAGTACATACAGGGGATGTGTCCTCAAAAGTTCGATCGATGCTGTCTTTACGATTTGGTTCAGCGCCGCTTTCGAGCTGCGATAGGAGATCAATCCACCAAGCCCATTATCGCTGATAGACCCCAGGCGTGCGGATAGCACGACCATTAATGCTCGGTCCTTATTCGCCATCAAGGGGGTGAAGTGCTTTAACACGAGCGCGGGGCCGACCGCGTTAACCGCGAACTGACGCATCATAGTGCTGAGGTCGATTTGGCGTATGCTCTTTTCTGGGCGAGAGCCATCTATTGTGAGCGCCCCGGTTGCGCAGACAATCAAGTGAAGCGGTGCAACGAGCGCGTCCGAATGTCTACGCACGCTCATTTCATCTTCCAAATCGAAGCCATTCGTCGATCGGGACAAAGTCGAGACACTGGCAACTCTTGGGTCGCGCGCAAGCATAATAGATATTGCCGAACCGATACCACCCGATCCCCCGATCACCAAAGCCCGGTATCCTGTGGTAAGGGAAGTCATGGAAAACACCGTCAAACTCCCTCAGGTTGGGAAAGTTTTGAAAGGTAACGGGCAGCGCTTTCGATAATCTCCACGCGATCAGCCTCGTACATTCGATCCCAGTTTGCGTATTGCCGTGAAAGTCTCCGATTTACGGAAAGGCGGTTGCGGTTGCGCGCGAGAAAGTCCCAGTAAAGAAAATTGAAAGGACAAGCGTCGTCCCCGGTTCGCTTTTCCACGCTGAACCGGCAGTTGGCACAGTAATCCGACATGTGCGATATGTACTTGCCGCTTGCAGCATAGGGTTTCGTACCGACGATACCACCGTCGGCAAATTGACTCATGCCGATCACGTTAGGTACTTCAACCCATTCGTAGGCGTCCGCATAAACTTCAAGGTACCACTCGTGCACCTGTCTGGGATCGACACCCGCGATAAGAGCGAAGTTGCCAGTGATCATCAGGCGTTGAATATGATGCGCATAGGCGTTCGCTCGTGTTTCGCGCACCACCGTGGCCACACAGTTCATGTCGGTTTCGCCTGACCAATAAAATGCAGGGAGTGGCCGCTCGCTGTTGAAAAAATTCATTTCGCGGTAAGCGCGCATGCTAAGCCAATAGATACCGCGCATATATTCGCGCCAGCCTATGATCTGCCGTATGAATCCTTCCACGGAATTCAGTGGTGCACGACCGTCGAGATACGCGCTTTCCGCTCGTCTGCAAAGGTCGAGAGGATCGATGAACCCCACGTTAATGTAGAATGATAGCAGGGAATGATTTAGGAATGGATCGTCCGCCAGCATCGCGTCTTGGGTGGAACCGAACTCGGCCAGGTGGTTACGCAAAAAGTCATCAGAGATGCGTATCGCCTCGGAACTTGTTACCGCAAAGTTGAAATCATTCAATTCGCCGAAGTTGTCGGGGAATAACCGTCCAACAATGCCAATTACCTCATCAGTTACCGCGTCCTGACTGGTGACCCGGCGTTCGGGTCGAAACATATCAGGATTTGCCGGGCGTCTGTTCTCAGTGTCGAAGTTCCATTTACCACCGACAGGCTCGTCGCCTTGCATTAGGAGGCCGGTCTTACGCCGCATTTCGCGGTAGAAGAACTCCATTACGAATGTTTTTCGCCCCGCCGCCCATGCGGCAAACTCGGCTTTACTGCAGATAAACCGCTTGTCCTCAACTATCTTTACCGGTGTGTTCAATGAAGCTTGCCAGCCACAGACAATCTCATGGACACGCCACTCGCCAGGTTCTGTGAGCTGTATGCTCTTAGGACACATATCGCTGACGGCGCGGCGAAGCTCGCCATCAAATGAACCGGAGTTTGCTGGATCATCAATCGTAACATAGCGGACGTGGTAGCCCCTATCACGAAGCTCTTGGGCGAAATGCCTCATCGAACTAAATATGAAAGCGATCTTCTTCTTGTGATGCCCGACGTAGGTTGCCTCGGCCATGACCTCGCACATGAGAATGGCATCCGATGCGGAGTTGAAGCCATCCAAACTGGAGATTGAGTGGGATAGCTGGTCGCCTAGGATGAAGACGAGTGTCTCGACTGTCGCGGCCTCGCCTTTACCTTCATCTCTTAACACAGCTAAAAAATCTCGCCTGCAGAGCAGGGTCCTTCTGAAACATGCCATTGAACGTGCTGGTCAGCGTGCGCGATCCACTTTTTGACACGCCGCGCATCGACATGCACATATGCTCGGCCTCGATAATCACACCAGCCCCTTTTGTTTGCAGGCACCGATCGAGCGCAACGGCGATTTCGCTGGTCATGCGCTCCTGTATCTGGAGCCGCCGTGCGAATAATTCGACAAGACGAGCGATTTTGGACAGCCCTACAACCCGCTCGCTAGGGACATAGGCGACATGGGCAACACCGTGAAACGGCAGCATATGGTGCTCGCAGTGAGAGAAGAACGGGATATCTCGGACGATTACTACGTCCTGGTAGCCGGCAACCTCGCCAAAGGTCGTCTTCAGAACGTCGTCCGCTGTCTCATGATATCCCGCAAAAAGCTGCTGATATGCTTTTGCCACTCGAGCGGGGGTATCCTTGAGACCTTCCCGACCCGGATTGTCGCCCGCCCAAGCGAGAAGAACGCGAACTGCATTTTGCACTTCTTCAAATGTTGGAACGACCGACGCCTGAGATGTCTCTGTAACGATTTGATCCATTTTTGTCTCCGTATCACCAGCTTCTACGATCTGTACGGATGACCGGATCGCTTCCCGGAACAATTTTTCTGACGGCAAGACGCCATTCGCCGTAGCCGCGGCTTAAGCGACATCAACGTTACAGACCTTTCAAAAGCAGAGCATCTGGTCGGCAAGTGCCCGCATTAACGAGACGCTTCGGATGCACTGGTCGCCGCTTGCCGCTCATTGGGCCTTGCAGGTCCGCGCGGCCGTCGCGTGGCCCCCGATATGGGACGTGCCGTTCGTCGAAGCATGTAACGTGAGTCAATGCTGCAACAGAGCCCAAACAATCGAATACCAAGTTAAATTCGCGCTAGATCTGCTTCCTGAACTCACGTTATCCATGAATTGCGGAATGATTTGAACGTGCGCGATGGCCGCCTTCATTTCCGCGAGGGGATATGTCATGACGGCGCAGATTGTTGCGGCATGGGCAACACTGAATGGTTTCGATTTGCTGGAATCAGGGAAGTATCGCCGGACTGACGACGCGCGCACACTTACCATCGAGATCAAAAAGCTCTCGGTCGTATTCATCGATGAAAGGGCTGGCTTGCGTCCGCGGGTGAACTCGACCCTTTTCAAAGATCTCCTATACGGTAGCCCCAACAATAGACTTGAGCGCCTTTTCCGAGGCATTTGAAGTGCGCCATGTTGAGTTCCCGCTCCGCCGAGTGCTGCTGTCGCAGCTGAGGTGCGATCTCGCTTCGCGTACGATTAATTTAGGATAGGGCTGCGGCTGAACAAACCGTATTCCTTCCGGACCGCTTTGCTGAGTAGAGTTGGTGGTCAGCGGCTTTGAGCATCGTCTTTAGGGACTGTTTAGCCGGATCCGCTTGGTAGACCCCAAAGCTCGCCGTCACCCGTCCGTTTGGCAGAGGATTTATGATGATCCTTTCCAATCGTGTCTTCAGCCGATTGGCAATTTCGACAGCAGTGTCCAGATTGGTGTTCGCTAGCACGATGGAGAACTCCTCCCCCCCTATGCGAGCGGCGACGTCGTGTGGTCGAAGGCAATCCTGGATCGTCGCGCCCGCTGCCATCAAAACCTTGTCACCGACGTCATGACCGTACTCATCGTTTATACGCTTGAAGTGGTCGAGGTCGAGCAAGATCAGCGCGAGCGGTGTCTTATCCCGAGCGGCGCGACTTATTTCCCGGGCCGCGGCTTCGTTGAACCAATGGCGATTACCCAGCCCGGTAAGCGGATCGGTGTAAGCTTGCCGCCGAAGTTGCTCTATCTTTCGGTCGAGTTCGCGGATTAAATTTGCCACTCCATTCGTCACGACGCCGATCTCGTCCTGGCGCAGGCTGCTGATTTTCTCGACGTGACCCTTTACGCGATAAATTTCGATTGCGCGGGTGACCTGCCTGAGCGGATGGAGAAAAATCCAAACCGAGCCAAGGCAAAATATCGTTCCGACAAGCGTGGCGGACAAAACAACGATGAAAATCGGACCGAGATTTCCATGCGAGCTCATTGTCAGGTATACGGCAAGTGAAATGAGCGGCAGATGTGTAGACAGGAAGCAGGTGCAGAAGATTTTGAGCGTAAGTGAAGAATTGAATGTCGTTTTAAGGCCAGCTAGCCGCATCTGATGCTCCGTGGTCATACTCTTTTTGGTCGGGGAAATTGACTCTGGTTTATTGCGCGATCGATAACGACATTCGTCGAATTTTAATGAGTTTATCGCGGCGGAACTACACTGACCGCTACATATGTTGCGAGATAAGGAATGTAAGGGAATTTTAAAATACTGCTTCGTAGGTGGAAAATTTTATGTTGCCTATGTCTCTTCTCCGCGAAGGCGACGGAGCGTGAGATAGAGCCGAAATGCAGCGGCGACGTTAAACCGTTGTCTCGATCCGCGCTTGAAGATCAATTTGCCAACTCGCTTTGGAAGCTGTCCTTCTCGTTCCCTTCAGGTGAAATCGAAGCCGGGACCCGCAGGTTCGTTTGAAACAACCGGTCGTAAAGACGGATCTAAACAGACGAGCAGAGCGACTGCATTTCACTTATCGGTCACGATGTCGGATTCAATGCTACCCGGTCCGCCTCGCAATCTCGCCATAGGGGATCGTTGCATAAAAGAGTGAAGAGACACGGTTTGAGGAGACAGGCCGCGTTTTTCTGTCCGCTATGTTGGTTAGCGAGCTGTTTTTTGGGGCTGTTTTTGATTTGAGGGGGCAGCGGACGGAGTCCGTGCGCTGGCTCAGGTGCTCAGCGTCACCCAGCGGCGCATGTTGAAGGCGATTGCCGTCATCAGCACCTGGGCTTGCGCCTTGATCAGCCCGCGATAACGGATGACCGAAAGACCCATGCGGCGCTTCCATGTGGCAAAGGTCGTCTCGACGGCCGCGCGCCGGCGGGCGATCAAATCATTCAAGCGCTGCAGTTTCGGTGGCAATGTGCGGTGATGCTTGTTGGGCCGGCGCATCAGCCGCGCCTTGATGCCTCTGGCCTTCAGCGTCTTCTCACGGGCATGGGTATGATAAGCGCTGTCGGCCAATACCGCCTGTTCGTCACCGCAGATCAGATCATCGGCGCAGACAGGTTAAAGCGGTCAGCCATTTGTCGGGCCTGAGCGCGCCCTCCCGGGCTGCCTGAGCAAATAAACCAGAGCGATCTCAGCTCTCGAGCCTCAAAGGCCTCACACCACCCTCAATTCGCTCCAGAAAATGCTGGGTCTGAGCATCTAGAAGCTCTCGAGTATCGTAGTAGCCGCAGAAGTTCTAATGGGGACAGGGTGAGTGATGGCAACGGGAGGAAAGAAGGTCGAACAGCGCGTTGACTTTTTTGAGGCCTATTCGCAAGATGCGGCTTGCTGGAATCTAAACATGTTTGTCTCAGGCTGGCATTGGTCGATTCACACCGCCGGCAGAGAATACAAATCCGGCAAAATCCGTATGCAATCGCTGCATTCAGCCACTATCATCAGCGCGGAACGTTCAGCTGGGCTTATCGGGGTCGCGGAATATGATGTTCAACAAGTAAATATACTATTCGTGCTTTGCGGGGAAATCGAAGTTGAGAGTGCAGAGATGCAGGCTCTTTTGCACATACCCGCCGATCACGTTGCCATTGTTAGCGGTCATGACGGCACGCGTATTGCGATTAAGCCATGCAGCTCATGGTTACTTTTTCAAGTTCCTGAGCTGGCGATCAGGCGCTATTTCGAGAATGTGACCGGGCAGCCATACCGGAGAAAATTGGCGCTTTCGCCGGTCAATTTTCGTCAAAACGATGCGCGAGAGTTCTTCCAGGTGTTGAAGCAAGCCGAGAAAGATTTATTTCGGTGCCGCCCCACCGAAAGAGCTATGCTTGCGAAAGTTTATCATGAGTTGATTCTTGTTAAAGCGTTCGCCAAGCTCCCACATAACCTCCGTGATAGCTTCGATCACGGGCTTGGCTAAGAAGCTGACTCAAAAAGACGTCGGCAATATCTGTATCTTGCGAGCCGCCGCGTGAGGATGCGGATGTGGGCGATTGTGATCCATGCCTCAGCGGAGGCGACCGTTTTCTCCCAATCCTTGGCCAGTCTGCGGCAACGACCGAGCCAGGCGAAGGTCCGTTCCACCACCCAGCGGCGCGGCAGCACGGTGAAGCCCTCGGCCTTGTCGGAACGCTTGCCGATTTCCATCGTCCACTGGCCGAGCTTCGCCAATCTCCCCTTCAGCTTGTCGCCCGCATAGCCACCATCGGCGAAGACATGCCGGAGCCAGGGCCAGCGGTGGCGGATTGATTTCAGGAGGCCGGGGGCCCCCATCACGGTCCTGAATGTCGGCGCCATGCACCATCACGCCGACCATCAGCCCCAGCGTGTCGACAATGATGTGGCGCTTGCGCCCCTTGATCTTCTTGCCAGCGTCATAGCCCGAAATCCCGCCGCTTTCGGTGGTTCTCACGCTCTGGCTGTCGATCACGCCAGCAGACGGCGAGGCTTGCCTACCTTCCAACTCGCGCGTCTCCATCACAAGACGATGGTTGATCCGGCTCCATAAGCCCATGGCCCGCCACTCGTAGAAATAGGCCTGAACTGTCGTAAACGGAGGAAAGTCTTTTGGCAGCATCCGCCACTGGCAACCCGTCGAAGCAATATAAAGCAGCGCATTCACAACCTCGCGAAGATCGGTGCAACGTGGCCTGCCCAAACGCCTTGGCCCAGGCAGGTAAGGCGAGATCAATCCCCATTCCCGGTCCGTCAGATCACTTGCATAACGACTGGCGCGTCGGGCATATTGCCGACGGGTGAAATCAGTCCAACCCATTGTGGTCTCCGTTCGTCCTAAGCAAACAAACAGAATCACAAATGACTGATTTCACTCAACTCTTTTTCGGTCAGGCTCTAAGAAATTCGCAGTTTGGGTCCAACTTCATGAGGCCTTGGTGCATCGATCGGAGAGAGGGCGGATTTCCGTCTTTGATGCGCTGTCCACTCCGCGATCAAGTTGCAGCGGACGGATTTCGAGCGTCCGCAAGCCAGCATTCGATTGAGGAGGGCGCAACGCAATTTGATACTATGCTTCTCCTCCAGCCAATGACCAGCGCCGTAGACCTGCAACCTCGTGCTATCGATGAGGACATGAACAGGTCCATTCTCGCGGGCATAACCATGATTATCGCGCCGCCTTTTCAGCAATCGCGACTTGCGTGCCCTCCGGCTCAAGGTTGTGTGATCGGGAACGGCGAGATCCAGCCCCATCAGGTTCAGCACCCACATCACAAAACCCTCCGTCTGACGAAGACGCGGGCCGAACACCCGTCCCAACGTCAAGGCGATCTCGATCGTCAAATTGGAATAGCGCGACTGGCCACCGGGCGTTGTCCGCTTCGTCGCCTGCCGGGACGACAGAGCCCGGGCGTCATCCAAAGGGTCAGGCTGCCGAGCCGCTGACGACCTGCCTCGTATTCCACCTAGTTTGGGCCTTGAACTTCATCTCGCTGATATGATGGTGACGGGAGGCGATGTGCTTAAAAGGCATAATCAGAAGGTTGGCTTGTTACGGTCCGGATCGAGTACTTCAGCCGTGATGAACGATCCATGCACCAACGCTGAAAGCACTCGGTTCATGTCGCGCTGGCGCGATCGATAACATTCAAGTCGGCGTTCGGATGCTGCGCGGCGAACCGCTCCATCTTGCAATACCGGTCTATGCGGATTAAATGTGGTTACGTAACCACGATTCTTGGAGGTTCGCTATGACCGTCACCACGCTTTCAGGGCGAGAACTTAATCAGGACCTTGGGCGCGCAAAGCGCGCCACCAAGGACGGGCCTGTCATTATCACCGACAGGGGTCGGCCTGCGCATGTCCTTTTGTCGTTCGATGAATACAAGCGGCTTACAGGCAAAATGCGAACGCTTGGTGACATGTTGGCAGCGCCGGGGGCGGAAGACGTTGACTTGCCGCTCCCGCAGCGCATGGAACGTGCCCAGCCGGTTGATCTGGCCTGATGCTGTTGCTCGATACTAATGTCGTGTCCGAGCTGCGCAAGGTCGCGAGCGGCAAGGCTGATCCCAACGTCATGGTCTGGAACGAAACCGTCGATCCGGCCGAGACCTTCATTTCCTCCGTTGTCCTGCACGAACTGGAGATTGGCGTTCGGTTGGTGGAGCATAACGATGCCACCGCCGGAAAGGTGCTGCGCAACTGGCTGGAAAATACCGTTCTCACGGCGTTTTCCGGCCGCATCCTGCCCCTGGATGAGGCGGCGGCTGTTCAGGCGGCGAAATGGCATGTGCCAAATCCCAAGCCGATCAATGACGCCTATATTGCGGCGACAGCCGTCACCCGTCGGATGACGCTGGTCACGCGCAATATTAAGGATTTCGAGGGCATGGGTATCGCGCTCGTGAATCCTTGGGATATGTCGGCATAAAAATCGTCTGAATCATCTGATTGCATCTCGACCGGTTTTCTAGCCGCAACGGCAAGACTACGGCTGGAGCGAGCTGCACGCGAGCGATCGCCAAGCGGAGGAACCGCTTCGACTTGCGGCTACATGCCACACTTGCAGGTACACGAGTCGGCGCGGAATCTACTTTGCTTTCTGTTCCATAAATCTGGCTATGCCAGATCGGATGCCTAAGTCATTGATAATGTGGAATGCGACGCGAAAACAAGGGTTCGATTCCTATCACATCATACAGATCTCATTTTTGGCTATAGAGGGTCGTTTGCGGAAGGGGGGCGGAATCTTGCGTTAAGCAAAAGTTCGCAGAGCAGAGGGATATCGCGAAGTCCCTCAGAAAGTGCTGTCAACTCACTCAAGGGCCTGGACTCGATAAGCGCGACCCAACCAACGCCCTCGTCAGGCAGGCCAGATATAGCTTTCGACTAGGCTCCGCCCCCTTTGATTTTGTTGGCCCCGAACGCAAGCTAAGCCCTAATTGGGGCCATTCGTACAACGAGGCCCGCAAGAAGGCCAGGCCTGTCCTCGCGCATGGCGAGTGTGAGCCGCGCTCCTTGCCTTTCTGCTGCGGCTTTCGCGATCGCCAGCCCTAAGCCGCTCCCCTCGCTATCCTGGGGCCTTGACCTGAAGAACCGTTCAAAGACGCGTGGCATCTCTTCCTCCGCGATGCCCGGACCTGTGTCGCGGACCTCGATCCGTGCCTCGCGCCCGGCTACGGCCACCGCGACATCGACGGTTCCATTCGGTGGCGTGTACCGCACGGCGTTCTCGACCAGATTGTCGAGGATAATCTCAAAATCAGCTAGAGCACCGATCGTGACGGCCTTGTCCCGGCGCGTGATGCCAAGGTCGATCCCTCGGCTCTCGGCGAGCGGGGTCAGGCGCGCAATGGTGTCAAGCGCAAGCTGCACGAGGTCGATCGGTTGCGGCGGGGGCGCGGTCTCGTGGGCGTCGTAGCGCGCGAGGCGCAACAGCTTGCTCACGAGGCTGGTGGCCCTGCGGATCCCAGCTTCGAGCTCGGTCAAGCGCTCGGAAAATCGGCCATCCCGGTCGTCGTGCCTAAGGTTGTCGATTTGAATTTGCAGCGCCGAGAGCGGTGTGCGCAATTCGTGGGCCGCATCGGAAATAAACCGCCGCTGTTTCTCCAGCAATGCGCGGAGCCGGGCGAGCAACAGATTGATCGAACTTACGAAGGGAATGACTTCGGCGGGAACGTCGTCGGTCGGAACGGGGCTGTCCACCGTCGTGTCTCGGGAGGCGACCGCGGTGGCGAGGCGATTGAGCCGGGCCATGATCCGATCGATGATCCAGCTCAGCGTCAGCAAAGACAACGGAATGAGAACGATGATCGGAAGTGCCGCCTGGAGCGCTGCACTAGCCGCCAGTTCCTCCCGGACGCTCATATCCTGGGAAACCTGAACAGTTCGATCCGGTGCGACCAACGTGTAGACGCGCCAACTGCCACTACCGGTCGAAGCGTCAGCAAATCCGGTCGCCGATTGGCGGGGAATACCAATGGTAGGATGCGATTGCCGCAACGTGCTTCCGGCCGCATCCCAGACCTGGATGACGAAGTCGTCTTCGGGATCGTGCGGTGCACCGCTGTCTGGCCCTGTTACGGGTGATGAACGCGTATCCCCGACATAAAGGGCGATCTGCCGAAGCTGGTTGTCAAGGAAGTCGGATGCCTCGTTCCGAGCGAGGAAGTATGACGTTGTCGCCGCGCAGGCGCCGATGGTCGCCATCAAGCCAGCAAGCCAAAAGAAAGCAGTGCGTCGGATCGATATGGTGTTTATCACTTGGGGACCATCCAGCCTGCCCCTCGGACGTTGCGTATGATGTCCTTGTCGAACTTGCGTCGGACGTAATGGATGAGGACGTCGATGGCGTTGCTTTCCACCTCCTCACCCCAACCATAGAGCCTTTCCTCAAGTTGGGTGCGAGAAAGAATAGTTCCGGGACGCTCCAGCAATGCCTGAAGCAGGGCAAATTCGCGCGCTGGCAATACTTCGCCGCACCCACGATATTTCACCTCATGGCTAGATAGGTCGAGCTCGATTTCGCTCGTGTAGAGGATCGAAATCGCCTGACCTCCGTGGCGGCGCAAGACAGCGCGCATGCGTGCGAGTAGTTCTTTAACCTCGAACGGCTTCACCAGGTAGTCGTCGGCACCAAGGTCCAGCCCTGTGATGCGATCGTCGAGTTCGTCACGGGCGGTGATCACCAGAATTGGCCTCTTGTCTCCAACTGCCCGCAGCGAGCTAAGAATTTCAAGGCCGGAACGGCCCGGCAAGCCGAGGTCAAGCAGCACAAGGCCATGCCCGCCAACCGTGACGGCTTCATGCCCCAGGTGGCCATCCCGCACCCAGTCCACCGACATGCCTGCATCGTCGAGCGCTCGTACGAGAGCCCGGCCGAGCATGACATCATCTTCAATCACAAGAACACGCATGCTTCAAAGTAACCTAAACGCATCCACCTGGACAGATTTGGTTTAAGCCTACTCCACGACGGCTGATCATCTAAGACCCTCCTAATTCTGCTGGCGTCACATGCCTGCTCAAATCCGCAGAGGAGCGCTCAATCATGACTGTCCGCTATCGAATATCCGCCGCAATAGCCTTGCTGCTCATGATGTCATCCGGCGCGTTTCCTCCCGCTTTGGCACAGGAGAAGCTCGCCGCGCCGGAGACGACCCCGCCGGGTGACATTCCGGACAATCAGGTCTTCATCACCTACACCTCTCCTGACGGATATGCTCTGAAGGTGCCAGAAGGATGGTCACGCGCCGAGATCGACCATGGCGTTCGGTTCTCCGATAAATACGATGAGATAGATGCTACCCTTGGCGCCGCGAGTGCTGCTCCAACAGCGTCCTCAGCCAATGCACACGAAATCCCGGACCTCAAAGCGGCGGGGCACGCAGTCAAAGTCACTGCCGTCAAGAATGTAAAGCTTGCAGCGGGGCCGGCCGTTCGCATCAGTTATGTGTCGAATTCCGTGGCAAATCCGGTGACGAACAAGCAGATCAGGCTCGAGCACGAGCGCTTCATTCTGTTCAAGGATGGCAAGACGGTCACGCTCGATCTCGCCGCACCGGCCGGTGCAGACAATGTCGACCAGTGGCAGTGGATCTCCAACTCTTTGCAGTGGAGATGACCACATGAGCGTACTGGAGGCGGCCGAGCTTTATCGCTTCTATCATGCAGGTGACGACGAAGTCGTGGCTTTGCGTGGGGTTGCCCTCGCGCTCGATGCCGGAGAATTCACCGCTTTGAGAGGCCCGTCGGGCAGCGGGAAATCGACGCTGCTTGCCTGTCTTGCCGGGCTCGACGAGCCGGACGGCGGCGTGGTGTCTGTCCTGGGCGAGCGCATGACCCGGCGCCCCGAGCCGGAGCGGGCTCGGCTTAGGGCGCGCCATTTTGGCATGCTGATGCAGTCGGGAAATCTTTTCGATCATCTGACGGTACGAGGCAACATCCGTCTACAGATGGAGATCTCCGGCCACGGACGATCGGATGAGATCGATAGCCTTCTCGACAGCCTGGGCCTTGATGGTCTGGCGGATGTCTTGCCCGCGCACCTTTCAGGCGGTGAGGCGGCGCGCGCTGGCCTGGCCGTGGCGCTTGCCGCAAAACCGTTGATCCTGCTTTGCGATGAGCCCACTGCCGAGGTCGATGCGGCGACGGAACAACTCGTCATGGATCGTCTAATGGCAACTTGCCGCAGCGGTGCCGCCATCCTGATCGTCACGCACAGCCCCGCGCTTGCCGCACGGGCCGATCGCATTGTCGACATCCGTGATGGAGGCATTGTGCATGGCTAGAGCTTTACTTGTGGCCGTCGACGACCTTTGGCGCAGCTTCCAGCGTGAGCGAGGCGTCGTGTCAGCCGTTAAAGGCTGCTCTTTCAGGATTAGCGCCGGCGAAAACATCGCCATCATGGGACCGTCTGGCTGTGGAAAGACGACGCTTTTGAACCTGATCGCGGGACTGGACATCCCGAGCTCAGGACGAGTGGAGTGGCCTGGGCTTGGTTCGTCCGACACATTGCGCCCGGAGCGGATCGGCGTCGTTTTCCAATCCGCGAACCTGATGCCCGCGCTCACCGCCGTCGAGAACGTCGAGCTGCCGATCCTTCTCGGTAACGGTTCCGACGCCCGCGCTCGCGCCCTGACAGCGCTTGCCACTTTTGGGGTCGAGCTCCTTGCGCAGAAGCTTCCCGAGCAACTCTCCGGCGGCCAGGCTGAAAGGATCGCCGTCGCTAGAGCCATTGTGACCAATCCAGAATTGATTGTCGCCGACGAGCCGACGGGCCAACTCGATCAAGCCGGCGGTGCAATATTGGTCGACCGCCTGCTTGCCTGGGGGCGGCAAACCGGAAGTGCCATCATCATCGCAACGCATGACGAGCGTGTGGCGGCAAAGATGAACCAAGTTTGGCGGATGCGTCACGGCAGAATAGAGAGCATGATTGGGAGGTCCACATGTACGGGCATTGGTTGCTCGGACTTATCCGAACCCGTTCCGGCCGCCTCGTCGGCACCATCGGCGGTGTAGCGCTGACAGTCGCCTTCATCGCGTGCCTCGGCGCCTTTTTAAAATCCAGTGCGACTGAGATGACGGCACGGTCGGTCGCCCAAGTGTCCGTCGACTGGCAAGTCCAGGCGCTGCCGGGGACAGATCATGGTGCAGTCGAGGCTGCGATCCGCTCGGCCGCGCCGGTCACTGCCGTGCAGTTGATCAACTATGCCGACATACCAAGCTTTGAGGCGAACACGGGAGGCACCGTGCAGACCACGGGTGGCGGCACGGTGCTTGGGATTGGACCGGGCTATTTCGACCAATTCCCCGGACAAGTCCGACGGCTGGTCGGGTCGGTCGATGGCAACCTGATAGCACAGCAGACTGCCGCCAACCTGCATGTCGCGGTGGGGGATGAGGTTGTCATCCACCGTCACCAAGCACCTGATGTCAGCGTGACGATCGGCCGGCATCGTCGATTTACCGAACGCCGATGCGATGTTTCAGGCAATTGGTGTTGCGGCTGGCGCCGCACCGCAAGCCCCGCCCGACAACGTTCTGCTATTGCCGATGTCTCAGTGGCAGCAGGTGTTTGAGCAGCAAGACGCCAGCCGGCCCGATACCATTCGCACCGAGTTTCACGTCAAGCTCGATCATCATGATTTATCCTCCGACCCGGTTGCAGCGGGCATCTGGGCAACTGAGCGCGGCCACAATTTCGAGGCTCGCGCCGTTGGAACCGCGCTGCTTGCAAACAACCTGGCAGCTCGATTGGAGGCAGTCCGCGAGGATGCCCTCTATGCGCGGCTGATTTTCCTGTTCCTCGGCGCGCCTGGGGCCATCCTCGCCATCCTGCTGACGCTTGCCGTAGCTGGAGCGGGACGGGACAAACGCCGGCGCGACCAGACGTTGCTGCGCTTGCGGGGGGCAACGGTCGATACAGTTCTTCGCCTGGCTACCGCTGAAGCAGCAGTTGCGGGTGTCGGGGGTGCGATCCTCGGTATTCTGCTTGCTGCTCTTGCCGCGCATTTCATCCTCGGGATGGTGCTCTTGCGGGCCGCAGCTGCTCCTTTGCTCAGCGCTGTGGCGGTGGCCGGGATCGCGCTTTCGCACGCAGCGATCCTGATCCCCGCGTGGCGCGATACCCGCGGTTCGACCGTTGTGGCCGCGCGGCGGCCAATCGGTAATGATCGCGCACCGCTTTGGGCCCGCTTCTATCTCGACCTGGTGTTACTGGTGCTCGCTGCGACGCTCTACTGGCGTTCGGCAGCCAGCGGATACCTGGTTGTTCTTGCGCCGGAAGGTGTGGCAGCGGCTGCGGTCGACTACACCGCCTTCCTCGCCCCTTTGCTGCTCTGGACTGGCTTGGCGCTATCGGCCATGCGGCTCGTTGGGGCAGTGCTGCAGCAAGGCCGGCCGGTGATCGCCAAGGGCTTGCGGCCCGTCGCCGGTCGTCTCGCGGATGTGGTGGCCGCAACAATTGGACGGCAAGGTCCGCGACTGACTGCTGGCATCGGCCTGGCTGCGCTTGCCTTTGCCTTCGCCGCATCGACCGCGATTTTCAACGCCACCTACGAAGCTCAGGCCCGGGTTGACGCTGAACTGACCAACGGGGCTGACATCACCGTCACAGGCACATCCGCCACGCCCGCATCCCAGGCGCTCGAGCGTCTTTCCAAGCTGCCGGGCGTCGCGGCGGCCCAGCCGATGCAACATCGATACGCTTACGTCGGAACCGACCTTCAGGATCTCTACGGCATCGATCCGATGCGCATCGGGACAGCCACGGCGATGTCCGACGCCTATTTTGCCAATGGCGACGCCACGGCGACACTCACCGACCTCGCACAAACGCCGGACGGCGTGCTGGTATCGCAGGAAACTGTGAACGACTATCAGCTCAGTCGCGGCGACGGCATCAATCTTCGCCTGCAAAACACGGCCGACCACCAATATCATGTCGTGTCCTTCCACATTGTCGGCGTGGTGCGCGAATTCCCGACTGCACCCAAGGATTCGTTTCTGGTTGCCAACGCCGCTTATATTGCGCAGCAGACAGGTTCCGCGGAAAGTGAGATCGTTCTTATTAGGACTAACGGCGATCCGGCCCGGATCGCACGGGCCGCCCAAAGCGCGACTGCGGGTCTTCCTGGGCTCAAGGTCAGTCAGATCGGTGATGCGGTTGCCTTGATCGGGTCGAGCCTCACCGCGGTTGATCTCGCCGGTTTGACAAGGCTTGAGCTGATCTTCGCGTTGGTCATGCTGGCCGCCTCGAGCGGATTGGTGCTTGGCCTCGGCTTTGCCGACCGCGAGCGCTCCTTCGCAGTCCTCGTCGCGCTCGGGGCCCGACCAAAACAACTCGGTGCGTTCGTTTGGAGCGAGGCCGCACTGGTCATCGGTAGCGGCATGGTCCTGGGTCTCCTGGTTGGCGCCCTGATTGCCTATGTGCTCGTCAAGCTGCTGACCGGCGTGTTCGACCCGCCGCCCGATGTGCTTTCCGTGCCTTGGCTCTATCTCGCTGCCCTCATCGTGACGGCCGCCGGCGCGGCTTTGCTGGCCGCGACGGGCGAAGCGATGCGCAGCCTTGAACACGTCACCGAGAAGCTTAGAGGTGAATGAGGACGGGCGTTGCTTAGCAAGACCATGCTGCCATTGTGAAAGTTTGCAGAGATGGGGCTGAAACCATGAAAGGAAAACGAGAATGAAAACGCAAATGCTTATAGTCGCGATATTGGTGCTGGCGCCGATCAGTACGGCATTCGCTGCCCAGGCGTCCGGCACGATCACTGCAATCAGCAAGAATGCCGATACGATCACGCTGTCGGACGGCAAGACTTACGTCCTGCCCGAAGGGATCGAAGACACCAAACTCCGCGTCGGTGAGAAGGTCCAGCTAACCTATGTGGATAAGGGTGGTAAGGCGGTTGTCTCGCGTCTCGTTCCGCAAAAATGAACATTGCGGCGGCCGGTGGCATTACCCGGCCGCCGCACACGGTTGATTACTATCGGTGTTACGTCAGCATCCGCTCTAATTCTCAGCTAATTAAACCCGCGTAGTCAGAACAGGCCAGCCGAACGCCGCCGGCAAAAGAGCGAACACATCGCGCTGCCACCGCAGTCGCGCCATTCAACCGGCGCGGGGCGACATTGAAGTGACGCCTTCCTTGCAAGACTAAATTCGGGGGAATCCACTGATGAGACAGATCTTTCTTGTCATCGCGCTCATTGCCGCCCCGGTAGCGGCCTTCACGAGTTTTGAACTCTACGCCAACAATGCGCCCGCCAAAGCGGCGAATCTAGGCGATCTATCATCGTTCAAAGCCATCGTCGCCGACGTTCAGACCCTCGCTTCCAAGGGAGATCTGTCGGCCGCCGCAAAGCGCATTACCGACTATGAGACGGCCTGGGACCAGGCCGAGACCGCGATCCGTCCGATAAACCCGAACGACTGGAACAACATTGACACTGCCTCCGACGCGGCGCTGAAGGCGCTGCGTCAATCCCCTCCGTCGGTTGATAAAGTCAACAAAACGCTCGCAGCCCTCATGGCGGTTCTCAACAATCCGGCCCAGCCTGCTCGATAGGCAGCGTCGGATCGCGTTACCTCACGTCAGAATTGCCCAATGGGACGTTCAACGCTCGTTCAAGGAGACTCGTGATGTCTGCACCGATTGCCAAGGCTGTCGTTTATAATCGTGTTCCCCGCGTCACGGCCGATTTCTGGCTTATTAAGCTGATGGCCGTTACGATGGGTGAAACGGCGGCCGACTATCTCAACGTGCGAATGGGTCTAGGGCTCACGGCGACATCGCTGGTTATGTCCGCTATTCTGGCCGTCGCATTGGTATGGCAGTTTGCGCAGAAGAAATATGTTCCCGCTGCCTACTGGCTTTCCGTAGTGCTGATCAGCATCGTTGGTACGTTGATCACCGACAACCTAGTCGACAATTTCCATGTGCCGCTGCTGGCTACGACGATAGCGTTCTCGGTCGTCCTGGCGCTGACGTTCTTGCTGTGGTTTCAAGCGGAGCGGACGCTTTCGATCCACTCGATATTCACTGTGCGGCGTGAGGCCTTTTATTGGCTCGCTATCCTGTTCACCTTCGCGCTCGGCACGGCTGCGGGCGATCTGGTGGCGGAGAAATTCGCGCTCGGATACCTGGCTACCGGCATCTTGTTTGGGATGATCATCGCCTCGCTCGCAATCGGCTACTTCTTCCTCGGTCTCGATCCGATCCTTGGCTTCTGGCTGGTCTATATTTTGACCAGACCCCTTGGTGCCTCGTTCGGCGACCTGATGTCTCAGCCAGCGCAATATGGTGGCCTGGGCCTGGGCACTATCGTGACAAGCGCAATTTTCCTTGCTGCGATCGTGACGATCGTCGCCTTCATGAGCGTGCGGGGCGAAGGCGAGGAACTCGCTGAAATCAACGAGGATGGAAAATTCGGAAAGCCCGGCCAGCGCGAGAGGCTTACGGTTGCCCGAGAAGAGCGTTAACGCGGGTTTGGCAGGGCAGGCACGTTTCATGTAATCGACCAGTCGCAAATTCACCCCATGCCTTAAAAGGCGATCGGGCAGTGTCTCAAGAGTGGGAAACTTCGTCGCTGCTGCCTCGATAATTCACCATCGGAGGTGCTGTTTCGGCGCAGGCTTCCGGAGCCGCTCTCGCTTGCCGCAATCATGGAAAAATCCCGTAGAGCCGAGACCATGCCCGAAACAGACCTTGCGCGTCTATCCCTGAAGGTTTTCGTCATCAATCTCGATCGCGCCGTCGACCGCATGTCGCACATGCGGGAGATGCTTGATCGCCTTGAGATCCCGTTCGAGCGAGTGACGGCAATCGAGGGGCGGGCGATCGTTTTACCCATCAGAGAATTCGACGAGATTGGATACCGCGTTCTCCACGGCAGGAAACCCAACCCCGCAGAGATCGGCTGCTATCTCAGCCATATCGAATGCGCCCGCCGATTTCTCGAAACGGAAAATGCCTTCTCCCTCATATTGGAGGACGACCTCAAGCTTCCCTTCGATCTCATCAACATTCTGGAAGGTGCGATCCGGGCGGAAAGCGATTGGGACATTCTGCGCCTGTCGACGGTCAGCAGCGGCAGGAAATACGCCTTCCGTGCCCTGGATGGCCACCGCTGCCTTGCGATCGCTCTCACCAGAGAAAAGGGCTCAGGCGCGTATCTGATCAACCGTGCAGCGGCGCGATGGTTCCTCAACGCATTGCTACCGATGCGGCTTCCCTTCGACCTTGCATTCGATCTCGAATTCCTAGCCGGGCTCAAATCCGCTTTCGTTTACCCCCTACCGATCAGTCAGGATCTCCACGTGCCATCGCAGATACAGGGCAATCGCGGAAGCTTTCATCTGTCGCGATGGCGCTATGCGAGCGTCTTGCCGTTCCGGGCTGGGCTAGAAATCGCGCGCGCGCTCATGCGAACGTCCCGGCTGTGTTTCCTCAGGCTACGCCTAGTCGCGACGTTCGCCCAAGCGCGGCGCAGCCTTGCCCTATTCTGTCGGAAAAATCGTCGAAAGACGAATGCACGCTGAGCGGCAGATCGCAAATGCCTATCCGGAGGTGGCCGGCCGTAATGAAGCGTGCACGATTTGCGGATGAACAGACCCCGGAATGCTGAGTGGCCAGGAGACCGGACAGCGCGAGAACAATGCCGGCCTTTCCCTTCAGGCGGGATGCCTCACATTCTCAGTGAATATGATTTGCCCGCACGTTGTCCCGCGATCGACGCGGCCGGAGCCGTTACAAGGCGAATGCGCGTACCGATCTTTGGAGAGGTGATTTCAAGATGCATGCCATGCAGTCTTGCAATTGCCGAGACGAGACTGAGGCCCAGGCCATTGCCGGGAGTATGCCGGCTCTTCTCGGCTCTATAGAAACGGCGGAGCACGGCGTCGGCATCCTCTGAGCGGATTCCTATGCCGGTGTCCTCCACCGTGACGGACACATGGTGGCCATCGCCTTCGACCTTAACGAGCGCTAGTCCGCCCTTTGGCGTGAACTTGATCGCGTTGTCGATCAAGTTGGCTATCGCTTCGAAAATGAGGTTGGGATCACCAGAAATGATGGCTGGCTCGTCGGTGCTCGATTGGTACGAAAGAATGATACCGGCTTCATCGGCGGCAGGCTCGAAGAACTCAACCGCATCGCTTGCAACTGCTTTCAGATCGATGTCTATGAAGCCAGACCGCCTCAGCCCGTCTTCTACCTCCGAGATTCGCAAAAGCGCACCAAACGTCTTATGGATGCCGCGTATTTCGTCAAGCGCTTCATCGATATAGCCGTGATATTCATCGATATTGGTCGCGCGCCGACGTGCACGCTCAAGACTGCCCAGTAGGCGGGTGAGCGGGGTGCGCATATCGTGGGCGATATTGTCGCAAACGCCCTTGACTTCTTGCATCAGGCGCTCGATTTCGTCGAGCATTTCATTGACCACTTTGGCGAGGCGATCGATGTCGCCGCCAGCGCGGCCTGTCGGCAGTCGCTGTTTGAGGTCTCCCTTCATGATTTGCGCGGCCGCATCGGACATTGCGTCCAGCCGACGAACCGCGCCGAAGCCGACAGCAATTGCGCCTGCAAGTCCCAATATCGCGGTTGTGAGCGATGCGAACAGCGTCGCGTTTTCGAGGCGTTCGCGAAATTCGCGCTGCTCATGGAGACTTTGCGCGATGAGAATGGAGCTGCCGTCTGCACGGCGATGCAGCAATCCTCTGTAATGATCTTTCTTTGCGGCGCTGCGGTCGGCGAAATCGAAGGGAGTGTACAAAAATAGGTCGTTCTGGAAAGGCCAGGGGGACTCCTGCAACAAGCTTGCCGCTTTGGTCGAAGAGCGAAAAGGGCCGTTCGGTGGTCGTCAAATCCCGGCTTCGGGCGGATAGGCGTGAAACGATCTCGTTGGCGGGTAGGCTTTGAAGCGACTGCATTTCGCGCGTAAGCCATTCATCGCTTCTCTGGTCGAGAAAGCTCTGCATCTGCCAATCGACGAACAGAAACAGCGCACTTGCCGCCGCGCCGAACACAAGCAGGAAGGCAACCGCCAATCGGAAGCCGCTCGTCCTGAAAAGTTCAATCAGTCGCATCGAGAACATAACCTGAGCCACGAAGCGTTCGGATCAGGGGCGCAAGCCCAGGCAGATCCAGCTTCTTACGAAGCTTGCTGATATGCACGTCGATGACATTCGTCGCCTCGCCGTAGCGGTAGTGCCAGACTTCTTCGAACATCATCGTGCGAGTAACGATCTGACCTGAGTGCCGGGCGAGATATTCAAGCAACTGATATTCCCGTGGTAGAAGATCGATTGCGGTACCCGCCCGGCTGGCGGTATGCGTCAGGAGATTGATTTCAAGATCGCCGACTTTGAGAACCGTCTCCTGAGCCGTGTTGGTTCGCCGGCGCATGAGGACATCCAGCCGCGCCGTCAGCTCGAGCGCTTCAAATGGCTTCGTCAGATAGTCGTCGCCTCCAGCCTTGAGACCGCGTACCCGTTCGTCAACCGCTGAAAGCGCGCTCAAAATCAGGACCGGGGTTTGTACCGAAGCTGCCCGCAAGGCAGAGAGCATTGCGAGCCCATCAAGGGTGCCGGGCAGCATGCGATCGAGCACGATGGCGTCAAATGTGCCGGAAATCGCCTTGACCAGCCCATCGCGACCATCGGCCGACTGTGTAACGGTGCAGCCGTGGTCCACAAGTGCCGCCTCGATTTCCGACGCTGTCCCCAGGTCGTCCTCGACCACGAGTATCTTCGACACATTTCCTCCAAGAATGCTGACTAGTTTCCGCGCAATATCTAGATAATCAATGTTGAATATTCGTTCGCCTGAACATGAAATCAATTTCATCTTCGCGAGCGCTTGGAACGACGTGCTGTCTTCAACGAGGATTGAATGCGCCTGCTGGTAGTTGAAGATGATGACCGAAGTGCGGCCTATCTGAAGCGAGGCCTCTCCGAATCCGGGCATGTCGTTGATGTCGCGGGCGATGGCGAACTCGGCCTCGTACTTGCAATGGAGCTGATTTACGACGGGCTGGTGGTGGACCGACTTCTGCCGAAGCTTGACGGCATCGAGCTCGTCAGGCGCCTTCGCGAGATGAAGGTCAATGTGCCGGTGATCATGGTGAGCGCGCTGGCGGGCACTGTAGAGTTAACGTGCTCCAGCCGAAAAAAGGGCGCTTCGCTTTCGCTTATACGGTCTGCAGGCGTGCGATTTCATTCCACATCTGTGTGGCTGCTGTTCGCAGCTCACGGTGATGGTCGGATGGAATATCGTGGCGGGGAATATAAAAGAGATTGGCAACCGGGTCATGCATGGACACAAAACGCTGGAGATGTCGGGGCGACTTAAACCCCTTCATGATCCGTTCTCGCCGCCGGATCGGTTGATGGGAATTCTCGGCCCGGTTGTTCAGCCCTTTGTGGGATCGATGTTCGACGCCTGGCATGATGTCGCGCTTTGCCGCGCCGTAAGATCGCAGCTTGTCGGTGATCATCACTCGAGGTGATCGTCCCTGTCCTTTAAGAAGCTTTCGCATCAGGCGTTTAGCGGCCTTGGTATTGCGGCGGCTCTGCACTAGCACATCGAGGACGAAGCCATCCTGATCGACTGCCCGCCACAGCCAATGTTTCTTGCCGCCAATGGAAATTACGACCTCATCAAGATACCATTTGTCGCCAAGCCGACCGGCGGAACGCCGCCGGATTTCATTGGCAAAGTGCCGACCAAATTTCTCGACCCAAAGGCGCACGGTCTGGTGCGAGACATTGATCCCACGCGCGGCCAGCAAATCTTCGACCATCCGCAAACTGAGCGGGAAACGGAGATAGAGCCAGACGGCGTGAGCAATGACTTCAGATGGGAACCGGTGACGACGATAGAGGGTATCACGAGTGGCTTGGGTCATGCCGAAAAATCGCACAGGTAAATCGCTGACCGATTAACGTTACGATGCCCGATCACTTCTTCCGCAATACGGGGGCAGTCATCCGGCACGGCGGCAATCAAGCCTACTATTCTCCGGTTATGGACTACATCCAGATGCCGCCCTTCGAGGCCTTCCGCGATGCTGCCGGGTACACGGCCGTCTTAAGCCATGAGGCGACCCATTATGCCGTAAGCCAGATTATGCCGCATGGCCGATTTTCAGAGCGGGGTCCCGCCCCCTCAGCCATGCGGCGTTCGGCATAATCAGAGCGATTCAAGGAACGCGAGCAGTTCGTCGTTGGGACGATACCGCCCAGGATGGGCTTCCGGTCTTGCGACTTGGGAAAGCGCCTTCTCTTTCAACCGCATGTCGGCGTGGATATAAATCTGTGTCGTCTCCACGGATTCATGCCCGAGCCAGAGCGCGATCACAGACTGGTCGACCCCATGATGGAGCAACTCCATCGCTGTGCTGTGCCGCAATGTGTGCGGCGTTACGCGCTTGCTCGCGAGGCTCGGACACGCTCGGGATGCGGTGAGGCAATGCTTGCGCACCAGATGTTCGAGCGCATCACGGCTAAGCCGCTCGCCCCGTATCGAGGTGAACAGGGGACTGTCGCTGTCACGACGCTCCCCAATCCAATCCTGGATCAGCTTTGCCGAATCGCGACGGAGAGGCGTACTGCGTTCCTTTCGCCCTTTCCCGACGCAACGGATGTGGGCGCCTGCCCCAAGGACCACGTCTTTGCAGCGCAGATTGATCAACTCGGAGGCCCGCAATCCCGTCTGCAACGCGAGCAACAGCAGGGCGTGATCTCGCCGGCCCACCCACATAGTTCGATCTGGCGCAGCCAGCAGCGCCGCTATCTCCCCTGCGTCGAGGAACGTCACACTTCGCTTTACGTATCGCTTGCTCGGCATAGATAGAATGCGCTGGCAGTGAAGAAGCCAGGACGGATCGGCCATCGCGACGTATCGAAAGAAAGAGCGAATGGCGGCAAGACGCGTATTGCGGGTTCGTGCCGTGTTACCGCGCACCGTTTCAACATGCGTCAGGAAGTCGGCGACAAGATCGGCGTCGAGATCTTCGATCGTCAGCTTCGTGGACGGCTTTCTACGTCGCGAGCCAGCGTATCGTATCAGCAGCCGGAATGTGTCCCGATAACCGGCGATGGTGTGGGGGCTTGCCTCCATCTGTGTGCAGAGCCGGTCAGTGAAGAAGCGCTGGATGAGCGCAGGGAAGTTGGTCGCCTTCATTGCTCTTCCTCTGCCGCACCCGTAATTCGAGCGGAAGCCAACTCCAGCAATTCCGGGACCGCTTCCAGATACCAATAGGTATTGGCCGGACTCGCGTGTCCAAGCCAGGTCGTGAGTTTGATCATCTCGCGCCCTACATCTTGGCCGGAACGATACCAGTTCAGCAGCGTCCGAACCGCGAAGGTGTGGCGAAGGTCGTGGATGCGTGGCCCGCGCCCATGGCGCTTGTTATCCTGCCTCGGCCTCAAACCGATCTGCTGGCAGACGAGCGCGAAGTTGTAACGCGCGCCGCAATCGCCGAGACGATGGCCATCGCACGTGACAAACATGGGCTCGGATCGGTGCCCCATTAGCCGATCCCGTTCACGCCTATAAATCTCGAGTTGGTGCACGACGGTTTGATCGAGCGGCAAAAGCCGCTCCTTTCCAAGCTTTCCGAAGCGGACACGAAGGACGCCGGTCTCGACATCAAGATCAGACTGGTCGAGGCCCAGCGCTTCGTTAATCCGAAGTCCGGTCGCGGCGATCAGGCCGAAGAGCGTCGAAGAGGTGAGACCGCGCATGCCATAGACCGACGGTAACATGCGGGCATGCTCGACAATCGTGATGATTTCGGCGTCGCTGTAGATGTGTGGATGGGCCCGTTGGACGTAAGCAGGCACCAAACCTTGCGGCGGAACCTCGTGCCGCGGATCCATCCCGTGCAGCCAGAGCGCAAATTGACGAGCGACTCGGAAGCGAGCGCCCCGTGTTCCGGCACTGGCAGAGGGGAGGCTTTCGAGCCAGCGCATGATCAATCTGGTATCGACGTATTCCGCGCCGGTATTGTCAGCGAAGGAGGTAAAGCGACGTAAAATGCGTTCGTCTGTACTCAAGTCGGCGCCCAGCCGCCTTCTGATGCTGATGTAGCGATTCTGTTCGGCAAGGAAGCTCATTGTGCTGCCTCCGCAATTGGCCAAGGCTGAGCAATAGTACGCAATCCATCCGTGTCGAGCTTCGCATAGATCATCGTTGTTGCACGCGATCGATGCCGCAACAGATCGCCGATCTCCTCTAGGGAGGCACCGGCGCGAACCAGGTTTGTCGCGAGGCTGTGACGCAGAACATGCGATCCGACATAGGGTGTCGACGGTTTCACCCCGGTTATCGCGAACGCCTCCCGCAAAATCGAGTTGATGATCTGACTATCCTTGAACGGACGATTTGGTGCCCGATGACTCACGAACAGCGTGCGGGTTGTCGTTGACGTGCGCTCCTCGCGCAAATACCTGCTGATTGCTTCGCCGACGTCTGGCGGGATTGGCAAACGGTCATGACGTTGACCTTTTCCGCGAACCAGAAGCTCGCCGGCCCGCCAGTCGATGTCATCGAGCTGGATCGCCATGACCTCCGGTGCGCGAATGCCGAGCCTCGCCATCAACAGCAGCATCGCGTAGTCACGGGCGCCTCGCCGCGGATGGGTCGCGACCGATGCCAGAACGGCCTCCACTTCATCGGGCGACAGATATCGCGGAAGCCTCTCACCCCAGGGCTTGTGCACCCTAGGCACGCAGAGGGAGAGGTTGGTGGTGGTGAGCCCCTGAGCGAACAGATATTGGAAGAAGCAGCGCAGATGCGTGGACAAAGTCTTGTCGCGGTAGGGCGTCTTGCGAGCGACAACATGCTCCATGAATGCAATGACGTCCCGAGCGCTTAGCGCAGCAAGATCCAGCATGGTGTCTCCGAAGCGATGAGCCAGGAACCGGACAGCGAACCCCAGAACATGTTTGACCGATCGTGGGCTGAGACCGCGCTGCCGAAGAAGGTAAAGCTCAAGGCTACCGAGGAGCTCATGGCGTTCGGCTTGGGCAGCAGTGAGTGGCGGGCGTGTCGCCACGCCGATTTCGATCAGGTGCTGGACAAACAGCTTTGCAAGGTTGGGAACCTTGATCTGGGCCTTGGGTGACGTGGGTACTCTCCGCCCCAGTTCGACGGCAAGTTCGGCCGTCAATGCCGAGGGCGCAATGCCCTCGCCATCAATCAAGCGGCCCAACCGCCGCAACAGATTACGATAATTTTGCAGCGTGGCAGGCTTGTAGTTCCTGGCGAAGAGGCTTTCCTCGAAAGAGCCAAAATAAGGATCGAGGCTGGTAGTTTGGTCTAATGGTTCCATTTCAGTGCTCCCTTTAGTGGAGCCACGAATTTCACATTAGATCTGTTGTACAATCGGCGCTTCTTTATTGAGAATTAGAGCGAGCTGACGATCTCGCCTTACTCCGGAATAGTGCGAACTGTCGGAACGTTGAGCGGTCGTTATCGGGCTTTGCAATAAAGCCGAAGGCGCCGATGGGCTATCAAACTACGGCAGGCTACATAAAATACGGCTTGTCGCCATCCGTACCAGGCTTGTTGACGCCAATGTTGGCGTGGACCTGTGTATCGGGTGATCGGACGATCCTCTCAATCAAATCGCCAACGCTTTTGCGCGACACGACAGTGCCCTTGAAGGGCTCGCCTTTTACGGTCGTCTCGTAGTCTATCTCATCCGTGTCCGTCAGCCAGGCCGGCCGGATCATGGTGTAGTCGAGACCGGACGCCTCGATAATATCGGCGGCGCGCCGGAACGGCTTCAAGTCTTCCCCGATCGTACGACGGTTCCATTCGCCGAACTTGCCCGGTACTTCGTCGTAGATGCCGAGCGACAGCACGAAGATGAGGCGCTTGACCCCGACCGCTTGCATCGATGCGGCAATGTTTAGTGCCTGATCGTCGAGGTCTTCGCCTGTCAGGTTGGCGTAGACGGAATCCTGACCAGCCATCACTGCATCGAGGTCGGCGCGATCGAGAACATTGCCTTGAATGACATTTGCATTTGATGGCGTTTTCGACATCCTGCGCGCGTCGCGGAGAAAGAGCGTCATAGCGATCCGATTGTCGCCAGCGAGCGCGGCGATGACGTGGCGAGCGATCTGGCCGCCTGCTCCAAGGATGAGAAGATTGGTCATTTGTGTGCTTCCTGCCCTCTTAAGGCGCGAGCGGCGCACACCCGCGCCACCCGCATCATACCGTTTTCCAATGAAGGGTGCGGCTTCGTTATCGCCGAGTAGCCCTATTCCGCAGCCATCGTCTGGCGCGCTGTTGCCGTGGCACTCAGATGCATCCTGAAGAATGGCACCAGCTTTTCGAGTGCGAGTCCGACCGGCTCCGGCTTGTCGTAGAGGTCGTAGTGTGACCAGCCTTCGGCGACGACCAGTTCCTTGTTCGTCGAGGCGGCTCGGCCGTAGATCTCCATGCCGTCGCGGTAGGCACCAAAGCCGCCTGGCTTGTCGCCGAAGATCACCATCATCGGCTGCGTCAGCAGAGTTTCGGCGAAGGCGAAGGCATCCCATGCTATTGCCGGCGCGGCGTGCGAGACCAGCATCCGCGTCCCCGATCCTTCGGCAGGACAGCGATTGCGGTAATAGTCCGTCGCTTCCAGCACGTCGATGTCGTTGATGCCAGCCGCTTTTCCCTCTTCGACGCTGGCGGGCAGGAAGATGTTAATCCGCTCATCGCCGCCCGCGTTCTCGGCGGTACGCTGTGCGGCCATATCCTCAAGCGCGCCGACTGGATCGAAGTTGCTGAAGCCTTCACGCATCAGACGTCCGAAGTTGACGCCCGTGATGCTGACCAGGGCCTTGATCCGCTTGTCGATGATCGTGGCCTTGATCGAATAGCCGCCGCCGCCGCAGATGCCGAGGATGCCGATCCGCTCCGGGTCGACATAGGGCAGGGATTGGGCGTAGTCGATGACATCCCGATAGTCCTTGACGCGCTGCTCCGGATCTTCGATCCAGCGCGGTTCGCCGCCGCTGCCGCCCTGGTAGCTGGCGTCGGGCACGATGACCACGAAGCCTGCTTTTGCCAGCGCCGCCCCATAGATGTTGCCAGAAGTCTGCTCCTTGCAACTGCCGATGGGATGGTTCGAAACGATCGCCGGATACTGTTTGCCCGCCTGGAATTCTGGCGGGAAGTGAATGTTGGCGGCGATGTCCCAATGCATGCCGGGATTGCGGATTTTTACGGTTTCCATTTCTTCTTCTCCTGCGTTGGAGGATTGCCGGCGCGGACGCGTCCGGCACGGAGGGCGATCATTCCGCAGCTTGCCTTGCAAGAGCAGCCGCCTTCAGCTTGGCCTTGAAGAACGGCGCGAGAACCGACACTGCCTCTTCGATATATTTCTGGCCGTCATAGAGCTCCATGTGGTTGGCGCCCTCGATAACGTGGAAGGACTTGTCGGTGCTGGCGGCGCGGTCGAACAGGTCATCGCTCATCCATTTGCTGCCAGCCTTGCTACCCGCGACGATCTGGATCGGTTGCGTCAGATAGATATCCGCCATGTGATAGGCGTCGTAGGTGATGATCTGGTTCAGGCTGCGCAGCGTCGCAAAGCCCGGCGCGGTCGCGTATTCGGCGCGCGGCGTGTGGTAATATTCCCAGGCTTGGCGGAGTTCCTCGTTCGGTGCGTCCGCCTCCGTCAGCGGTGCCAGCGGCATAGTGGCCACGGCGGCACCACTTGCGTCCGAGGTACGGGCGTTCGAGCCGGCCTCGACATAAGGCAGCGCGTCGATCGACTTGACGTTGTTTTCCCAGCCGTTGCGGAACATGGAGCCGATATTGACGGCGCTCACCGTGCCGATCGCCTTGATGCGGCGATCCTGGATCGCCGCATTGGCTGTGTAACCGGCACCCGCACAGATACCCATTGCACCGACCCGGCCCTTGTCGACATAGGGCAGCGTGGTCAGGTAGTCGATGACGGCGCTGACATCCTCCGTGCGGATATAGGGGTTTTCGAGCTGGCGCGGCTCGCCGCCGCTCTCGCCTTGATAGGAGGCGTCATAGGCGATGGTGACGAAGCCCTGTTCGGCAAGCTTCTTGGCGTAGGTGCCAGCGGTCTGCTCCTTCACGCCGCCGCCCGGATGCGAGACAACGATTGCCGGATAGCTCTTTTTCTCGTCGAAGCCTTCGGGGAAGTTGATCACTGCCGACATGGTGATCGTCTTGTTATTCGAATTGGCGAAGCTGATCTTACCCATTTCCAGTCTCCTTGGTTGAAGCCTTTTGGTCGACTCCGATGATCTTCGCGGATCGTCTCTTGCCGATGAACGTAATCTAGGCCAAAAAGATTGAGTGGATTAGACGGGTAATTCTTATTAGGCCTATCATTGAGATGATGAATGAGACGGGATGAGATCGCCGATCTTGCGGCTTTCGTGGTGGTGGCCGAGGAGCGCAGTTTCACCAAAGCGGCGCAACGCCTCGGTATGGCGCAATCCGCGCTCAGTCAGATCGTGCGGCGGATCGAGGGGCGGCTGGGTATGCGGCTGCTGTCGCGGACGACGCGCAGCGTGGCGCCAACGGAAGCGGGTGAGCGGTTGATCGCAACGCTTGGACCTATGCTGCATGATCTCGATACCGCTGTGGCCTCGCTCGGCGATCTGCGAGACCGTCCATCTGGAACAATCCGCATAACCACAGTGGAACATGCTGCTAAGACGATCATCGTTCCGGCGATGAAGCGGCTGCTGCCGGATAATCCGGATATCACGGTGGATCTTACCATCGATTACGGCCTTGCCGATGTTGTCGCAGATCGTTTCGACGCCGGTGTTCGGCTCGGTGGCGAGGTGGCGAAAGACATGATCGCAGTGCGTATCGGGCCCGACATCCCGATGGCAATCGTCGGCTCGCCGGACTATTTCCGTAGGCACACTGTTCCGAATTCGCCGGCACAACTGATTGATCACCGTGCGATCAATTTGCGGCTGCCGACTTCTGGCACTCTAAATAAATGGCGATTAATGCGCGGCGGCCGCGAGACGCGGGTGAGGATCGATGGGCCGCTCGTCTTCAACACGATCGATCTGATCCTTGATGCCGCGCTCGACGGACATGGGCTCGCCTATCTACCGCTCGATCAAGTTCAGGCAAACCTGGATACTGGGCGGCTGACGCGGGTGCTGAGCAAGTTCACGCCAGACCTGCCTGGTTATCACCTCTATTATCCGCACCGGCGGCACGCCTCGTCCGCCTTCAGCTTGTTCGTTGAGGCAATCAGGTTCAGAACATAAACGCCAAGTGCCCGAAACAGTTTATGTGTCAATCGGCGTTGTAACGGGACCCCTTATCGGCTCCCAAAAGGGACCCCTGCCTCTGGTTGCATAGGGTCAGCGCGCGTAGGCCCGGAGCATTCCATTTAGCGCAGGGGCCTGCGGGCGCGGATTGTTTGTCTTTTCGGCTTTAGCTTTGAGAGCGGTTTTTGAAGCGCCAGGATTCATTTCCGGTCTCAACGATCTCGCAATGATGAGTGAGTCTGTCGAGCAGAGCGGCGGTCATCTTGGCGTCGCCGAACACGGCCGGCCACTCGCCGAACGCCAGGTTCGTCGTGACGATGATTGAGGTCCGCTCGTAGAGCCTGCTGATCAGATGGAAGAGGAGCTGCCCGCCGGCCTGGGCGAATGGGAGGTAGCCGAGCTCGTCCATGATGACGAAGTCGAGCCTGGTGATGAAGTCGGCCAGCCGCCCTTGCTTTCCGCCACGTGCCTCTGTCTCAAGCCGATTGACAAGGTCAACGACATTGAAGAAGCGCCCGCGTGCTCCGTTGCGGATCAGAGCACGAGCAAGCGCGATGGACAGGTGGGACTTTCCTGTGCCGGTCCCGCCGACCAGAACGATGTTGTGCTGCTCGGCAAGGAAGGCTCCGGTCGCGAGCTGGCGCACCAGCCCTTCATTGACCGGTGTGTCGGTAAAGTCGAAGTCGTCGATGTCTTTGGCCAGCGGCAGCTTGGCAACAGCGATCTGGTATTTGATGGAGCGAGACTGCTTCTCGGCGATCTCTGACTGCAGTAGGTCGCCCACGATGCGCGGCGGTTCGTGCTGGCGCTTTATGCCGGAGGCCATGATCTCGTCATAGGCGCTGCGCATGCCGAACAGCTTCAGCGTGCCCATCATGTCGAGGATTTGGGGTCGTTCCATATCAGCTTGCCCTCCTGAGGCTGTCGTAACGGGCGCAATCGGCCAGAGGCTCATGAGTCAGGCGAAGCGCATCGGGAATGGAAAGGATGGCAGCCGGCTGCGGGTCACGCTTGCGGGCCAGAATGTTGATGATGACGGCGGCCGAGAACACGCCCTGATCGAGCGCCTCCTGGCAGGCCGCCTCGACGGCAGGGAGCCCGTCCAGACCGACACATTCGAGGATCGACACCATCTGCCGGTCGCCGTCATGCATGCCCTTCAGCCGGCGTCGCACTTTCTCCATGGCGGCAGGCAAAACCCAATCGTGGAACGGCGCACCATTGCGCAATGCTCCCGGCTTTCGAGTCAGGACCGGCACATAATGCCATGGATTATAGACCGTCTCGCCGCGGCCGTAGCTGCGGTCGTGCCGGCCTATCTCGACGCCGTCCTGACGGATGATGATGCGGTCGGCATAGGCATGTATCTCGGCCGGGCGACCGACCGAGGTCGACAGCACAGAATATTTGTTGTTATCGAAGCGCACGAGGCAGGTCTTGCCGATCGAGGCCTGCACAGCATGGAAGCCATCGAACGGACCGGGATAACTGACTAGATGCGGCTTCTCCGTTTCGAACACCTCCCAGATCGTGCGCTCTGTCTGGTCGACATGCTTATGGGCGCGGGCGTAGCTGATGCATTTGTCCAGCAGCCAGCCATTCAGCTCGTCGTAGGATTTGAAGCGCAGTCGGGGGGTGAAGAAGCGTTCCCGCACCAGATTGACCTGGTTCTCGACCTGGCCTTTCTCCCATCCTGACGCCGGAGTGCAGGCCACCGGCTCGATCAGGTAGTGGCTGCACATCTGCAGGAAGCGGCGATTGTATTGCCGTTGCTTGCCGACGAAGACCGTTTCCACCGCGGTCTTCATATTATCATAAATGCCGCGCGTGCAGGCCCCGCCGAAGAACGCGAACGCCCGGTCATGGGCATCGAAGACCATCTCCTGCGTCTCGCGCGGATAGGCTCTCACATACATCATCCGGCTATGGCAGAGCCGGACATGCGCCACCTTCACCGTCGTCGTCACGCCATTCAGCACGACGATCTCGTGGCTCCAGTCAAACTGGTAAGCCTCGCCCGGCGCATAATAGAGCGGCACATAGGCTTCCGCCGTCACCGAGCCGCGCTCCTTCGCCCAGGTTCGGGCATAGCGCCGGACGGTGTCGTAACCGCCCTGGTAGCCGAGTTCGCGCAAATCCTCGAACAGCCGGATCAGCGTCAGCCGTTCCCGAGAGGATTTGGCCTCATTGGCAAACAGCATTCCATCGAGCTGATTGCGCCAAGGACCGAGCTTCGGCTGAGGTTGGCGGGCCCGCTCGTATTTGAACTCCGTCTCATCGCTGCGCAGAACCTTCCGCACCACCTTGCGCGATATACCAAGCTCCCGGCAGATCGCCTTAATCGACTTGCCCTGCACGCGGGAAAGTCGCCGTATCTTCAGAATTGTCTCCACAACAAGCATCCAAATAAAAAGCCTCCGATTAAACCGGAGGCTGTTGTAACCCCATCGCAAATGGGGGTCCCGTTTGGATGCCGATCACCCCAAATGCGGGGTCCTTATTCCATGCCTAATCACAGCGAGCGGCCACCGAGCACGATATGCGCCGTCTTCTGTCCTTCTCACCAGTCTATGCGCTGACGACTTCAAGGCCATAGCTGTAGGACCGTGTCAGATCGCGCTCCGGGCGGCGCTATCCGCGACTTAAGAGCCCGCAAGTCTATGGCTGTCAGACACGACGAGCAGGCAAAGCTGTCGCGAAGAGATCAATTGAGGCTGGCAGCTCTCAGACAATCTGGATTGATATTAAGAGCGAATGCCTCCATATGTAGAGAATGATTTAGCGCGGCGTGAGCCGATTACAGGTGTTGGCGGGCGATGCAGACGGACCTACAGATATCCAGACAAAGTGCGACGTTGCGCGTAAAAGTTGAGGAGACTCTACGTCAGGCGATAGCCAGTGGGCGATTTAAGCCCGGCCAGCGACTGGTAGAGCGAGAACTTTGCGAAATGCTGGGCGTCGGCAGGACCTCGGTTCGCGAGGCAATGCGACAGCTCGAAGCTGAAGGCATTATCACAAGCTATCCCCATAAGGGACCGGTCGTCAGTACGATCACCTACGAGGAAGCGCAGCAACTCTATACCGTTCGGGCTCTTCTTGAAGGATTCGCGGGCCAGCAGTTCGCTGAACATGGCACTGCCGCCGACATAGCGACACTTCTAGCCGCGGTGGTCGAATTCGAAGCCGCTGCCGAAAGTGGCGTCGGTGCGCGCCTCATAGATGCGAAAAACGCGTTTTACAACTGTTTGATGGACGGCAGCAAAAACGTGTTCGTAAGGCAAATGCTGACAGCTCTGCATAATCGGATAAATCTCCTTCGAATGACAACCATGACGCAACCGGGACGGCTTGCGCATAGCATTGCCGAAATTAGGGATATTGCGAACGCAATCCAGAATCGCAACGGGCCGTTGGCGGCGGCGGCCTGCAAATTCCATATCGACCAGGCTGCCAAGGTCGCACTTGAATACCTCCGGAAGAACGCAGCGCCAGAAACTTAAAATTTTGATTGACAGATTGTCTGATAATCTTTTTAATCCTCTCTGAAGGAAGGCGGGTTTCATTGCTCGCACGCGTCCGGAGGAAAAAATGTCATCGACACTCAACGCAACGCGCGTGGCCTTTATAGGGCTGGGCGCGATGGGCCAGCCTATGGCTCAACATCTCATTTCGGCGGGCTTCGATGTCGTCGGTTTCGACCTCTCGAAAGACGCCAAGATAAAGCTCGCTGATGCGGGCGGGCGAGCCGCCGAAACGATTTCTGACGCCATGGTCGGGGCCAGTTTCGTGATCACCATGCTTCCGAACGGCAAGATCGTGCGCGAGGCGCTGCTGGGCGAAAACGCCTGTGGCGGCCTGAAGCAGAATGCCGTCGTCATAGACATGAGTTCGTCTGCTCCAAACGACACAAGGGAACTCGGTCTCGAACTTGCTTCTCGTGGCCTTCGGCTGGTTGACGCCCCGGTCTCCGGAGGCGTCAAGCGCGCCGTTTCTGGCACCTTGACAATCATGGCCGGTGGGGAGGATGCTGATATCGAGGAGGCCGAGCCGCTGCTGAAGGCAGTGGGACAACAGGTGTTCCGGACGGGGCCAGTTGGCTCGGGTCACGCGATGAAAGCGATTAACAACTTCGTATCCGGTGCAGGTGTGCTGGCGGCGATCGAGGGTGTCCTTCTTGGACGCGCCTTCGGCCTGGAGCCGGCAACGATCGTCGATATTCTCAACTCGTCGTCTGGAAAGAACAACGCCACCGAAGTGAAGATGAAGCAGTTCATCCTCTCTGAGACGTTCGGGTCGGGATTTGCCATTGGCCTGATGGCCAAGGATATCCGCATCGCCGCCGATCTCGCCAAGACGCTTGGTCTTCGCCTTGATGCTCTCGCCAGCACGGCAGACGCCTGGGATGCTGCACAGAAGGCGCTAGGCCCATCCGAGGACCACACCCGCATCATCCGATACATCGAAGATCACAATTAGCCTCGGAAACTCGCGAATTCGGGCTAAACAGACAGATTGTCTGATAATCAGTTGATCTTGTCGTAGACAGTAAAGCTAGGAGCGTTGTCGAATGACCGCCACGAAAGAAACGAAAGTGAAAACACACGGCAAGGAGCGGCCTGTCCCTTCGAAACAGTTCGCTCAAGGGCTGGCGACGCGTCGTGAAGTCATGGGCGATGCCTATGTCGACGCAGCACTCGGTAAGGCGACCGACTTCACCTGGCCTATGCAGCAGCTCGTCACTGAGTATTGCTGGAACGAGATCTGGAATCGACCAGGCCTCGACAGGCGCGCGCGGTCCATTCTGAACCTTGGCATGATCTCTGTCCTCAATCGTCCGCATGAGCTCAAGGGCCACGTGCGCGGCGCGATCAACAACGGCCTCACCAAGGAGGAAATCCAGGAGATTTTCCTGCAGGTCGCGATCTACGCCGGCGTACCGGCGGGCATCGACAGCTTCCGAAACGCCCAGGAGGTCTTCAACGAAATGGGCATCTGAAGCCGCCGCCGCTGGGCGTGGCGGAAAATTTTGAAAGGCGTGGATCGGCCGCGCCGTTTTAACCAGGGAGGAGCCGAACTTGGCCATCGATCTCGAGAAGTTCAAAAAACTGGCGCTGGAGGACTTCGAGTTCAAGCGCGAAACCCGTTATCTCAACGGCATTATCAAATGCGATTTTCCGAGCCGCAGCGTCGCACTCCACTTCGAAGACGGCAAGATGGTGAAGGTCGAAGAAGCCGCCTACGACGACGAGAAGTGCAAGATCGTCATCCGGGGCACGGGTGAACAGTGGGACGCGCTTCTCCAGAAGAAGCCGCGGCCGTTTTATCAGTGCCTGCAGTCGTCAAACATCAAACACGGTCTGTTCCTTAGCAACAATAACGAAACCTTCGCGTATCTCCCTGCGCTCAATCGCATGACGAACCTGATGCGCGAAGCCCGCCCGGAAGGAGTAGCAGCATGACCAGGCATGATCCAATCACGGGCCGTTACGTCTACCTGACGATCGAAGGCATCGAATATCGCGTCTATTACGAGGAAGCCGGAGAGGGCATTCCCTTGCTTGTCGGTCACACGGCGGGCTCCGACGGCCGCCAGTACCGCCACACGCTCTGCGACGAAGACGTGACCAAGAACTTCCGCGTTATCGCGTTCGACTTGCCCTATCACGGGAAGTCTCTTCCTCCACACGGCGTTCGCTGGTGGGAGAAAGAGTACAACATGACCAAGAAGTTCATGATGGATTTCCAACTGGAACTCTCTAAAGCTCTTGGTCTGGACCGCCCCGTTTATATGGGTAGCTCGATGGGCGGACATCTTGCTATCGATCTGGCGTCGAATTACCCCGACAACTTCCGTGCTACTATCTCCGTCGAAGGGGCACTGCGCTCGGCTGCCGAATATGTCGATGTCGGCATGGCAGGCATTAGGAAAGAATTCGACAACCCAAACGTGAACCGCACCTCCATCGGCGCGGCCATGATGCTCAATATCTCGCCCTACTCACCAGAAGCCAATGTCCGCGAAATCCAGTGGGAATATAGCTGCGGCGGTCCGGGCGTCTTCGCAGGTGACCTCTATTACTACTACTACGACCACAATGTCTCACCCGAAGAGGCGAGCAAGATCGATACGTCGAAGTGCATGCTGTACTTCCTGACGGGCGAATACGATCCGAATACCTCCCCGGCCGACACCAAGATCGCCGCCGATCTCGTCAAGGGCAGCAAGTTCTGGACGATGGAGAAGCTCGGTCATTTCCCGGTCACCGAAGACTACACCGAGTTCAGAAAATACCTGCTGCCGATCCTCGAGGAAATCCGGCAGGCATCCGCAACCAGGGCGAAAGTCGCCTGAAACAATCTCTTGGGAGGAGCATCCAATGAGACGGAGTTTAACCGGAACCATGGGGGCGCTGATCGCGGTCAGCGCCCTGACGACCACGGCCTGGGCTGACGGCGTCGACCAGCTCCCCGCCAACGAGAAGAAAATCTACGAGGTCGTCGACCCGCAGGTTCCGCTCGGAGCGAGTGCCTACAAGGACTTCAAACCGAAGAAGGGACCGCCTTGGAAGATCGGCTACGCCAGTAGCTATGCCGGCAATACGTGGCGCGCAGCGGCCCTCGATGCCGTCATGAATGACCTCTTGCCGCGCTCCAAAAAAGCGGGGCTCGTATCTGAAGTCGTGGTCACTCAGTCCGACCTCAAGGACGCCGTCCAGATTCAGCAGATGCGCCAGATGGTTGATGATGGTGTTGATGCCATCATCATCTGCTGCTCGAACGTCACCGCTCTCAATCAGACGATCGAGTACGCCTATAAGGCAGGCGTTCCTGTCTTCTCGTTTTCGGGATACGTGACGTCGCCTTACGCGATCAACGGCGCTGCCAATCACGCGCAGGGCGGCGGCGAGATGGCGATCTGGCTCGCAGACAAGATCGGCAAGAAAGGCAACGTGCTTCTCGTGTCGGGCATCCCTGGCTTCGCCTCATCCGACAGCTTCGACAAGGCCGCCAAAGACGCGCTGGCAAAGTATCCCGACATCAAGATTGTCGGCGAAGTGGCTGGCAAGTGGACCGACCAGGTAGCACAGGTCGAGGTGCAGAAATTTTTGGCGACGAACCCCATCCAGATTGACGGTATTCTGACACAGGGCGCGCAGGAGAACGGCGTGTTGAACGCCATGCTCCAGTCGGGCCGCGACATGGTGCCTATTACGCTAGGCGGCGAGGCTTCGGCGGCATGTTACTGGCGCAAGAATCCGGAATGGATCGATGCCGGCTTCCATATCTGGCCGCCGCGCCGCGAGATGCAGCAGATGTGGGAGATCATGCTTCGCACGCTCGAAGGGCAGGGGCCAAAGGTGCAGTCCTTCCTGCGCCCAGTCCTGCCGTTCACAATCGATGACGTTCGCGCTGCGATCCCCGAGGATTGCGATTTGAACTCGACTGATTTCGTCGAACCTAAGGCGGACGGATGGTTCCCAAGTGCGATTGCCGACCAGTACTTCGAGCGTCCTGCCGATCCCTGGAAGCCGGTAGCCCAGTAAGCCGGATCCGCCCGGTGGCTTAACCGCCGGGCGGGACCTTGGATGATCGTAAAAGCCGCCTTGGCGGACGTTGCGGGGTGGGAGGTCTGCGATGGGCAGCGAGATAACAGTCAGAATGATAGATGTCGCCAAGGCGTTCGGGGAGACGAGGGCACTCAAGAAGTGCGACTTCGAGGCCCGCGCCGGAGAGGTGCACGCCATTGTCGGCGAGAACGGCAGCGGCAAGAGCACGATGGCCAAGATCATGTCGGGCGTTTTGCACCCGGACGCTGGCAAAGTCACGATCCTGGGTGAAAAGGTTGCCTCGCCCGTCGACGCCAAGCGGGTCGGCCTGACCACCATCTTCCAGGAAGTACTGGTTGCCGACGAGGCCAGCGTGTTCGAGAACCTCTATGTCGGTCGTGACGGTGTCTTTCGTTCGCAGTCGACCGGCGATCGGCGGACAGAAGCGGCTGAAATCGTGGCGCGGCTCGTCGGAAAATCCGTAGACCTCGATCAACTGGCAGGCAGCCTCCCACTCAGCATCAAACAGTGGATCGTCATCGCCCGGGCTATCCTTCGCAAGCCGCAGGTGCTGATTCTCGACGAATCTTCGGCCGCGCTCGACCTCGACTCGACCCTCCGGCTCCATGCGGAAATCGACCGCCTTCGTGCCGAGGGCGCGACGATCCTCATCGTCACCCACCGGATCGCGGAACTCGTGCGTATCGCCGACCGTGCGACGATCCTGCGTGATGGGATAACTGTCGGTACGCTCGGAAAGGACGAGATCACCGAGGAAAACCTGCTGTCCATGATGACGCCGGCAGATCGGCGCGCCAGCGATGCGACAGAATACGCCTCCCGAAAGAAGGCGCTCTCGGCCCCTCTAATACTAACTGCGACTGGTCTCGCCGCGCACCGGTCGGCGCGCCTGTTCGATTTCGACCTTCCCAAGGGGAGCATCGTCGGCGTGGCCGGGCTTGATGGGCAGGGGCAGGACGCTTTTATCCGCGCCTTGGCCGGCATCATCCAGCCGTTCGGTGGCGAGGTGAAGGTCCGCTCGGTGGATACGGACAAGATGGTCCCGCTGCGATCGCTCGACGATGCTGCAAACCTCGGTGTTTCCTACGTCTCCGGGGACCGCAAGCGCGAGGGTATTTTCCCGCAACAAAGCATCTTCGAAAACCTCGCCATCGGTGTCTACAGGAAGAAGCTCGGCCCCCTGGGTGTGATCCGCAAGCCCACGCTGAAACCGATGTTCAAGCGCGAAGTGGATCGTCTGCGCATCAAGATCGGCAGCCCGTCGAACAGGATCACCTCACTGTCGGGTGGCAACCAACAGAAGGTGCTCATCGGGCGCGCCTTCGCAAACGATCCCCAAGTCATCCTCCTGAATGACCCCGCCCGCGGCGTCGATCTCGGCACCAAGCGCGACCTCTACCGCGAACTCCGCCTGTTTGCTGAAAAAGGCGGCAGTGTCATCTACCTGTCGACTGAGATCGAGGAGTTCATCGGGTTTGCCGATCGCGTCGACGTGTTCTTCGGGGGAACGTTGTTTCGATCCCTGACCGGCGAGGAAATCGCCGAGGCACCAATCCTCGCCGCTATGTTCGGGAAAGCCCGGGACGCTTCCGTTGATTTCGATCTGGAAAGGACCGCATGATGTCTGCAACCGCTTTCCGTCAAGTCACGCAGGACCGCTCGCTGTACGTTCCGGCCGGGCTTTTCCTTGTCCTCCTTTGCGCCGTCGCCTTCCGTGGCCAAGGTCTGTTCACGAACAATGGTCTGGCCGGAGCCATTCTGGTTGCAACGCCGCTGATCCTCACCGCGCTCGCGATAACACCGATCGTCATGGCGGGCCGCGGAGCCGTGGACCTTTCCGTCGGACCGCTGATGGGCTTCGTCAACGTCACGCTCATTACGTGGCTGGTCGGCAACGGCATCACGCACCCTGTGGCCATCATTGCCTGGGCGGTGGGATTGGGAGCGGCGTTCCAGTTGGTGCAAGCGCTCGTGATCATCTACGTGCGCGTCGCGCCCATCATCGTCACGCTCTCCGGTTTCCTCGTTCTGTCGGGCGTCAACCTGATGGTCATGTCGCGTCCCGGCGGTGTCGCTCCAGACTGGATGCTAAGCTGGGGCGCGGGAACGAGCGTATTTTCGCCTGTCCTGTTGCTTCTGCTCGGCGCTTTCGCAATCTGGGGCGTCCTGAGGGGCACGATGTTTTACCGCAACCTGCGGATGACAGGCGCTGACGAGCGGATGGCCTATACCAGCGGTGTGCAGGTCGACGTCGTGCGCATCATCGCCCATATGGTCGGCGGCGTTTTTGCTGGGCTCGCCGCATTGAGCTACACCGCGCTGATCTCATCCGGCGACCCGACCCAGGGCAGCACCTACACGCTGCAAGCGGTCACGGCGCTGGTCCTTGGCGGCGCCAGTCTCTCCGGGGGGCGCGGCGGTGCGCTCGGCTCGACGCTCGGCGCGATCAACATGTTCCTCATCTCGTATCTTCTGTCCACTTTCAACTTCGGTACGGTTTCGGGCTTCGTTACGCAAATGGCCTTTGGCCTGATCCTCGTTGGATCACTTCTCGTGAACGTCTTCGTCATCAGCCGCCGCACTGTCGCGTGAGGGAGTAAGGAAATGATCTCCACTGTCTTGAACACAGAAATCGGCGCGGCCCGTGGCGCCAGCCCTTTGCGCAAGCACAAGAGTATTTCGATCGGCTTTTGTCTCCTTGCATGTCTGCTCATTCTTGGAGCGCTGCTCGTGCCGGGCTTCGTGTCGCCGCAGAACGCGCGATCGATCCTCCTGCTCGCCGCCTTCCTGGGGCTGGCGTCTGTCGGGCAGACGCTCTGCGCGCTCGTTGGAGCGCTGGATCTTTCCATCCCATACATCATCGGTGGCGCCAATATCCTGCTTCCAAGCCTCATGGTGGCGGGTCTTCCGGCGCCCGTCGCCATGATCGTCGTGCTCGTCCTTGGCACTTTGGTCGGGGCTTGCAACGGCGCCCTCAGCTTCCGGCTGCAGGGTCAGGCGCTGATCATGTCGCTCGGCCTGGGTTTCGCGGCCGTCGGGGCGGTCCAGATCTACACCTCGCTCGGATCGCAGTTCGGCGGTACCGTCTTTGCGCCCGTCCCCGGATGGCTTCGCAACCTTTCGGCGTTCAACGGCAAGTTCTTCGGTCTGCCGTTTCCACCGGTTATCGTCATATGGGCTTTCATCGCCGTCGCCCTGGGCTGGATAATGCACAACACCTGGTTTGGCCGGAGCCTCTATGCTGTTGGCGGGAGCCGCACGGCCGCCGCCCGCCTCGGAATCTCGGAATTCAAGATCTGGACAGTGATCCACAGCGTCAGCGGGGCGATGTCGGCACTCACCGGAATGCTGCTCCTCGGTTTCTCCGGCGGCGGTTTCGTCGGGGTCGGTGATCCCTATCTGTTCACCACCGTGGCGGCGGTCGTTATCGGCGGAACATCTCTTCTAGGTGGTGCCGGCGGGTATGGAGCGACGGTCCTCGGCGTCCTCGTGCTTACTGTCCTGACCTCGCTTCTCGTCGGCCTGGGGCTCAGTTTCCCGGCACAACAGGCCGTCGTAGGGCTGCTGATCGTCCCCATGGTCGCGATCTACGCCCGCTCACCACACATCCGTAATCAAATTTGAACGTTGCATCGAAAGGAATATCAATGGCTATCTCCACCGCTCTACTGGATCGCCTGAAAGACCCCTCCCTGGTACGCGAGGAAATGCTGGTAGGAGGCGACTGGCGAAAAGAGGGCGCGAGCGGCAAGACGATCCAGGTCCACAATCCCTCGACTGGGGACGTGATTGCGAGCCTCCCGAGCGCAGGACTCCAGGACGTCCGCGAAGCCATCGACGTCGCCAAACTCGCCCAGAAAAAGTGGGCCGCACGATCGGGCAAGGAACGTGCCGGCGTCATGCGGAAGTTCTTCGACCTCGTCACGGCCAACACCGAGGACCTCGCGATCATCCTGACGTCCGAGATGGGCAAGCCTCTGGCCGAGGCACGCGGCGAGATCGCCTACGGCGCTTCCTACATTGAATGGTTCGGGGAAGAAGCCAAGCGTGTTTACGGGGACACCATTCCGGGGCATCAGGCCGACAAGCGCCTAATAGTCATCAAACAGCCCGTCGGCGTGGTGGCGGCCATCGCGCCCTGGAACTTTCCTTCCGCCATGGTCTGCCGCAAGATCGCCCCGGCGCTGGCATCCGGCTGCGCCATCATCTTCAAGCCGGCCGCCGAAACCCCATTGTCGGCCCTTGCTCTTGCCATCCTCGCTGAGCGTGCGGGAATACCCGGCGGCCTGTTCAGCGTCCTGCCGACAGACAACGCCCGGATGTTCGGTGAAGAAGTCTGCTCGAACCCCGTCGTCAAGAAGCTGACCTTCACAGGGTCTACCGAGGTCGGGCGCATCCTGATGGCGCAGGGCGCACAAAAGATCATGAAGCTCAGCCTCGAACTCGGCGGCAACGCTCCCTTCATCGTCTTCGACGATGCCGACCTCGACGAGGCCGTGGAAGGAGCGATGCTGTCCAAGTTCCGCAATGCCGGCCAGACCTGCGTTTGCGCCAACCGTCTCTACGTCCAGAGCGGGGTTTACGACCGCTTCATTGAAAAACTGGCGGCGCGGGTTTCCGCGCTCAAGGTCCTTGACGGGTTCGAGGATGGAGCCACCATCGGTCCGCTGATCAACGAGGATGCAGTAGCGAAGCTCTACAGCCACATCGATGACGCTGTCGGTAAGGGTGCGAAGGTCGTTGTCGGCGGCGCAAGGGACGAGCGTGGTGGCACCTTCGTCCAGCCGACGCTTCTCTCGGAAGCCACAAAGGAAATGAAGGTCGCACGAGAGGAGACCTTTGCGCCGCTCGCCCCGGTCTTCAGGTTCGAAACGACAGACGAGGTCATTGAACTGGCCAACGACACCGAGTTCGGTCTCGCTGCCTACTTCTACGCCAACGACCTTCGAAATGTCTGGAAGGTTACGGAGGCCCTGGAGTACGGGATGGTCGGCGTCAACACCGGCCTGATCTCGACGGAGGTCGCACCGTTCGGCGGCGTCAAGCAGTCGGGGTTCGGCCGCGAGGGCTCAAAATACGGCATGGATGACTTCCTTTCGATGAAATACGTCTGCATGGGCGGCATACAGTCGTAGTCCAACGGTTGGTGGCGCGTCTTAAGGCTCGCCACCCGCAATGTTTGAGCTGGTCATGGAGGCCCGATGACACATTCTGCAGTAGGCGGGGAAACTCTTGGTCAAGACCGCGCCGACAGCCTTCAAAAAGAGGCGGTCGACCGCGAGCAGGACCCGGCCGATCACGCTGCCCAGGCGAACGTGGAGGGCAGAACGGCAATGGAACGTCGGAACGTGCGGAGAGAGGCAGGCGCTAGACTCACCTTTGTGCTGGGTCTGTCTGCTTAAGGCTCGCGTTGACGCAACGTCTGATGACCCATCTCGATAGTTTCGTAGGTATTTTTCGACGGGACGAGGACAGCGCGCCACCGGCCACTCGCTGGCAAGATCATCACCGGTTGTCTGGCATTTTCCTGGTGGCACCTTGACGCAAGGCGCACGTGTCGGGACGCTCGTGCCTGCCGGCCCCAGTGCTCTTATGACTCAAGGGCAGCATCAGTTGAACCTCACTTCACATTTGCAGATTCTGCAATGGCTTGCGGCCGTCAACTGCCGCAAGGCCCTGATGCGGCGGTCACAGATCGCCGAGAAATTGCGCGGTCGCAGACTAATATTTTGACCTGGAAGAGCCCACTATCGTTACCGCGACTTGGTCGCGTTGCAATGATGAAACGGTGTTGCGCCTCACACCTGCGTTCCAGAGTGTCCGGGCGAGACCGTGACGACCACGGCCCCGCCGGACGTTGCCTTGGGAGGCTGACTTCTGGACAATGTTCGTGACGAGAGCTTAGTGCTTCATGCGCAGGATTGGCTTGATGACCTTGCCGCTCTCGGAATCGGCCATTGCCTCGTTGATCTTGTTGAGATCGTAGAACTGGACGAGCTTGTCGAACGGGAACCGTCCCTGCTGCCAGTATTCGATGAGCTGGGGTATGAATTTGGAGGGAATGCTCTGGCCTTCGACCACACCGACGAGCGTACGGCCGAACAGAAAGTTGCCGATATCGACGATCCCTTCCGTTCCGAGCGCGGACGATCCGACCAGTCCACAGGTTCCTGGGGTGCCGAGGCAATCGACCGCTTGGCGAAACACCTTCGGCGAGCTCGTGCATTCGAGACTGAAGTCTGCGCCTTCGGGAATGATTTCCCTGATTGCCTTGACGCTATCCCCATTGCGGGCGTTTATGATGTGGGTTGCACCCAGTTCAATCGCCAGTTCGAGACGTTCATCGTTAAGGTCGATCACGATGATGGTCGAGCATCCGGCGATCTTCGCCGCCATTACGGCTGCCATGCCGACCGCACCCGCGCCGAACACTGCAATGGAAGATCCCGGTTGGGGCTTGAGGCAGTTGAGAACCGCTCCGGCGCCCGTTTGCAGCCCGCAGCCCAGCGGTCCCATGAGTTCGAGCGGAACATCTTTGGAAACCTTGACCGCATTGCGCTCGCTGGCGATGGCGTAGGTGGCGAAAGAAGACTGCTCGAAGAAGCACCCGCTGATCTGGGTACCGTGTGAATCATGTAGCGGGCAACTGCCATCCGGCCGGGTGCCACGGAAATTTCTGCCGAAAAAGTCTTCACAATAATAAGGCGTGCCTCCCCGGCACTTTTCGCATTTCCCGCAATATGCGTAGCTTAGAGCCACGTGGTCACCGGGCGAAAGCCCTTTTACATCGGCCCCGACCACTTCCACGACGCCGGAGCCTTCATGGCCGAGAACCACGGGCTGCGGTACGTCATATCCTTGGTCGCGAACAACCATGTCGGTGTGGCAGACACCGCTCGCCACGATCCGGACGAGGATTTCGTCGGGGCGAGGTTGATCGATCCCGATGCACTCCAGAACAAGAGGCTTTGCCTTTTCGCGCGAAATTGCAGCGTATGCTTCTTTCATAAAATGACTCCTTAAGTGCGCGCTCGGCCGGTGGGTGACACTTGTAGGCGTTAGCAGACAATCAGTCAATTATCTTCAGTGAACGAAAATGCTTGCTGAGGCCAATGCCAACGCGCTACACGGACATGTAAAGAAACAAAGCGATGTAATATCAATTGCTTCCTCAGGGTATGCGGCCGATCTAGATCTTGGCCCGAATTGTTGGCTGTCTTAAAACTGGAATTTGCTTGACAGATTGACTGAGTCTGACGTGACGTTCATCGAACGCTCCTGCTGACGGTAGTGCCCGTATTTCCTGCGCCTCGCAGCCTCATTTTCCGGGCAATGGTAGCGATAATGGCGCCAAACTTCCTTTTCATGAACCTCGCCGGGCGAGGCGCGGTCTCCTCTGTTTCCTGTTGCGCGCTCGTGGGGTGAGGTGAAGGACGGTTGCTTTGTCTTATTGCTATATCGAACCGAGCCGCAATAAAAGAATAACTAAATCAGCGTGATAACACAGACGACACGTCGAAAATCCGAAATTCAAGATACTTTATTGACAGATTGTCTGCTTATTCATAATGATGCGATCTGCCGTTTGGGGAGAATTCGGCGATGGCTGGAAGATAACGGCGCTCCAGGTCGCAGACAAAATGGCCGCGTTGGGTGGCAAGAGGAGGAGAATTCTGATGAAAAGACGTACATTCCTGCAGACGGGCAGTGCCTTGATTGCAGCGGGCGCGTTCGGAATACCGGGCATCCTGCGGGCAGACGATACTATCGCCCTGCTGCCCGACACTTGGCCGTCCGAAGGGGAAAACCCCGTCGTCGAAGCTGGTAAGTTCGCCAAGGCAGGTCCCTGGAAGATCGGTCACAGCCACTATGGCCTGGCCGGTTCAACGCACACCTATCAGACCGCGTTCGAAGCCGAATACGAGATTAGCAGGAACAAGGCCCGTGTCGCAGACTATCAATTCCGAAGCGCCGACCTCAACGCCTCAAAACAGGTCGCCGACATCGAAGATCTGATCGCACAAAAAGTCGATGCAATCATCATTGCGCCGCTTACAACAGGCTCGGCCGTGGAAGGCATCAGGAAGGCAAAGGCCGCCGGCATTCCGACGGTCGTCTATCTCGGTCGCGTCGACACCGAGGATTTCACGGTGCAGGTCCAGGGCGACGACTTCTACTTCGGTCGGGTGATGGCTCAGTTCCTGGTCGACAAACTAGGCAACAAGGGAAAAGTGTGGGTGCTGCGCGGCGTCGCCGGGCATCCGATCGATGCTGATCGTTACGCCGGGGCGATGGAAGTCTTCAGCAAGTCCGGTCTCCAAATCACCTCAACCCAGCACGGCAGCTGGTCCTACGAGGACTCAAAGAAGATCGCCGAAAGCCTCTATCTCTCTGATCCCGATGTCGCCGGGGTCTGGACTGACGGCGCAAATATGTCGCTCGGGGTCCTGGACGCGCTGCAGGAAGCCGGGGCTTCCACCATTCCACCGATCACGGGAGAAGCCCTGAACGGATGGATGCGTCGTTGGAATGATGAAAAGCTCTCTTCGATCGGGCCCATTTGCCCTCCGGCTCTTTCGACGGCAGCCCTGCGTGCGTCCTTCGCGCTTCTCGAAGGCAAGCCGATCCAGCGCAACTGGACCAACCGGCCCAAGCCGATCGTCGACGAAAATCTTGCACAGTTTTACCGCTCCGATCTCACGGACGCTTACTGGGCCCCGACAGAAATGCCGAATGAGAAGCTCCTCGAGTACTTCAAGGCCTGACGCATTGAGGGCGCGGACAAGCGCGCCCTCTTCACCCTCGCAGATGGAAGTGTTCATGAGTATGCTTGTCGAGATGGTCAGCATCAACAAGTCCTTTGGTGCGACCAAAGTCCTGTCGAATGTTCAATTTTCGCTTGAACGCGGCTCCGTCCACGCGTTGATGGGCGAGAACGGGGCGGGAAAATCCACGCTGATGCGAATTCTGGCCGGCGTCTATCAACAGACCGCTGGACGCATCCGTCTGCGAGGAGAAGAGGTGACCTTCCGGTCCCCCAAGGAAGCGCGTCTCGCCGGGGTGTCGACAGTGTTTCAGGAGTTCACCCTGATCCCCAATCTCACGGTCTCCGAAAACATGTTTCTTGGACACGAACCGCGGCGTGCCGATGGGTCGATAGACACCGCCGAGGTCGTCGAGCGATCCCGCAAGCTGCTTGCCGACGTTTTCCCTCAACTGGACGCGACGGCGATTGTGGAAACGCTGACGGTTGCCCAGCAGCAGGCAGTGGAAATCGCCAAAGGCCTGACATCCAATGCCGATGTCTTCATTTTCGATGAACCGACCGCGGCACTAAACTCAACGGACGTCGCTCATCTCTTCAAGGTCATCCGCGATCTGAAGGCGCAAAACAAGGCTGTCGTCTACATCTCGCATCGGATGAACGAGGTGTTCGAACTGTGCGACACCATCACCGTCATGAAGGACGGGGCTTGGGTAAAGACAGCCAGGGCAGAAGACTTTAATCTCCAAACGCTCGTGGCAACCATGGTTGGACGCGAACTTCAGAGTTTCTTTCCGCCGAGGGCACAGGCCATTGGATCGCCGATGCTCGTCGTGGCAGGGCTTCGTCTCAATGACCATGGCCCGCCAGTCGGTTTTTCCGTACGCACGGGCGAGATCATCGGGCTCGCCGGGCTGGAGGGCCAGGGGCAGCGTGAAATCATGCGTGCGGTCGTCGGGGTCGAACCCGCCGCAGCTGCGAGCGTCCAGCGTCGCCGCGACGACAGCATGATCGATGTGAACGTATCCTCAGGCTTTTCGAGTGCCATCTCAGCGGGCATTGGTTTCATTCCTGAAGACCGCAAGCAGGAAGGCCTGTTTCTTCGGCTTCCGATCTACGACAACATCGCACTTGGCAAGCAATTGAACCGGAACATGGCGAGCGTTGCATGGCGTTCCATCTCCAGGGTTCACGATGTCATAAAGTCGCTCCGTGTTGCGGCTGCCGACCCCGCCTCGCCCGTCGGCAAACTTTCGGGCGGAAACCAGCAAAAGGTGCTTCTGTGCCGCTGGCTGCTTTCGGGGGTCGATATCCTTGTCATCGAGGAGCCGACACGGGGCGTCGATGTCGGCGCGAAAGCGGAAATCTACAAGCTGCTTCGCGATTTTGCCGATCGTGGCGGTGCAGTGATCGTCTCGTCGCGCGAGCACGCCGAACTGATCGGGCTGTGTGACAACATCCTGGTCGTTCACGACAAAAAGATCGTCGGGCAGATGCCCGCGCTCGATGCCACAGAGGAAACCATCCTGGGAACCGCACTAGGTTCGAACTTCGCGCACGATCCGCGCGCCGCTGTTCATTGAGGAGGATACATGAATACCATCGCAAACTTCCTGAAGACTCCTTACCGGGCGGGTGCGATCCGGCTGTCGATCGGGACGCTATTCGTGCTGGTGGTCGCCTCGGTCATCCTGCTTCCAGAATTTCTGGCGCCGGAGAATCTGTCGAACCTGCTGGCCCAATCTACTGTTCTTGTCATTTCTGCGCTCGGCCAGACCTTTGTGATCCTGACGGGCGGCCTGGACGTTTCCGTTGGTTCGATCATCAGCGTGACGACCACGATCATGACACTCGACATGCCAGAGGTTGTCCGTGTCGTGCTTTGCATTGCGGTTGCGATCGCATTCGGACTGGCCAACGGATACGGCGTAGCCAGGCTTAACGTCCACCCGATCATCATGACCCTGGCAACCATGGGGATCGGCCAGGGACTGGCGCTTATCATTCTCCCGATCCCCGGCGGGAAGGTGCCTGATTGGCTGTCGGCGTCAGTCGCGGGTTCGGTCGGGCCCGTGCCGAACTCGCTGCTCTGGCTGATCGCCGCCACCGTCGTTGCTGCCTGGATGCTTTATCGCAGGCCGTTTGGCCTTTACCTGTTCGCTTCGGGGGGTAACGATTTCAATGCCCGCATGAATGGCGTCCCGGTCGAGCGCACAGTCATCAAAGCCTACATCCTGTCGGCGCTATTTGCTTGTGCTGCCGGGATGTTCCTCGCGGGCCGCCTTGCCTCAGGCGATCCCAAGGGGGGTGCCACCTTCGGAATTGAATCCGTTACCGCAGCAGCGCTCGGGGGTGTTCACCTAGCTGGCGGTATCGGTAGCATCCTCGGCACTGTCGCCGGCGCGGCTATCCTCGGCATCGTCAACAACGTGATGAACCTCGCCAACGTCTCGGCATTCCTCCAGTCGGTCGTGAAGGGCCTTCTGCTGCTGGCACTCGTCGTTTCGCAGCGTCGCAAAACGATCGGACTTTGAAAGAGATGGACCTCTCGATGACCACAGCAGATGCGAAAATTGAGACGCCATCCCGCACTCTCACCGCCAAGCGCACACTTTCCTGGGTGCTCGGCTTGCCCCCGGCATATTACGTGCTCGCAATCCTGATCGCTTTGGCCCCCGCGGTAAGTGCGACGCTGATCAATCCGAACTATTGGTTCGTGATCCTGAAACAGTCAGCGCCGCTCGGGATCGCGGTGCTGGCGCAATCTCTTGTCATGCGGGTGCGTTCGATTGATCTCTCGGTCAGTGGCGTGTTTGCTTTTTCGATCTATCTCTCCAGCTCCGGGCTCCTCAACAGTTACCCGCCCTTCGTCACGGTCCTGATGACGATCGTCATCGGCCTTGCCGTCGGTCTGATCAACGGCGCCCTCGTGGCCTATGTCCGCGCCTCTGCGGTCATCGCGACGCTGAGCGTATCGGCGATCCTCATCGGGATCGTCCAGTTCATGAGTTCCGGCCGTGCACCGGGTTCGACACCAAGCTGGCTTCGCGTCCTGACGAGCGGGAACATCTACGGTCTGTCTTACTCCGTTATCGTCTGGATCGGGATTTCCGTGGTCGTCGCACTAGCGTTCCGCTTCCTGATCCTCGGGCGCTACTTCCGCGCTGTCGGCGACAATCCGAGGGCGGCGGAGATAACAGGCATACCTCTGGCTCGAACGATTTTTGTCTCGCATACGCTGGCGGGCACGCTGACGGGCATCGCCGCCCTGGTTCAGGTGTCTGCGCTGGCCGTTGGAACGATCAAGCCCGGCTTCGACACCTTCATGAACGCTCTCGCCGCGACGATTCTCGGTGGGGTGACGTTCGGCGTCGACCGCGGCGGCGTCGCGGGGCCTTTCGTGGCGGTCGTCGCCTTCAGTTTCCTGTTTGCGATGTTGACCGTGTTCGGCATCCAGGAGCCCGGCAAGCTTATCGTCCAGGGCGGGATCATCGCTCTTGCGGCGATCATTTACGGCGCACGCGTCGGTCGCGTCTAGCCCGCACAGGATGCCAGACAGGTCATTCCCGGTGTCAACGCGGGGAGAATGCAGGAGAAAAGCATGGTGAAGATAACGGCGGCTGTGGCCGTAAAACCGAAAGCTCCGCTGGAGTTTCGTGAACTTGAGCTGGCGGATCCCGAAGGCAATGAAATTCTTGTGCGAACGGTCGCGACGGGCATCTGCCATACGGACCTGTTGCTCCGTGATGGGATTTTTGGGCCTCCCGCCCCGGTCATACCGGGACATGAAGGTGTTGGCATCGTCGAAGCCATCGGGGCGGACGTCCAGGGTTTAAGGGTGGGCGACCACGTTGCGCTCAGCCAGAGTTCATGTGGCTTCTGCGGCGATTGCCGGCGCTCTCACCCGATGAACTGCCAGAACTACACCCAGTACAATCTGACGGGGCTTCGTCCGAACGGCAAAAAGGCCTTGCTTTGTGATGAAGTCGGCATCGGCAGCAACTTTGTCGGCCAGTCATCCTTCGCGACCCACATCCTGGCGACTGAGAACAACGCCGCGCAGCTTCCCAAGGATTTCGACCTGACGAATGCGGCCCCGCTCGGTTGCGGCATGGCAACGGGGGCAGGTACCGTCATCAACGCCATGAAGCCGGAGATCGGACAAACCATTGCCGTGTTCGGCGCCGGAGCAGTGGGCATGGCTGCGGTGATGGCCGCCAAGGTCCGGCGGTGCAGCAAGATCATCATCATCGACCTGAACGAGCAGCGTTTGGCGATGGCCAAGACGTTGGGCGCGACCCATGCTATCAACGGCAGGGACCCAGACGTCGTGGAGCAGATCCACGCCTTGACGGGCGGCGGTGCCGATTTTGCGATCGATGCCGTGGGTATCATTCCCGTCATCCTGAATACGATCAAATGCACGCGGGCAGGGGGCCATGTCGTCCTCCTGGGGCTCGACGCGCTCGGCAAGGATATTCCAATCCCGCTGGACCTCATGGTCTTCAACCGGAAAATTCAGGGTGCCATTCTCGGAGACCAGATCCCCCAGCTCTTCATTCCCCAACTGGTCGAGCTGAACCAGGCCGGCCTATTCCCGTTCCAGAAGCTGATCACAAAGTATCCGTTCGAGAAAATCAACGAGGCCATCGCCGATGCCGAAGCTGGCCGCGTGATCAAGCCCGTCATCGTCTTCAATTAGGAGCTTCCCACATGCCATCGAGCAAGTCCGACGAACAGCATCTCATTGTTGAGTTTAAAACATCGACGCGTAACCGGGACCGTGTCAACACACTGCTCCAGGAGTTTGTCGGCCCTGCCCGCGAGGAAGAGGGCTGCCTCTACTACAATCTCTACCAGCGCTCCGACGAGCCGAATACGTTCTTCATTCTCGATGGTTGGGCAAACGAGGAGGCAGCCGCGCGTCACGGAGAATCTCCGAACGTCAAGCGTGTTCTCGAACCGTTGCTTCCGTTGCTGGTAAGCCCCCCTTCCATCATTGTGAGCAGTCGCATCAGCGACTGAGCTTGCGATTGTGCAACACCGAAAGACGCGCTTGATCCGAGGCGGGTTTTTTCCAAAGGCTCGCGGGAGGACGAAATGGAGCATCGAGTTGTCATCGTGGGAGGTGGTTTCGCCGGCCTCCAATTGGCCAAGGATCTCAAATGTCCAAACCTCTCGATCACGATCATCGACAGACGCAATCATCACCTGTTCCAGCCGCTGCTCTATCAGGTCGCCACGACCGTCCTGGCGACCTCCGAGATTGCCTGGCCCATTCGCGCAGTATTTCGTGGAAGGAAAGATGTCACGACGCTTCTTGGCGAGGTCGTGGGCGTCGATGTCGAGAAGCGGCTCGTCTCGCTCAAGGGCGGCCATGCCATTCCCTACGATACCCTTGTTCTCGCAACGGGGGCCCGTCACGCGTATTTCGGCCGGGATGAATGGGAGCCCTTCGCGCCCGGACTGAAGGCGTTGGAAGACGCCACCACGATCCGCCGTCGCCTTCTCCTGGCGTTCGAAAAAGCGGAGCTGGAAACCGATCCCCAAGCGCGGGCGGGGCTGCTGACCTTCTCGATAATCGGCGCCGGGCCGACAGGCGTCGAAATGGCCGGGATCATCGCCGAACTGGCTCGAAGAACGCTTGTCGAGGAATTCAGAAACATCGATACGACTTCGGCGCGCATTCTTCTTGTAGAGGCAGGGCCGCGTATTCTGCCTATTTTTCATGAGGCGTTATCGCAATACGCCGAGCGATCCCTTGCGTCGATGGGCGTCGAGGTTCGCACGGGAAGGCCCGTGACCGACTGCACCGAGGAAGGCATATCGATTGGGGACGAGTTTGTCCCGAGCCGCACGGTCATATGGGCGGCGGGCGTGCAGGCATCCAAGGCCGCCGTGTGGGTGGGGGCGGAGACGGATCGAGCGGGGCGTGCTATCGTGCAGCCCGACCTTACGGTCTTCGAACACCCGGACATCTTCGTTGTCGGCGATACCGCTAGCGTTAAGACCGGCGAGGGAATGCTGGTTCCTGGTATCGCGCCCGCAGCAAAGCAGCAGGGAAAATACGTCGCCCAAGTGATCAAGGCCCGCCTCAAGCAGCGCTCAGCGCCGCCTCCTTTCAAGTACAGGCATCTTGGTAATCTTGCGACCATTGGACCAAGCTCCGCGGTGATCGATTTCGGCAGGCTGCGGCTCAAGGGCTCCATCGCCTGGTGGATCTGGGGCCTTGCTCACATCTACTTCTTGATCGGAACAAGGAGCCGCATGGCGGTTGCGCTGAGCTGGCTTTGGGCATTTGCCTCCGGCCACCACTCTGCGCGCCTTATTACCCAGAAGGAGACGCTGAAGGAGGAGGTCTAGCAGCATGGGCAAAGCGCTGAACCACATATTGAAGAAGGGTGGGCAATTATCTCGTTCATGGCACATATCAGTATCAAAACGAAAATGCTGCTTTTGGTCGTTCCCATTTGTGTGATCGGGATCGCCGGACTGACGTTTGATTCACTCAAGCACCGGGGCGCCTCCCAAAGCTACGTGAATTTCATCGCAGAGGATGGGGCCGATGCGATTCACATAGCGCGCGCCAACCAGCATTTTACGGCAGTGAGCTATAATGCCTACCAGACCTGTCCTACGACATCAAAGACCTCAACATCAAAAAATTTGCACTCTACTACGAAAACAACAAGACCAAGCTGCTCTTGGAATTACGTTTGGTCAAGCGACTGCTGCCGGAGCACAAGACTTCGATGGAGAGCTTCGTTGAGGCTGCAAACGATATTCTTCAGCTTAGAACCCGGCTTGTACAGCCGGCGGTCCAAGGCGACGGCTGCCCATCACTACCGCCCTGAAGCGCAACCCAGAGCCGATCGGCCGGTGGTCAGTTGAGTTCAAGCAGGGAATTTTGGCCTTCGTCTATGAGCATCAACTAAATTCCTAACGCCTCGATCGAGTACGAGATGGTAGTTCTAGAATGACAATATCGAACCTTTGTCCTCTCCAGATGGCATCCTTGCGATGGCTGGCACGAGGGAAGACGATTCCTATGATTGCCCAAATAGAGGGCAGGAGAGTGGACGATATCGAGCGCTGCTTGAACGATGCCTTGCTACTGCTCGAAGTGGAGACTCTCGACGATGCTTTTCGAAAAATCGAAATAGCTCGCTGTGACAGAACTTAAAGGGATTTTAGCATGCAATTGACACTATTTGGAATTGCCCGGGGGCGTTGAGTTCCATAATAGAACTTATCTGATTTTTGTTACGAGATTGATTTAAAAGAATAAATCCGCATAGAGAACTGAACGTCCTGGCGAGTCCCTCTCGGTGGAACATCATATTCCGTGACGCATGAACGGGGCAATTGACTGGCGAGGCCAGCCCTCGCCGTGGTTTCGACGGGGCATCGTGAACTCAACGGCAAAGGGTCGAGCCCGTGACGCGGGGCTATTTTGTCAGCCATGCGCAAACGATTTGCGCCCATAGGTTCATCGCTGCTGCCCCCAGTTCGCGACATGGCTCGCGGTGAGGTGATGGGGGGATGTGGAACATGTTAGCAATCGGGTCATGGATGGAGACGAAGCGCCGCAAGAGTCGTTGTGACCTGAAAGGCTACGTGATCCGCTGTTGCCGTCGGATTGGCTGGTGCGAATTCTCCGCTCGATTGTTCAAGCCCTTGTGATGCCGATGCGCGACAGCCGGCGTGATGTCTCGTTCGGTGTTGTAGGATTGAAGCTTGTCGTTGGCGAACGACCAAATTCTCTGCCCGGCGGATCGTAGGGTGCGAGACAATGATCCCAAGAGCGGCCAGCATATCCTCGACCATCCGGAGACTGAAAAGGGAAACGGAACTAAAGCGACATCGCGTGGGCCGATAATTCAGCAGGAAAGCAGTGGCGACGATAAAGTGGCTCACGGTTTGTTATGCCCGATCATCGCGCAGCTAACCATGGTCAGTTAGCGTCACGAGGCTCCCCGTGGGCACCTTCAAACGCGCTTTCCTTCGCGTGTATCGGAGGCCACCAACGCAGGAGTTCGCTCTCCGTCTGAGGGCACGGGGAAAGTCTGCTTGTCAGATACGAAACATTGGCCATCGCCGCCTCCCTGGCTGCGTGATCTGCACAAAGGCCGCTTTTATCGATCTCGCGGCAATATTCGATCAGGGCTTCGATGGTCACCATGAGGAGGCCATGCCGCTCAGCGAATTCGCTGAGCTCGGGAAGACGCGCCATAGTGCCGTCGTCGTTGGCGATTTCGCAGATGACACCCGCTGGCTCGAGCCCGGCCAGCCGCGCGAAATCCACCGCGGCTTCCGTATGGCCGGGGCGGCCGAGGACACCGGACGGGTTTGCCCGCAGGGGGAATATGTGGCCCGGCCGGGACAGGTCCTCCGGCACCGTTGATGCGTCAGCGAGCGCCCTGATGGTCTTGGCGCGGTCTTCTGCGGAAATGCCGGTCGATACGCCTTGTATCAGGTCCACTGAGACAGTGAACGCTGTCTGCATGGAATCCGAGTTACGCTCCACCATGAGCGGGATATCCAGTTCGTCCAGCCGGTCCCCGGTCATCGGAACGCAGATCAGGCCGCGCGCATAACGCATCATGAAGGCAACATGATCGTTCGTCACCTTGTCCGCGGCAACCAGGATGTCGCCTTCGTTTTCCCGGTCTTCGTCGTCCACGACGATGATCATCTCTCCGGCGGCGATTGCTTTAACTGCGCTCTCGATGGGAGCAAACTTCATGGTCTTCTCCTTGAACTAAACATGGCCCAGAGTGCGAGCGAGTTGGCGGTCGACCCGCTCCCGGAGTTCCGCAGACGGTGCCGAATCTGGAAAGTCGCCGTCCATCGCATAGATGAAGTCACCGCGAACCTCGGCTTTGAAGAAGCCCATCAATGAGCGCAGGTGAGCCTCGACGTGCTGACCATGGGCTTCGGCTTTACCCGTTGCGAATATCAACACGGGTTTCCCCTGCAGGGCTGTCATTTCGAAGAGGTCGAAAAGATGCTTGAGAAGGCCGGTCATCGAGGACTTGAAGACCGGCGTGCCCACGATGAGGACATCTGAAGACTGGATTGCGTCAAGAACGTTCGCGAGTCCAACAGGAGCCTCCGAACGCCACAGGGTGGTTCCCAACACCGGGAGAACATCGACCAGGTCAAACAGATACCGTGTGTGACCGGGCGAGACGCTCGAGAGTGCGTATTCCCCGAGCGCCCGCGTCTTCGAGGGGCGCGAGACATTGCCAGTTATCGCGACAATCTTCAATTTGCCGGCCTTTCGATCAGATCTGGTTGCGGATATGCGGGGTACGAGCGTAGACGGCCACCATCGGCACGATCAGCAGACCCACGATCGCCTGTTGCGCGGCAAAACTCAGGCCCAGCCCAACCAGCAGGGACGTCATTACCGTCAATACGAGTACGCCGAGAACGGTTGCCCCGTATCCGCCTGCGCCTCCAAGCAACGAGGTGCCGCCGATCACAACGGCCGCAACGGTGGTGAAGAGATATGGATCTCCGACGCCAACGAATCCGCCGCCGGAAAACCCGAGCAGCAATACGCCCGTCAGTGCCGACATCGCTCCACTGATACCGTGAATGCTGGTCCAGACCTTGGTTTCGGAAATGCCAAGCCGTGCCGCTGCAGTCCTGCTGCCCCCCACCGCGTAGATGGAGCGGCCAAACCAGGTGTTGTACAGAGCCCAGATGGTCGCAAGCGTTATGAGCAGCCAAACCAGCACCACCGGCGGCAGGGAAAGCCCGAAGGTCTTCCCGTTGAACGCGGCGAAATTCCGGAGCCAGTTCGGTACGGGCGCGAAAACCGTGCCGCCGTAGTCGGAACCGATGGAGGTGTACAGCTGTACCGCACCGACAAATGCGAAGCCGACCCCCAGGGACATGATGAGAGCCTGGCCCTGCAGCCTGAAGCTCAAAAAGCCGTTCGCGACCCCGATTGCTGCTCCCAGGATAACGACCACTATTGCGGCCAGCCAGGCAGGCATGCCGGTGACCAACAGGCTTGGGAAGAGAATGTTCGCTCCCCCGATGACATAGGGAATGGAGAGATCAAGCGCGCCGACCATGGCACATAGCGTCTGTCCCAACGATGCAAGCCCCAGGAAAGCGGCAAGCAGCAATATCGAACGCGCGTTACGGGGGGAGATGAACCCCGGAACAAGGATCGTACCCAGCACGAGAAGTGCGGCAAGCAGACCAAAGCCAATCACGATGCTGCGCTGCAGTTTTACCGATCGTCCTGTTTGGCTCATCGTCTGTTCCGTTGCGAGTAAAGTCATTACAAGTCCTCCCTAGAAAGCCGGGCGCCGGGCCGTCATGAATACGTTGACGAGGAGCGATGCCACGAGGATCAGGCCGAAAGCCATTTGCGTCACGAACCCTGTCACGCTTCCGAAACTGAAGGCGGAAAGCAGGTACGAGATGAGGAACATGTTCAGCGCACCAAGCGTCGACCCCAAAGCCCCCCCTCTCCCGCCAGCCAGGTTTGCGCCACCGAGCACCAGGGCGGTAACTGCCTGGAGCGTGTAGCTGCTTCCCTGGGTAGGATCGCCCGAAGAGATCAATGCCGTATAGCTGAGCGCGGCAAGGCCAACGAAGACGCCGCCGAGGAGATGGGCGCAGATGCGTACGGTGTCGACTTTCACTCCGCTCGTGTAGGCCATCCGTTCGTCGGCGCCTGTCATGCGGAGGTGGGAGTAAAAGGTGGTCCGGCGCATAACGGCCCAAAGAGCGAACGCCGCCAGGACGATAATCAGCACCGGAGATAAGATCGTGGTTCCTGCTCCCCACGTCATCATCCAGTCCGGCGCGACGCCGCCGGGCCTTGACATGACCATGAGGTTCACGCCTGAAAGGACGAGGAAGCTGGAAAGCGTGACGATGATGGGGGCGACCCGGACGTAGATGATGATGAGCGCCTGCAGCAACTGGTACAGCGCGCCGACTGCTACCACCCAGCAAACCACCGCGAGTGGCGACGTGTAACCACTTGCCGAGAGCCAGCCGATCAGGGTGACGTTCACGAAACCCATCAAGGGGCCAACGGAAAGATCAACCGAACCGCGTCCTGCCATCACGATCGGTGTCAGGGCGAGCGTTGTGAGGATCAAAGGTGCTGCGACGATGATTGCTCCGCCTATTCCGGTTGCGGTGAACAGCCGCGGCGACAGCAAGGCTGCAGCGACGAGCAACACTCCGAAAAGAACGAACGGTACGGTCAGCGACCTGTCGAGCGCAGGAAATCCAAAACGTTGCGACATCAGTGTGCCTTTCTCTCTTTGGAGAATTCCATGGTGTCGGCAACCGAGCGGCCGAACATTGCAGCGAGAATGGTTTCTTCGTTGATGTCGGGGCCGTCGAGGGAGCGATGGATGCTCCCTTTGTGAAAGACATCGACGCGATCGGCGAAACCAAGAAACTCCTCGATCTCGCTCGAAAGGTAGATTACCGAGCCGCCACCTTCGGCAAACAGCCGAAGCTCGCGATACAGATCGCGTTTGGTGTTGAGGTCCACGCCCCGAGCAGGGTCGTTAAGAACGATCACTCTGGGATCATTGGCGAAGGCGCGGCCGATCAGGACCTTCTGCTGGTTACCACCGGAAAGGGACGTAATCCGGTTGTCCGGGTGGCCGATCTTGACGCGGAGCCGCTCGACCTCCCGGGCAAACGTCTGCTTCAGCTTTTTCCGCCTGATGACACCGAAGGGCCCCAGGTTCTTCTGATAGATACCGATGGCGAGGTTCTCGAAAATGCTCTGCTGCGGGAAAATTCCTTCCCGCTTCCGGTCTCCGGATACGTACACAATGCCCTTGTTCGCGGCGTCGTCGAGCGTGCTGACTTTGACGAGACCGGTGCTTTCCCTGTTCAGGATCCGGACCTCCCCTCCGAAGGGCGAGATAATCCTTGCGACCAGTCGCACGAAGGCGTCCTGGCCCTGGCCGTCCAGTCCCGCGACGCCCACGATAGAACCCTGCGGAAGGACGAAGTCGAACGGTTGCGATGCCTCCTGGGGGCGCGCGCCATGGACGGAAAGAGCTTCCTTGCGATCACCCGGCAGGCCCGGTGCAGACGTTGAAGCAGCGGCGGAAATCTGGCGGTCTTGAGGGGTCATCATGCGCAGGAGATTGGCCTCGGTGATCTCGGATTTCTCAAGGACACCGACAGTGAAACCGTCTCTCAGTATTGTCGCCCGATCGGCGATCCGGACGAGCTCGGCGATGCGGTGCGTAACGATGATTACCGCGCACCCCTCGGACCGGAGTCGATCGATCTCTTCATGGAGGCGGACGGTCGCGTCGAGATCGAGTGCCGCCGAGGACTCGTCTAGGATCAAGACCTTGGGTTTCCTCAGAACGGCCCGGGCGATAACGATCCATTGCTTGATGCTGAGCGGAAGATCACCGACGTTCTGCCGGAGATCGACAGGCTTTCCCACCAGGCGGTCGAGGAGGCTTTGCGCAGCGCTTTCACGTTCCCTGGAGGCTTTCCGAAGCGAGAACAGGTCCTCGCTTCCTACGAAAAGGTTGTCGAGGACACTCGCTTCATCGGCGACAAGGACTTCCTGGAAGATCGTAGCGAGACCAACCCCTTTGGCATCGACTGGCGAGGTGATGGACTTGCCAAGGATCAGGACAGATCCTGCATCGGCAGCGATAACGCCGGACATGATCTTCGCCATGGTGCTCTTGCCGCTGCCATTCTCGCCAACGATCGCGTGCACTTCCCCTGCCTTGGCGGCAAAATCGCATTTCTTCAATGCCTTCGTTTCGCCAAACGATTTGGCAACTGCCGTCATGCTTACGGCGACGTCTTTCGTCATGCCCATCCTCCCTTTAGGCAGCAGCAGATCGCGCCAGGACATCCGATGCCCGGGCCTCTTGCCGATTGTGACTGCCGTCTTTGAACGCTCCGAGAACTCGCTCAGTGAACTACAGAATGACAGATTGTCTGATAATCTGTCAATAGTGCCGCCATGCCCATATCGGGATGTCGGGTTGATTTCGATGAAACCGGTTGGTCGCTCGACGCCCTCAAAGTTCCAAAAGCATGTTGTCACGCAACTGACGTCGGTCGGAGGTTCTCGAGCGGAGTTCCGCCCGATCTGAAGCGATGTGGCAGCCATCGCGATCAGGACAGGACCAAAGCACTATTGAGAGTGTCCGGTAATCCGAAGAGGCAACCGTTTTGATTGGGGCATACGGAACATCCCAACCTCCGCGCGTCGAACGCGGCAAGTGCCATTCGATCATCCAGCCTTCCCCGCTGGGGAAGCGGGCAGATCGAACTCATCGTCGATCGGCCCTTGGCGCGCGCAACCGTGGAGATCACGGGAACTCTTCCAAGTTTTCCTTCGCGGGGTCGTGAGCAAGCCACGGCCTGGCGTGGGACAGCCAGACGTTGGACATAGGAACCGAACCAGGATCAGTGTCAAAAGTGCCTGCCCGCAGCACCTTCATCTCAGGGTTGGCAGGCCGTTCGGCATAAACGTGCGAACCACACCGTGAGCAGAACCACCTCAGTTTTCCAGGGGTCGACTCAAAGCTGTGAAGGGCGTCCTCGCCGGAAATCAGCTGGAAGTTCTCACTCTTCACCTTGGCGGCAGTGTTATGATCGGCCGCATGGGACTTTCTGCACGTCTGGCAGAAGCAGTTCCACATCGGGCCGTCCAGTTCCGACACTTCATACTGTACCGCTTTACATTGGCAAGATCCGAGGATCGGCATCTTCAAAATCCTTTCATCGCTTTATCGAGTTGTGGCTGTCGCGCGCTTGCAGAAAGCCACCGCTTCAAGTTCCGTGCGGCCTGCCGGATCCTGTCTTCATTCTCCACGAAAGCCAGCCGTACGTATTCGTCACCCATCTCACCGAAACCGATACCCGGCGAAATCGCGACCTGTGCCTTCTCGAGCACGAGTTTCGAAAACTCCAGCGAGCCAAGGTGTCGGAAATGCGGGGGTATCTTCGCCCATGCGAACATCGTCGCCGCAGGAGCTGGAACGTCGAAGCCGGCATCGGCAAAGGTCTTCACCAGTGTATCTCTGCGCGTCCTGTAGATGTCTCTTGCCCGCGCGGCGTCCTCCCCGTCCGAGTTTAGGGCATGAGCGGCGGCGACCTGTATCGGCGTAAATGCTCCGTAGTCCAGGTACGATTTCACGCGCGTCAACGCTCGGATGAGCCGTTCGTTACCCACCGCAAACCCAACGCGCCAACCGGGCATCGAGAATGTCTTCGACATCGAGGAGAATTCGACGGCCACGTCGATCGCGCCGGGGACTTCGAGAACAGACGGCGGCGGGGGACCGTCGAAGTAGATTTCAGCGTAGGCGATATCCGACAGAACGATGAGATCGTGCTTCTTCGCGAAGGCGATGACGTCCTTATAGAAATCGAGCGTCGCGACGCGAGCGGTGGGGTTTGACGGGTAGCTTATGATGAGCGCCAGAGGCTTCGGTACCGAATGCCGCACCGCCATTTCGAGAGCTTGGAAGAAGGTCTCATCCGGCTCGACCGGTACCGACCTTATCACGCCCCCTGCCATGAGAAATCCGAACGTATGAATCGGATAGGAAGGGTTCGGACAGAGAATGACATCCCCGGGGGCGGTTATGGCCTGTGCCATGTTCGCAAACCCCTCCTTGGACCCGAGCGTCGCAACAACCTGGGTATCCGGATCAAGCTTCACATTAAACCGGCGGGCGTAATACGCAGCCTTGGCGCGGCGAAGCCCGATAATGCCCTTGGAAGCCGAATAGCGGTGCGTGCGCGGATGCTGCACCGCTTCGCATAGCTTGTCCACAACCCAGCTTGGCGTGGGAAGATCGGGATTGCCCATTCCAAGATCGATGATGTCGACTCCGGCCGCGCGCGCGCTGGACTTGAGACGGTTCACCTGCTCGAAGACGTAAGGGGGCAAACGCTGTATCTTGTGGAATTCCAACTTCTGGTTCCTTATCGTGGGTCCTCCGCGCCGACGGATGAAGCCGGCGCGGAGGTCGCGGGACAACTTGGGAGGTCGTCGATTACTTCTTCGGCCGCCAGGCCAGCGGATCTTCCGGGCGCTCGAAGTACTGTGCTGCTACGTCCGCGGGCCACCATGCATCGCCCTTGGGCTCGATCCACGCCGTGGAGTTCGGATCGCAATCTTCCGGAATTGCTTCCTTCACATCGTCGATCGTGTAGGGAAGAGCCGGTCGCAGGATCGACTGGATCTTCGGCCCCTGGCCTTGGAGCGTCCTCATCATCACGTCCCACACCAGGCGGGCGTCAGCCCGCGGCGGCCAGAAATGGAAGCTCTGGCTGATGAAGTCGGGATTATTGCGCCAGTAGCACGCCGCCGACGCCTCGCCGCCGAGGACGATTGGCATCATGTCGCGCCCGGACTGCTGGACCGCGTTGACGACACCGTTTTCCGAGGCCGACTGGACGAGGATACCAGCGATTTCGGTAGGGTTGGTCGCGAGGAATTTCTGGACTTCGACCTGGGCGACCTGATCGGTCCACTTGCCGGCGACATCGCCCACGACGGTGATGTCCTTATACTCGTCGAACGCCTTCTTGGCACCGACATTGAAGCTGTCGGATGATGCGAAGCCCGGGATGCCCGAAACCGTCAGTACGTTGCCCTTGCCGCCGATTTCCTCGGCCAGCCATTTCGCGGCCGTATAACCGCCCTGGGTGTTGTTTTCGGTCGCATTGATCGCGTAGGGCGATGTCACGTAACCCGAGAACGAGAACACCGGAACGCCCTTGGAGTGCGCGTATTCGATGGTCTGGTTGATGGCCGTTACGTTCGAGCAGCAGATGATGATAGCATCGACGCCGTCGTCGACCATCTGGCGCATCTGCTGGATTTGCGTCGCGTCCTTCAGGTCGGACTGCGTGACGACAAGCTCAGATACCAGTCCAGCCTCCTTGTATTTCGGAAGCAGAACCTCGTTCAATTCAGTGAGGATCTGGGCACGCCACGTGTTGCCTGCATAAGTGGATGCGTAGCCGATTTTCCATGGCGGCGGCCGCTTCGCCACAAAATCCTTGAGCGGCGTACCACCGAGGGGAATTGCCGGGTCCACGAGCTCGTAAAGCTGCTTCTGGTCCGGTGGTAGCGAGTCTAAGCCGTCCGCGAATGCGGCGGTGGTCATCAGGCCTAGCCCGGTGATCACGCTCAATGCGGTGTAAACCTTCTTTAGCATGTGTAGGGTCTCCTCCCCTCTGTACATCCGCTACAGCAGTTGACGCCGTTGGCGTCGAGCCACGGAATTGGTTAAAAGTGTTTCGATTTCGGATTGGTGGCGGGCGACTTGCGCCGCCCGCGGAACGGTCAGTTCCTGAGGCCAGCCTGTTTCAGCAGAGGCATGACGCGGTCGTTGAAGAACGGCAGCTCTTCGTTGTAGTCGACCATTGTGAGAAGCGCGCCGTCGACGCCCGTGTTGCTCAATGCGACGAGCTTGTCGGCGACCTGTTCCGGCGTTCCGACGATCGGGTAGCCGCCCCAGCCAGCGATGAAGCGCTCCTTGAACTTCTGGTACATCTCTGCCGAGTGGTTCTGTGACTGAACCTGAAGAACCTCGCAGATGTTTTCGCAGGCTTCCCAATCGCCCTTCTGGTTCACGTAGTAGTCGTAGTAATCCCGGGCTTCCTTTTCGGTCTCGCGAACGACGACCGGGCACGCGGTGAAGGTTCCGAGTTCGCGCTTGTATTCCTCGCGAGCCAGCTCCTTCACCTTCTTCACCCACGCTGCGCCCGATTCCATGTCCTGCATGAAGCCGAAGTTGAAGTCGCAGAACTTGGCCGTGAAGTGCAGGCCCTTGCCCGACGAACCGGCGCAGATGAGGACCGGGCGACCCGTCTCTTTGTTATAGGGCTTCGGCTCGCTGAACGCGTCTTTCACCTTGAGGAACTGGCCGTCAAAGGTGACGCCGTTCTTCGTCCACAGAGATTCGACGATTTCCATCCATTCCGTGGCATATTCGTAGCGGGTGTCGTGTTCCATCATCGGAACGCCGAACATCTCCATTTCCGGGGTAAACCAACCCGTCACCAGGTTCAGGCCGTATCGGCCCTTCGAAATGTTGTCGATCGTCGTCGCCATCTTCGTCGCGACGATCGGGTTCAGGGTCGGGATATGCGTCGTCGAGAAAAACTGCAGCTTCGTGGTCACGGCAGCCAGGGCCGCGGCCCACGTGAACGTGTCCATGTTCACGCCGTTGAAGTTCGTCGGCCCGCCGAAACCGCGCCACCGGGCGATCGGCACCATGCATTCCCAGCCGGCCGCTTCGAGCTTTTTGGCAATTTCGACATTGTGTTCGAAGGTCGGTTCGAACGTTGATTCCGCGGTGGTGATGGCGCAAGCGCTGGAACAATTCGTTCCGAATACGCCAAGCTTCAGCTTGTTGCCGTTAAACATCGGGTTTCCGGCGGCGCGGAAATCATCGCTGGTCGTCATATTGAAGTGTCCTCCACAGAGTTAGTCTGTTCCCGGCCCGAAAGCCGGGCACCGATTAGATACCCATGTCCTCAAAGACTTCCTGCGCGACGCGGAAGCTGTCGATCGCCGCGGGCACGCCGCAATAGATCGCGACCTGAAGGAAAACTTCGCGAAGCTCGTCCTTGCTGAGGCCGTTATTGATCGCGCCGCGAACGTGCAGCTTCAACTCGTGGGGGCGGTTAAGGGCGGAAATCATGCCAAGATTGAGAAGGCTGCGCGAACGGCGGTCGAGGCCGGGCCTGTTCCAGATCTCGTTCCAGCAATACTCGGTGACAAGCTCCTGCATCGGCCAGTTGAACTCGGTCGCCTTGTTTACCGAAGCGTCCACATATGCACCGCCGAGAACCTCCCGACGGGTCTGCAGACCCTTTTCGAACCGTTCACTGACGGGACGCCCATTCACTTGCGATTTCATATCGGTGGCAATAGTCACGGATCAAACTCCTCATTATCGGCCGAAAGGCATTTGGTGGATGTCATAAGCCGAATGCTCGGCCAAACGTTTCAGGCGGCAGCATCGATCAGCGCTGCCGATCTAACCAATTTCCCGTCCTCGTAGAGGAGCGGGGCAATATTCTCGATAAACCGGGCCTCGATGACTTCCCCGAGAACGACGTCATGGGTGCCAACGGAGACTGCGGAGTTGAGGCTGCAAACGAATGCGGCCTGGGCGTCGCCGAGGACGGGAACTCCGCCAGCCCCGATCCACTCACCGTGAGCGAACCTCTCCTCTCCCTTCAGTTTTCCACTGAACAGCGGAACCAAAGGCGCATGGCTAAGATGCAGCATGTTCACTGCGAATTTCCCCGCCAGCTTGAGCGGGCCGCTGATCGAAGCCGATTGGTTGATGCAAACCAGGAGGGTCGGAGGGTCAGCCGTCACTGACTGGACGGCGGTTGCAGCCATGCCGTAACGGGCACCTTCCCATTCCGTCGTGATCAGGCAAATTGTTGATGTGAACCGGCGTAAAGCAGTCTTGAACGCCGCTTGCGCTGCTATTTCAGCACCAGCCATCGTTACCTCCCCCAAGTCATTCGTGACCTAAGATAAGCAGATTGGCAGACAATCTGTCAACACGTTTTGTTAGTCATTGACAGATTGTCTGCGAAAATGTTTTCTTGGGCAGTGAAAGAGGAGACGATTATGGATCTGGAATCGAAAGTCTGTGTGGTGACCGGGGCTGGCAGCGGGATCGGGCGCGCAACAGCTGAACTGTTTGCGCGCCAGGGCGCTAAGGTTGGCGTCGTCGACGTCAACATCGATGCAGCACGAGACGTCGCCCGAGAAATTGGGACGGATGCGATCGCGTTAAAAGCCGATGTGTCTTCCTCCGCCGAAGTCGAGGCGTTGGTCAGGTCAGTTAAGGAAAAATGGGGGCATATTGACGTTCTCGTCAACAACGCGGGGTTCGGAATGACGGGAAACGTCACCACCATCGCCGAATCCGACTGGGACCGGATCATGGCGGTGAACGTGAAGGGGATCTTCCTCTGCTCGAAATACGTGGTTCCGATTATGGCGGAACAGGGCAACGGATCGATTATTAACACGACCTCATACACCGCCGTGTCAGCCATCGCCAACCGCACGGCCTACGTGGCGTCGAAAGGCGCGATCTCGGCACTCACGAGAGCCATGGCACTGGACCACGCAAAAGACGGGATCCGCGTCAACGCTGTCGCCCCCGGGACGATCGACTCGCCCTATTTCACCAAGATTTTTGCGGAAGCGGCGGACCCACAAGCCTTGCGGGAAGACTTCAACGCCCGTGCAGCCTTGCACCGGATGGGCAACCCGGAAGAGATCGCCGAGGCGATGCTCTTTCTCGCTTCGGACCGCTCGCGGTTTGCGACCGGAAGCATTCTCACAGTCGACGGAGGATCGTCGATCGGTAACCACTTGGTGCGCTGAAGCACATAGGTGCTAGCAGGTGCCTCCTTCTTGACCACGGGAGGCATTTTTACTGTGGTACTACGTGTCGGAAACACAGAGACCCGCAGTGGGAAAAGATAGAGATCACGCGCAAAGCTGCGTGATCAAGACCCTGCGATGAGACGTCGCTACGGCGCTTTATAGTCGCATCGCCGCGCCTGATCCTTCCCCCAGATATCGCGGGAATTTTCCCAATCCACACCGGAACTTCTCGGGAGCGCGTGAGGGATGCCGCCTGCGATGCCGGCCGTGTCATCGCCGGGACGCCAATTGCAAAGCCTCGGTATGCGCCCGCCCGCTTTCGCATGCGATCGCCCGGCGGCTGCACCGGGCGACGAGAGTCAATCCAACCGCTCAGCGAGCGGCGTGCCGTACGAAATCGAGCCCTTTGACAAGATAGCTCCGGAAGAAGTTCGGGTGTTCGCACATTGGAAAGTGACCTAGTCCGCCCATAACGAGGTGGAGGCATCCTGGAATAAGTTCGGCGAGCTTGGCACCGTCGGCCGGCGTGGCTGAGTAGTCATAGTCGCCCGAGAGCAGCGCCACCGGGGTGCGTGATGGGTCAATACGGGGAGCTGTCACTGCTCCGTCGAACTCGTCGCTGTAGAAGGAAAGATCGCCTGGGTAAACTCCGGGTGCTCCCTGCGAATAGATCCAGCTTGACCTCCTGCGCTCCCCTGCGGGGCTCAGTGGGCTCATGATCCCTCTGACATATGCCGAGTTATGAAGTGAGCCGTGTACGTTTACGTTGTGCTGGTATGGGTTCCGTCGTCCCTTGGAGCGGAAAGGTGGCTCGATCGCTACGATCCCGAGGATATGCTCCGGCCGTTCCGCCGCGAGAACCAGCGACATTGCAGCGCCCATGGACCCACCCGCGACAATCGCCTTTTCGCGAACCACCTGTTCGAGAATGGCCGTGCACCATTTCAGGTAGAGCGATGCCGTGAGCTTGTAGGGTGCTCCGTCCCACGTCAGCGGCGGCATGGACCGACCGTGGAATGGTAGGTCAACCGCGATCAGCCTGTAGCTTTTCGCAAGCTCGGTGTCCGCCAGCTGAGGCATGAATTGGCGGCTATCTGCTCCGGCGGTGTGAAGAAACAGGACCGGCACCCCCTCACCTGCTTCTTCGTAATATATTTCATGGGGGACGTCATCGATATTGACGACGGCATACTGCCCCCGAATTTGACGCAGGTCGCGTTGCGCACGCTCCGCTGTCATCTCGGGGGACGTGACGACGAGCTCGAACACCCGTTCGAGAGCCGGGCGTGCTTTCGCGAGGTCGAGCGGTGAGCCGGCGATCTCGAAGAGCGGATTTGCAAGCTGCAACGCCGTGAAGGAGTGAAAGGTCGCCGGCGGCGGCGTCATCAGAACCTGATCCCAGGCGTCCGTGGTGGCCCTCACTGTCACCTGGGGGGCACTGCTTTCCCCCGAGATCTCCGCGCCGCCTTCAGCGAAATCGAGGGCGATCACCTGATCGCCGACGTAGAAGGCGATCTTTATCGTCAGGTCCGGAGTGAGCCGGGGCAATTCCTGATCCCCAAGAGCCTCCGACATGCGGGACCGCAATTCATTAAAAATGCCCAAAGCAACCTCCCTGTTCGAGCGAGCGCCAGGCCGCACGCGTCGGCAGCGCCATGACTTCGAATAAGCAGATTATCAGACAATCTGTCAATACCGGCTAATGCCGCTTCTTCAATCGCCGTGGTTTTCAGAGGTTTTACGCAGGTAGTCCAACGCGACCTTAGCCGCCATATCGATGTGGTACTTGCAGGCTGCGGCGGCTTTCGGTCCGTTTCGGTCGGTAATGGCCGCAGCGATCTCCTTTATCTCTTCCACACTGTGGTTCAAGCGCCCCGGCTGCGTCATCGACGTCATGCGCAGCAGCGTCACCCGATTGTGGAGCGATGTCAGCATTTGCTTGACGAAGACGTTTCCGCTCCCTTGCATCAGGCAGTCGTAAAACGCGGTTTTCGCCTTGATGAGCCTGCTACCGGCGCCGTTTGCCGCGGCTTCCGCAAACTCAGCAACCGCCTCATTGAGTGTGTGGATATCCTGGGCGGTTCCGTTTTCAGCGAATTCCTTTCCAGCATAGCTCTCGAGCAAAGCCCTGACGCTGTAAAGCTGAGCGGCTTCTTCGTAAGTGATAGTGCTGACGACGGGGCCGCGGTGCGGATAGCTGGTAATGAGGCCCTCGGCCTCGAGTTGTCGAAGCGCCTCGCGGATTGATGTTCGTCCGACACCGATCGACTCGCAGAGTTCTCGCTCAACGAGGCGCTGACCCGGCTTGAAACGGCCGCTGGATATCGCCTGCCGCAGTTTATCCTCTACCTGAGTGCGCAAAGTGGCACTCTGCCGTGCAATCTGTAAATCCATATCACCCATAGGATCCAAAAGTCCGTTTTACCAAGGCCGGAACCGGCCGCGCAAGTCATGGTACTATATGGTGGGTTATCCCGATGAGACAACCCGATTGTCTGACGAAAACGAAGAACACCCACGCCTGGCCTCTTACCGGACATTCCATGCGTTCCCATTACCGTAGAACCTTTGCAAATGCGAGATCCGGTGACAGCGATGGGAAACTCGTCAGGACTGCGGGATCGTGGCCTGGAACGAGTACTCCGGACGGTCCTGAAAGCTCACGGAGAGTTCGGTATCCCTCCAGTACGTAGGCGTAATCGGCGAAAAGCGGAAAGACGTCGTCATGCTCTAGATAGCGTTGAAAATGGAGTGCGTCCGATGCGATAACGACGACGTCATTGCCATCGTCCAGCCTCACGACCTGAAGGCCCCTAGAATGACCGCCGACGAGATGGATAGTGAGCCCCTCCATAATCTCGCCGTTCCCGTCGTGGAAGCACACCCTGCCGGAAAACGTCAGGCGGACTGCATCGACTACGGCGTCCACCGCAAAGGGACGCCGAAGACGATCATGGCACATGCATCGTCCTGTACCGTAGGCCATCTCCCGATCCTGCAAGTGGAACAGGGCTTCGGGGAAGTCCGCAAGGTTTCCCGCGTGATCATAGTGAAGATGCGTGATGACGACGTCGGTAATGGACGATGCGGAAATCCCGAGCTGGCGAAGCGCCTCGACCGGATGGATCAACATGGTCCTCCCGCGCCTTTCAGCCTCCTGCGGGCTAAACCCGGTGTCAACCAGGATCAGACGTTCACCATGGCGGATCAACCAAACGAAATACTCGATCCTGCCCGGGGCGTCGTGGGGATCTCCTGCTTCCAGGCCGAGTTCGCCAACGGGCCGAACCGCAGTGCCGTAATGTATCGCCAGGACTTTCCAGTCGGTCAAATTCTCGCTCCTTCCGCAGGCTTAAGGAACCAGCAGATGCCGGATCACCTCGCCACGGTCTAACCGGTCGAAGGCCTCGTTGATTTCCTCAAGCGGGCCAGTGCTGGACAACAGTCTCTCCACGGGCAACCTACCCTTGAGGAACAGGTCGATATAGCGGGGAACATCGCGCGAAGGTACGCAGGACCCCATGTAGCTGCCTTTGATGACGCGTTCTTCCCCGACAAGAGGAAGCGGCGAGATCTCGAATTTGGTGTTCACGTTCGCCAGACCCGCTGTGGCCGTCGTGCCGCCGCGCCGCGTAATGCCATACGCGGTTTCGAACGCTTTGCTCGACCCTGCCATCTCGATGCCGTAGTCCACTCCCCCGCGGGTCGCTTCCTTGACCTCGCCGATGACATCCGGCGTGGTTGCCAGGAAGGTACGCGTCGCGCCCAGCGCCTTAGCCAACTCAAGCTTCTCCGGCATCAAATCGATGGCGACGATCTCGCTTGCCCCGCTAGCCACCGCTCCGAGGACGGCCGACAACCCCACGCCTCCCAGGCCGATGACGGCGACCGACTGCCCCGGCTTCACGCCACATGTATTTACGACGGCACCGACGCCTGTCATCACGGCGCATCCGAACAAGGCCGCCATGGTGACGTCCACGTCTTTGGTGATCTTGACGACCGAGTGCGCCGACACGACCGCGTATTCCGAAAACGCCGATACGCCGCTGTGATGGTTGATATCGTAGCCCCGAAGACGGATATGCTTGCTACCGTTCAACAATGTCCCGGCGGCGTTTGCGCGATAGCCCGGCTCACAGAGGCTTGCGCGTCCTCCCGCGCAGTAATCGCAGTGTCCGCAGATGGGCAGGAACGACATCACGACGTGATCGCCAACCTTCACTGTATCCACACCGGGTCCGATTTCTTCGACAATGCCGGACGCTTCATGCCCCAACGCGACAGGCAATGGACGGGGGCGGTCGCCATTTATCGCCGACAGGTCGGAGTGGCACACACCAGCGGCCTTGATTTTGACCAGGACCTCAAGATTGCCCGGAGGCGCCAGGTCGACGGTCTCGACACTGAGAGGCCGGGAACTTGCATACGGCTTGGGAAGCCCTGACTCTCGGAGAATGACTGATTTCATCTGCATTGTCGCGTATTCCTATCTCGAGAGCATCTGCATGGCGGCGGGTACGTAGCGGAAGCCTTCCCCCTCCCGGGCGACATTGCCGAGCCCGGGCCACGCAAAGTGATAGGACATCACTGGTATGCGGTCTGTCGCGAGCATATCCAGCACCCGTGTGCGCGACCGCGCCGAGAGCTTGGGATCGGTGTCGTACTTGAACTCCATCCACGGGCGTTCCATCAGCAGGATATGATGATGGGTCAGATCGCCGAGGAAGCAGAGCCGATCGTTGCCCGACTGCATGAGGAAGCAGAAGTGGCCCAAGGTGTGGCCTGGAGCGTGCACTGCCTGCACGCCCGGCAGAAACTCCTGACCGTCCACGAAATGCGTTATCCGATCACGGTGTGGAAGAAGGTTCCTCCGGGCATTTTCCACCTGGGCCTTGAAACCGTCATCAAGCTTGCCTCCGTCGGTCCAGTCATCGAAGTCGCTTTCGCTTATGAAGATCTCCGCGTTGGGAAAATTAAGCTTGCCGTCCTGATCGCAAAGTCCGCCGGTGTGGTCGATGTGTGCGTGGGACAACACCACGGCATCGACTTCCAAAGTGTCGATCCCTGCCTCCTGCATGCTCTTCAGCAGGCGACCGGTCGTCGGCCCGAAAATCTTCGACGTCCCCATCCCGGTGTCGAACAGGATGGTCTTTCCGTTGATTTTGACCAGCGGGATGTTCTGCTCGAGGGTCACCGACGAACTGGACAGGAAGTTCCTGTCGAGCATTTCCGTCACCGTGGCTGCGTCGACCCCGAGGAAATTCTCCCGTGGGTCGCCCAATTCCAACGGTCCGTCCGAAAGTACCGTTATTTCGCCGCTTCCGAACTTGAACGGATAGAAATAGGGCAACTTAGTCTGATGCGCTTGGTCATTGAGCACGCCGCTTATCCTCCCAGATTGGCTGCATCATTTGACAGATTGTATGAAAATCTGTCAACACAATAGTGGTGATTGTCTACGAAGTCAGGAAACGATCGAAAGCACGTGACCCCTTGGCCTGCCGATGTTGAACTGTTCGATCTGCTGCATCAGCCGCTGGGTCTCTTTTGTGAGTTCCTGGGTGGCGGCGTGGGCTTGCTCGGCGATGGCAGCGTTTCGCTGGGTGCTGTCATCGATCTCGCCAACGGCCTGGTTCACTTCGATAAGCGAAGCCGCCTGGTCCCTGCTCGCCGCAGCGATAAGCTCAACCCTTTCGGAAATTCCGGCAACATTCGACGATATCGCAATCAGCACCTTGCCCGCCTCGTTCACCAATCGCGATCCCGAGGCGACTTCCTCGCTTGATCTTGCTATGAGTTCCTTGATTTCCTGGGCGGCTAGAGCCGACCGCTGGGCAAGTTCCCTGACTTCCTGGGCCACGACAGCGAAGCCCTGCCCCGCTTCTCCAGCTCTCGCGGCCTCGACACCGGCATTGAGTGCCAGGAGATTGGTCTGGAAGGCAATCTCGTCGATGACGCCGATGATTTGCGAAATGCGCCCGGAAGCCGCTTCTATTCGTCCCATAGCGTCAACCGCGTTCGTGACCACTGAAGCAGACGCATCCGCGGCCTGCTTGGTTTCTTTTACCAGCTGGGCTGCGGCTTGTGCCTGCTCTGTCGAGGAACGCACCGTCGCGGTGAGTTGATGAACAGCGGCCGCGGTCTCCTCCAACGACGCGGCTTGACGCTCGCTGCGGCGGGAGAGATCATCGGCGCCACTGCTGAGGTTGTCTGCATTTTGCCGAATGAGCACGATGTTGCCGCGAAGTTCCGACATCGTCGCCTGCAAACGCAGCAACGAATTGTTGAAGTCCCGTCGCAATTGTTCCAGCCGCCCGGAGAACGGTTGATCGATCGTGCTCGAAACATCACCGTTGGATAACCTCTCCAGCCCAGCGGCAAGACTGTCGACGGCGTCGCCGATCTGTTTGTCGATCTCGGCTTTCTCCGCCTCGTTGTGCCGACGTTCAGCTTCGGAAGCCGATCGTTGACGATCCGCGTCGTTCTCGATCTCGATCTTCCTCGCGGCATTCTCCCTGAAGACACAGAGCGCCCGGGCCATTTCTCCGAGCTCATCAGCGCGCTCAGAACCGCCGATCTCAATGTCAAGGTCCCCTTCCGCCAAACGCCGCATGTCGTCGGTCAACTGGACAACAGGTTTTTTGAAAGTCGCAATCATCCCGAAGCCAGCGAGAAGTGCGACGAGGACGCCGGCAAATGTCGTGATGAGGCCAATGCCATTCGCGTAAGCCGTCTCTTCAATGGCTCTTGCGCGCTGGGCGTCGGCAAACGTCGTGAGGTGGCCCCATATGGTGTTCAACTGGTCTGTCGTTTGCCTATATTGCGCACGCCTCACTTCCGAGATCTCGACGAGCTTCGCACTGTCCTGCGTCATACCCTCTACCGCCGGCGGCACCGTATTCTGGACTGCCTTGAAAAGGTCGAGGTCGGAAGCGGCACTCCAGATGTCCAATATCTCCTTCTTCGTTCTGTCAAAGTTCTGGACGAGCTGCGCACGGTTTTGTTCGGTAGGGTCGGCTATGAAGCGCGCAAGGTTTATCCTGATGAGATAGCTGGAGTCTGAAAGTCTTCGGCTGCCGTCCAAGGCGCTGCTGATCTTCGCCAAATGTTGGTCGAGACCTGCGAACTCGACGATTGCTTTCTTTGTTTGCTGGTTCGCTACCGCGTTAATCGCGACGGAGATTTCCTTGAACGCGGACATTGCGGTGTCGAGGCCTACGGTGTTGTCCGATGAAGCGCCCTGCGACAGAAGTTGTGTTACGCTTTTCACCGCGCCATCGACCGAGCTCGACAGTTTTGTGGCGTCCGATGGCAAGGAAGCCCGCAGATTTCGGGCGCTCCGACGCAACTCGCCCACTTTGCCGCCCAAATATTTGAGTTTCAGCTCGGTCGTTCCGGCGGATTGGTAGCCCGCGGCAAGATCAAGGAAGAAGGTTGCATAGCCTGTCACCCTGTCGGCATCGCGCAACATCGATTTGGCGGCGCCCTCGGACTGCTCGCCGGACTTCCTTAACTCGTCTGCTAGCCTGAGCATTTCATTCTGCGACCAAACCAGCGATTCAGAATGATTGGCGATCGAGCTTATCAGTTTCTCTTCGCTTTCATGGATGCTCCAGAGAGAACCAAAATTGTTCACCACGTCCAGCATAATCGCGTTTGCCGACTGGAGGCCTTCGCTTTCCGCCGTAGCTCCGGCATTCGTCACCAAAGCCTGCAGATGCGATTGCTGCGCGAGCAGGTCAGCCTTCACGCGATCGCGCCTTTCTTCCGACGCCTCGTCGAGAAACTCTCTCATCGAGGCGGAGACGTCACGGAAACCCGAGAGCACCTGCATCACCTGGCTTGAGGTTTCCAGGCGGCTTTGTAGGAGACCCGCGGCGTAGTGCCCCAAAAACCCCACCGCGCAAATACTGATTATGAAAGGCAGTACGAAAATGATTACTTTTGTCTGTAGCCGGAAACGGGACAACAGCCTGTCCATTGTGGTCCATCCTTGTCCATAGGCGGTGAAGAAGCTTCATCAATCGGGATCCGCCTCCGATGGAAGCATCGAATCATCAATGACGACACGAGGCTGCGCGACTGAGGATTGTCTGTCAACAGATTGTCTGATAAAGCATGTTTAGGTTTATCAAATTGTCTCGCGAACTTGCGCAGGAATAACTCCAGAACCGGCGCTGCCGCAGCCGGCACAACTTTCACCGCTTACATCGATCAAACCGCGATGTCCTTGTTTTCAGTGGAAAGCGGTGACGGCATCTCGGCCATGTGAAGACTGCGAACATGTCGTCGTCGTGGTGACGGCGCCTTGGGGAACAAACGGGTCCTTCTCATGGATGGACGGCTCCACGGATGACGCCGACCTCACCAGCTTTCCCAATATGCATATCGAGATGCCCGATCTGGAAACGGTAAGTGTTGAGATTGAGGAAGCAGAGAAGATGACTGATACGAGAGCATTGCTCGATAATATGACCTTGGCCGAGCAGGTCTCGCTACTTTCCGGCGATACGTTCTGGTCTTTACCGCCCATCGACCGCCTAGGGATAGGGAGATTGCGCTTGACGGACGGCCCCAACGGCGCCCGCGGGGCGGGGTCTTTTGTCGGGGGTGTGACTGCAGCGGCTTTCCCGGTAGGCATTGCCATCGGAGCGAGTTGGAACCCGGACCTAGCCAGGGAAATCGGCAGTGCGCTAGGTGACGAGGTTCTTTCCAAAGGGGCCCATGTCTCGCTGGCGCCGACCGTTAACATCCAGCGCAGCGTCACAAACGGCCGAAACTTTGAGTGTTTCTCTGAGGATCCGATACTGACGGCGGAACTTGCCGTCGGCTATATCGAAGGTCTGCAGTCCAAGAAAGTGGGTGCCACGATAAAACATTTCGCTGGCAACGAGTCCGAGATCGAACGTACAACCATCTCTTCAGATATCGATGAACGCACTCTGCGCGAAGTCTACCTAATACCCTTTGAGGCGGCGGTGAAGCGGGCAAAGGTCTGGGCCGTGATGTCTTCATATAACAAACTAAACGGTACTTACACGGCGGAAAGCCATTGGCTGTTGAACGAGGTACTGCGCGGTGGCTGGGGTTTTAACGGCGTGGTGATGTCGGACTGGTTCGGCTCGCGTTCGACCGCACCCACCGTGAATGCTGGGCTGGATTTGGAGATGCCGGGCCCGACCCGCGACCGCGGCTCCAAGCTTCTGGCGGCGATCGACGCGGGCGAGGTAAGTGTCGAGACCGTCCGCGCCTGTGTGCACAATATCCTGACCCTGATGGAACGCACCGGCGCAATCAATGATCATCGCGAGTTTAAGGAGTACGCCATTAATCGGCCGGAACATAGGGCACTCATCAGGCGCGCGGGAGCGGAAAGCGCAGTTCTGCTACAGAATGACGGCATCCTGCCATTGGCTCAGCAAGGTACGGTCGCCATCATTGGACCCAATGCCAAGATCGCGCAGATTATGGGAGGCGGCTCGGCGCAGTTGAACCCCCACTATGTCGTCAGTCCGTGGCAGGGGCTGGCGGACGCCCTGGGTGAGGAGAACGTGTTCTACGCTCAAGGTTGCAGCAACTATCGGTTTCAGCCGCTGATCGAAAACCCGACAACCTTCGAATTTTTCCAAGGGAGGGAGCTTGCTGGCGAGCCCGTGAAGGTTATCGAGGAACCGTCGAGCCTCGGTGTATGGTTGCCCCCCGTGGCCGGGGGCACCGTGGATCCGCATCGCTTTTCCGCCCGAATGCGCACCGTCTTCACAGCCTCAGAAGCCGGCGGCTATCGCGTCGGCCTGACCTCGGCGGGGCTTGGCCGTGTCTATGTGGACGGCAGGCTTGTGGTGGACGCCTGGGCTTCCTGGACACGTGGTACCACATTCTTTGAAGAAGGCTGCGAGGAGGTCGTGGGTGAAATCACGCTCGAAGCCGGCCGTAAATACGAGGTCGTCGCCGAGTACGCCCGGCACGATCACGTCAACCTCTATATCGCCGCAGTTCGGGTAGGAATAGGCAGGTTTTCGGCCGAAGCGGAGATTGCCGAGGCAGCAGCCGTCGCCGCGAAGGCTGATCATGCGGTAGTCTTCGTGGGCAGAACGGGCGACTGGGATACCGAGGGCTCCGATCTCCGCGGCATTGCGCTTCCTGGTCTGCAGGACCAGCTTGTTGAGGCGGTAATTGCGGCCAATCCGAACACGATTGTCGTCCTGCAAACTGGTGGACCGGTGGAAATGCCCTGGCTTTCCAGTGCTCGTGCAGTACTGCAATGCTGGTATCCCGGCCAGGAAGCTGGCAACGCGATCGCCGATGTCCTCCTCGGCAAGGCCGAGCCCTCGGGCCGACTGGCACAGACCTTCCCCGTGCGCTGGGCTGACAATCCCACACATACCGAGGATGACGCGGTCTATCCAGGCAAGAATGGCCATGTGCGATATGACGAAGGTGTGTTCGTTGGATATCGGCACTACGATCGCCAGGACATTAAGCCACTGTTCCCCTTCGGTCATGGTCTTGGTTATTCAAGCTTTGCGATGTCAGACCTGACGGTAGGGCTGCCGGATGCTGCCGGCGCGGTGACAGTGACACTGGGATTGACCAACGTCAGCGAGCGGCCAGGTTCGGCAGTGGTGCAAATCTATGTCGGCGATGTTGAAGCATCTGTACCCAGACCGGTCAAAGAACTGAAAGCCTTCTCGAAAATCGCCCTGGAACCCGGTGAGAAACGAAGGCTCAGTTTCATTCTTGACGCCCGAACATTTGCCTTCTTCGACACGACCGAGCGGTGCTGGCGGATAGAGACGGGGGGATTTGCAGTTATGGCTGGGTTCTCGGCCACCGACATCCGTTTGAGTGGAACTGTCACGCAAAAGGGCGCTGTCTTAGCGCTCTAATCGTGCAGAGAATCAAAGACTACGTTTGGTGGTGGTTGAGTCCTAAAATGAGCGCAGTGCGGTGAAGCTCGGTGAATGAGTGAAAGAATGGCTCAAGACGGGCGATATTGTCACCGACAGGAAGGATACCGACCTTCATAGGCGGCGAAGATGGCGTCGGAAGCGTTGGCGGACACGTTCGCGACAGCGTCGGTCCTACAATTTTTTTGATGCCTTTCGCAGTCTCTCGAACTGAGCTCACGCTTGTCGCGAGATCGGAATCGTCAATCGTATCGAGGGCTGCCACATTCTCGTGCAGTTCGGCTCGACCGATCTCCTTCAGGACATATGTATCGAGCAGAAATTTCAAGCTTAGTCATCCAGCGCGCTACGATCGGGAGCACCGATCGACACGAGCGATATCGTATCCACCGTGCGAAGATTGCGGGCAGCAAACTTGGATCTCGATGGCCCAACCCTGATCATTCCTGGCAATGCGAAATCTTGTTTTCGGACGCGGAGCCACGGACAGACGCCGTCGCTCTGTGCGGAAACTTGAGCCTGCAGCCCTCTCCAGGTATCTATCGGTCGAGAGCGCAAAATTACAGGCACAGGATGCGGCGATGCTGAAAACCGACACCCGCCAAGCAAATTGGCGCCGTGCTAATCCAGCGAAATATGATGCTCATCTTGCTGTACAGCGAGCCGTAAAGGCAGGCGAGCTGGAAAAGCAAACATGTGAGGTCTGCGGGATTGAAACGGTCGACGCCCATCATGATCAATACGACGACCCTTTAAAGGTGCGCTGGTTATGCCGACGGCATCACACAAGGCTTCACCACTACGGCGAGGATATGTTTCCGATCAGGAATGGCCTTTAGGTGCGGTCCGCCGATCGCTCTTGATTTCAGTTGGCGTTCCCGCGTGACTTGATGTCTAGCAACGCGATGAAGGCGCACATTGCTTGTTGCGTAACTTCCGCCATGTGATGATTTCGTTCGACTGCCCTCCGGATAGGATTGACGCGAAGGCATTGCCCTCGCGCCCTTCTCTACCACTCAGTCCAACAGGCTAAGATGTAGTGGCTCAGGAAAATACGCGAAGCCCTCTCCCGCTATGCCAACGTGCCCGTAGCCCGGCCATGGGAAGTGGTAGGACATGAAGGGTATTCTATTGGAGGCCAGCATTTTCAGAATGCGCACACGCGATTGAGCTGACAGTTTGGGATCGGTATCGAACGCAAATTCCATCAAAGGCTTTTCGAACAGAAGCACAGGATGATGAGTGAGGTCGCCGCCATAGCACATTGTCTTTCCTGCTGACTCAATCATAAAGCAGCTATGGCCGAGTGTGTGTCCAGGAGCGCTAATGGCATGAATACCAGGAAGAAACTCTTGTTCGTCCTGGAAAAAAACCATGCGGTCCCGCACGGGTTTGAGGTTGTGGATCGCGGCTTTAACTAGACCGTTGAGATCGCCTCCAAGTTTTTTCTCGTCGGTCCAGAAATCGTAGTCGGTTTGGCTGATGTACACCTGGGCATTTGGAAACGTTGGTTTCCCGTCGTCGCCCCAGATTCCGCCGACGTGGTCCCAATGAGCATGCGAACAGACGACAGCGTCAATATCTTCCAGCGCAATATTCGCGGCGGCCAAGCAAGACTTGAGACGGCCAGTCGTCGGGCCAAATTGCTTAAGCGATCCCATCCCCGTGTCGAACAAAATCAGCTTGCCACCGATGTTTACGACAGGTGCGTTCTGAGCGAGAACGACCTCATCCGTGGGCAGGAAGCTGTGGTTTAGCATGGATCTTATCTCGTCGGCCGGCACGCCGAGAAAGCTTTGTGTCGGGTCGCCGAGCGGAAGTGGGCCGTCTGATACGATGGTTACCTGGGCGTCCCCAATGGCAAATCGATAAAAGTCCGGAGCTTGTGCCCCGGAAACGGGGCTCGCCCCAGCGTGAGCCGCTACACTGTTCGCACCCAAAACGGCTCCACTCAAAGCAGCTCCCCCTGCCAATAGTAAGTTGCGGCGGTCGATCTCGAAACGTTCATTTCCCATTTCACTCCTCCCCATTTGTAAAAATGCGTCTGCAGACCGCGCTTGTCTTGCGACGGATTTCGGCTTTGTCTGCATCGGAAAGGTATCAAGTGGCAGGTCTAGGACAATTGAATTGCAAGTCCATTTCAATGAGCATCGCTCAACAAATGATCTCGCTCGGACCTGCGATTCATCAATCGAAACAACCGGTTTCGGGGTACCGCGTTGGTCCGGCCATCAGATCTCGTTGGCTTTCGGTGAGTTCGAAAGAACTCTTGGCTCCCTGACTGCGGGACGCGGCTCGCATCCGAATATCGGCAAGATTATCGTGGATCGCCTTGGCTGCCTCATTGTTATGTGAGTGGCTCTGCGTCAGGTCGCCAACGGTGTTCATTAAGCGGTCGGAGGATAGATGTTACCTCTTCCCTCGAAGAGCGCACCGCTCCTGAGGAAGAAGCCACGGAAAACCGCGAGGACGTAACGATCTTCGGGTGGGCGCTACATTTCTTCCCGGGCATATTGCGGAGCCAGCAGCATGCTTCTGAAGCGCGTTGCCAGCCCGGCATTCCGCCTTATCCGACATGGTTACGACCGTAGAATGGCCGAGTTCTCTACCGGCCGCCTACGGTCGCACGTCATAGGAAGCCGATCGAGATCCAGGGCACCGCTGCGACGATCGCAAGCCCGAGAAGCAGGGCGATCATGTACCCCCACAGCGGCTTTATGCCTTCCACTGGGTTCACACGGCCGATTGCACAGGCGGCATAATAACCGACGCCGAACGGCGGGAGGAACAAGCCCACTCCCATGGCGAGAATGACCACGATCGAATAGTGCACGTCGTGGATCCCTAATCCCTTGGCGATCGGAAATACCAGGGGTGCGAACAGAACCACCGCGGGAATGCCTTCCAGCACGCTACCGAGCACAATGAACGCGACGATCGACACGATCATAAAGATCGGCGCTCCCCCGGATAGACCCGCCATCGTCTGAACCAGCCCACGCGAAAAACCCGATTGAGTCAGGCACCAGGCCACAGCCGTTGCCGCCGCGATGATGAAAAGGATGGCTCCGGACAAGACCGCCGTTTCCACCAGCATCGGACCCACCCGCTTCCAGTCGAACCGGCGGTAAATGAGGAGGCCTGCCAGCAGCGAGTAGGCAATGCCGATTGTCGAGACTTCCGTGGCGGTAGCAACGCCTTCGACAACCGCTGTACGGATGATAAAAGGTAGGGCCAAAGCCGGAAGCGCAATCAGGAATGTGCGAAAGATCTCCCTGGCTGGCGGCTTGCGAAAACCCGACATGTCCTCGTTGCGATAGCGCCACCAGACGACAACGCAAAGCATCAATCCGCAGACGAACGCCGGCAAAAGACCGCCTATGAACAGGGCCGAAATCGATACGCTCGTAACCGATCCGATGGTAATCAATACGAGGCTCGGCGGGATCGTCTCCGTCTGCGCACCCGTAGCCGCAAGCAGGGCCACGAGATCGCCGGGCTTTGATCCTCTCGCTTTCATCTCCGGGAACAGTGCCGGGGCGACAGCAGCCATGTCGGCGGTCTTCGAACCCGATATCCCAGACACCAGATACATTGCCGCGACGAGGACGTAACACAGGCCGCCTCTGACATGTCCGAGCAAGGACGCCAGGAAGTTCAGCATCGCTTTTGCCATGCCCGTAACCTCCATCAGCATACCCAGCAGCACGAACAGCGGGACCGCTAGGAGGAGAAGATGCGACATTCCCTCATCAAGCCGACCCGCGATCACGCTTATCGGACGGCTCGTACCCAGAGCCACATAACTGATGGCAGCGAGAGCGAACACGAACGCGATTGGTACGCCGCTCAGCACACCTAGTGCGATGAAGACTACGAAGAAAAGCACGAGGTTCCAGTTGCCCATCGCCATGATCAACGGTTTCGCCGCAATCGCCAACCCTATCAAGCATGCGGCTACAAGGACCCCGATCAGGAAATCGCTCAGCGTGATGCGCTGAAGGGCATTGGTCACGCCAAGGATAAGCATCAGGCCAAGTCCGATCGGAAGACCAAAAGAACGCCATGCGACCGAAACTTCCATCGCGGGAGTGACGACCGGAACTTCATGAAGAGCGTAGGCCGTGGCCTTGGGCAGAAGAAGCACGCAGACCGAAAGGCAAAAGACAAGTGCAGCCACCTCCAGTCTTGCCCTTACGACGGGCGGCATCGCGTCCGCGATAACGCCCATCCTCATGTGCTGTCCGCGGTGAAAAGCGAGGACCGCGCCCACGATCGAAAGCCAGAGGAACAACATGGAGGCGAGCTCATCCGACCAGATGAGCGGCTCGCCCCATGCATAGCGGGCGAAGACGCCCGCCGACAGCACGAGTACCTCGACAACAACAAGTGCTGCGGCGATCAATTCAATCAGGCGCACCAGGCGCGTTTCAGCTTTCGCCAGGACTGGCCACGCGCCGATCACCGGGGGGCTGACATTTTCAGAAGTAGCCATGTCAACGCCTCAGATCAATTTGCCCGAGGTAGACTCCAGCAACGCCCATGCTTCCTCGCCAAAACGCCCCTTCCAATCGGAGTAGAACGACGAAGCTTGCAGCGTCGCGCGGAACTTGGAAACATCGACGTCGATAAATTCAAGACCCTTGCTCGTCAGCTCTGCCTGGAGTTCGGAATTCAGCTTTTCGACATCAGCGCGTTGCACGATAGCCGAGCGATTGATCTCGGTGACGACAATGTCACGCAAGTCCTCAGGCAGCATCTCGAAGTTGTCCCGATTGGCGAGAATCCAGAAGCCGTCCCACATATGGTTGGTCCGGGAGAGATACTTTTGAACCTCGTACATCTTGGCAAAGTAAATGCCAGCGAGCGGGTTTTCGAGACCGTCGGCGACGTGGGTCTGGAGTGCGGAATAAGTTTCGCCCCATGGAATCGACGTCGGCGCGGCGCCGAGAGACTTGAAAAGCGATGTCCAGAGCGGCGCAGGAGGCACGCGGATCTTGAAGCCCTTGAGGTCCTCGGGCGACTTGATCGGTTTCCCGATCGAGGTCGTCTGCCGAAAGCCGTTGTCCCACATCTTCTCGAAGGCGATCAGGTTGACCGTCTCAAAAGCCGTCCGGATGCTCCGGCCGAGCTCACCATCCACCGACTTCCACACGTGCGCGTAGTCGGGGTAGGCAAATCCTACACCGGTGATGGCCGCCGGCGGGACGAGTGTCGCTGCGATGAGGCCTGTCTGCGCAAGAAGGTCCAGGCCACCTGATCGAAGCTGGCTGAGCATATCAGCATCGGTGCCGAGCTGGCTCGCGGGGAACACTTGAATGCTCACGCGGCCGTCTGTCTGCTGGCTGATCTTGTCGGAAGCCTCGGTCATCCGCGTGTTGAGCGGATGATCAACCGGCATGATGTTGGCGAATTTAAACGAGAATTCAGGCGAACTCGCACGCATGATGCGCGGTGCCGCAAGCGCGGCGGTCATCGCCACGGAACTCATAATAAGGGTACGGCGATTCATTCTGATCATTGGTTCCTCCTCTAACCGTGTTGATCTATGTCGATGTTTTTAGGAGCCTCCAGCGCAGGCGCTCTCCTCGTAAGCGTCCTCAGTTTCTTGCAGGTTGCTTAGACCTTGGACTGATGTCGCTGAAGCCGGAAGCCTCCCACTGTGCGGCTGGACGTAAATTAGGCGCTTGCGCCAAACGTCCGCAAATGAATTGCCTCCGGCCAATGGTGAGTTGAACTCAGGCGAGTTCGGCGTGACCCGCGATGGAGGCAAAGTTTTTCTAGAAGAACGCGCCAGGCAACATGAATCCAGGTCACATGTTTTTTGCGCAAACTCTTTTGATGTGGAGGAAGCCGCCATGCTAACCGCTTTGCATGCGAGCATGGCACTCCGGTGGGATGTGCCGGCCTATGACGTGCCAGTATCGCGGAGGAGACCGGAATTGCACCAAGCTTTAGAAACAAAGCCGAGCCCGGCACGAGGACCGGGAAAACCGACAATCGGTTTTATCGGTCTCGGCTCGATGGGATTGCCGATGGCGTCGCATCTCCTAAAAAGCGGCTTCAGGGTCAAGGGGTTTGACATCTCGGAGAATGCTCTAAGAAGCTTCGCTGACAGTGGCGGGACTGCCTATCCAGACGCTACAGAAGCGGCCAGCGAGACCGACGTCTTGATGTTGATGGTAGTCAACATCGACCAGGCGCACCAAGCCCTCTTCGAACGGGGCGCCTTGGCAAATTCAACCAGGGCCAGCGTCGTCGTCCTGATGTCAACATGCCCTCCCGGCGAGGTTGAACAGCTCGCCGAGGCCGTTATTGCTCGCGGTCACCGGTTTCTGGATGCGCCTGTTTCCGGCGGCGTCGCCGGAGCGCGCGACGCGTCGCTCTCCATCATGGTGGCTGGCGACAGGCAAACCTATGAGATGAGCCGCAATCTTTTCGACGTGCTCGGCTCCAAGATCTATTATCTCGGAGAGCGGCCTGGCCAGGCATCGGTTGCCAAAGCAGTCAACCAGTTGCTGTGCGGCGTACACTTGGCGGCAGCGGCTGAGGCGCTGTCGCTCGCCGAAAGGGCTGGCCTCGACACCTCAACGGTACTCGAGATCGTGTCCGGCTCGGCGGCCGCCAGCTGGATGCTCAACGATCGTGGCCAGCGGATGCTTCTGGAAGACCCTGAGGTAACGAGCGCGGTAGACATTTTTGTGAAAGATCTCGGTATCGTGCTTGCCGCCGGCTCCTCTGCCAGGGCCGCCCTGCCGCTCGCCTCCGTTGCGCATCAGTTCTTCCTTGCCGCGTCTGGGCAGGGGTCAGGCTCGGCAGATGACAGTCAGGTCATTCGTGCGTATCGGGGAATGACCGCGGGCCAGAAGGAGGCAAAGAAGTGAGTGCCGAGATAAAAAGCAATTACGCGCGACTGTCCGGCATCACCATGCACTACCTGACCGCAGGATCCGGTGAGCCGCTGGTTCTCCTTCACGGGGTGCCGCAGAGTTCGCACGAATGGCGGCACGTGATCCCCTTCCTCGCGGACAAGTACGCCATCATCGCGCCGGACCTGCGGGGCCTCGGCGACACTTCCCGGCCCGCCGATGGGTACGACAAGAAAACGATTGCCGAGGACGTGTGGGAGCTTCTTTCTGAACATCTGAAGATCGATCGCTTCAATCTTGTGGGACACGACTGGGGCGGCCCGGTGGCGTTTGCCCTGGCCGCGCAGCACCGGGGGGCTGTTGGCAAGCTCGCGATCCTGGACGTTACCATTCCTGGCGATGGAGCGGACATGTCGCAAGGCGGCCGCCGTTGGCACCACCCTTTCTTCAGGACGCCGGATTTGCCGGAAGCGATGTTCCGCGGTCGCGAGCAAATCTATCTGGAATGGTTGTTTGACAATTACGGCAGCCGGGCAAACGTGCTATCTCAGGAAGACAAGAATGAGTATTTCCGTACCTACCTGAAACCGGGTGGCCTGCGCACACTTCTCGCCTATTATCGGGGCTTTCCAACCGACGTCAAAGACAACGAGTTATTCCTCGAGAGGGATGGCAAGCTCGAAATGCCGGTCCTCGCCCTGGGCGGAGACAGTGGTTTTGGCCGCGGCATGGAGACGATGGAATCACTGCAGCGGGTGGCAAGTGACGTTCGAGGCGGATTGATCCCGGGCTCGGGTCACTGGGTTGCGGAAGAAGCTCCCGAATTCATAGCGAACGAACTCGGGAAATTCTTCGGCTAAACCACTGCCTGACGTCGGGGATGCGCGTCTGATCCACCAGTCGCGCATCACCGACCCTGATTGCGCATAACTCACCTCCCGCCGACGTCGATCTCACTCGCAGAAACCGCGTCGCCAGCCAGGGTCTCTTCGATCCAACGTTTGAACAGAGCGATCTTTGGCGTTCTTGCCCTGGACCGTAAGTACACGAGACTATGGCAATTGATGCTGGGGCCTTCCAGGCCAAACGGCGCAACGAGCCTCCCGCTTTTCAGATCTTGCCGGACGAGTATGAGGCTTTCCAGGCAAACGCCAAGTCCATCCGCGGCCGCATTGATGGACATGAAAGATCTATCGAAACGCAGCCCCCGATCCATGTTGAGCCTCACACCGTGGTCGTCGGCCCAATCCTGCCAGCGATAGAGGTTCACTTCGGAGTGGATGAGCGGAAATCTGGCGAGATCCTGCGGTGAGCGTATTCCGTTTGCGCCCTCGACCAACGATGGGGCGCACAGGACCACTATTGGCTCGGGCGGGAAGGGCTCGACGGCGATGCCAACCTCCACGGGCTGCGTTCCGTAGCGGATGTCTATATCGACGTTGCCGGTCCTGAGCTCGGCGGGGTCACCAGAAGCGTGCAGTCGAAGATCGATCTCCGGATAGCGGGCGCTAAACCGGGCGAGGCGAGGCATGAGCCACTGCGAAGCGAGACTGACAACCGAATGGATATTCAGAATGTCACTTTTGCCCTTCTTCGTGAAATTGCGAGTAGCGCTCTCGATCCTTCGAAAGGAGGCGCTGATCTCTTCAGCGTAAGCCCTTCCCGCGTCAGTCAGCATGATTGAACGCCCGGAGCGATGAAATAAAGCAATTCCGAGCTCCGAATCCAGCGCGGCCATTTGATGGCTCACGGCCGAGGGGCTGATGCTCAGTTCCTCGGCGGCTTTTCCAAAAGATCCAAGACGTGCGACAGCTTCCAACACCTGTAGCGATCGCAGCGAAGGAAACTCCAACGCGCTCATCACCCCTCCTCCTGTTTATGCGTGCCTCGCCACCTTTCCTACTTGAGACATTCAGTACGCTGGAGGACGCCCTTCCTCTATATTCCATGAGGAAATTTAACGCAAATGATGCATTTGTTGAGATGGATTCATGCATTGACCGGTGGAATTCGCTTGTCCGGATGAAGCGTTTTTAACACTTTGCCCTTCGGAACGGCCTTTGCGCCGTTCTTTGCTAAGGGAGGAATGCATGGCTGAACGGGTGATCTCCGTGTCCGGCGCGCCGTACGACGGGCATAGCAGAGAGGCCGCACTGGAGAGCGCGGCAACCCTCGGGTTCACGCATTTCGAGCCGGCCTTTATCGTTGGATATACAGAACCCTTCGATGAGACCGCCTTCACACCTTCCGAGATGACCAGTTGGCGCAGCGCGCTTAGGTCTTCGGGGCTCTTGTGTCATGCAATGTCGTCGCACATCGACCTCGGTTTCGAAGATTCGGTCGAAGTGTTCACGGGCCGCATGGCATTCGCCGCGGCGATTGGAGCCAAGGTTATTGCGACCAACGCGGCTGCCCGACAGAGAGAGGCAACATTCCGTCGCAACGTCGAAACCATACTGAGAAGAGCGGAAGCCTTTGATATCATCGTTGGCCTGGAAAACCCAGGAGACGGCAGCGATAGCCTGATCAACATCGCGCGGGACGGTATTTCTCTTGTTGAGGAATTCGGATCGCCCTTTCTAAAGCTAAATTACGACGCTGCAAACACGGCGTCACATCGACCGGACATGGACGATCTCGCAGGTGATGGAATCCTGGCGCTGCCGGAATCGGCGCACGCCCATATCAAGGATGTCCGTGAAACCGACGAAGGTTGGTTTTTCTGCGATATCGGCGACGGCAAGGTCGGGTGCGAGCGCCTCCTGGCCGCAATCGCAAAGCTCGACAGCCTCCCGGTCAGTATTGAACTTCCCTTGAGACTGCATCGCAATCGGCAGGCGCAGCCCGTTCGCCGCCAAGATCCCGTGCCGCTGTCAACGATCGAGGACTCGCTGGCTCGGTCGCTCAAGGTCGTCCGGCGAGCGCTCAACCACAATCAATGACCGTGTCTGGAGGAGGACGCAGTGCAACGTTTTGTAAACAACCGCGATGAGGTCGTGGAAGATACCATCAAGGGCTTTGTGAAGGCACACCGAGACATCGTGCGCCTCGCCGAAAACCAACGCGTGGTGACGGCGATTGACCGGCCCACGCAAGGAAAAGTGGGTGTCGTAACTGGAGGTGGCTCCGGACACGAGCCTGCCTTCAGTGGCTATATAGGCCGCAACATGCTCGACGCGGTCGCGGTCGGCGAGCTGTTTTCGTCGCCAACGGCAAAGAGCTTTCATGATGCCATACGCGAAGCGAATGGTGGAAACGGCGTCGTTGTCCTCTACGGAAATTATGCCGGAGACAACATGAACGTGAAAATGGCGATGAAACTCGCCGCGAAGGACGGCATCGAGGTTGCCACGGTGGTTGCGAACGATGACGTGTGCTCCGCCTCCGCCGAGGAGCGGGAGAAGCGCCGAGGCGTTGCCGGAGAGATCTTCATGTGGAAGGTCGGCGGAGCGAAAGCGTCGATGGGCGCCAGCCTATCCGAGGTTCGTGACGCAGCACAGAAGGCCATCGACAATTGCCGCTCGGTCGGTGTCGGATTGGGGCCGTGCACTCTTCCAGCGGTCGGACATCCGAACTTCCAGATCGAGCTTGGCACCATTGAAGTCGGTATCGGCCATCACGGCGAGCCGGGCGTGCGAGTAGAAGCGCTCAAGAGCGCATCAGAGGTCGCCAAGGATATGTGCCAGATCGTGCTGGATGATCATGATCTCGGCTCGGGGACAGAAGTGGCCGTACTGGTATCTGGCCTTGGCGCGACACCGCTGAACGAACTTTACATTCTCTTCGACACCGTCGAGGAGGAAATCTCCGGCCGCGGCCTCAGGATCCACAAAGCGTATGTTGGTAACTACTTCACGTCTCTTGAGATGGTTGGAGCGACTTTGACGGTCATGGCGCTCGATGAAGAGCTAAAGTCGCTACTGGAGGTCGAGGTTCGCTGCGCGGCGACGCTTTAAGGAGGGAACAATGCAAAAAATGAATAACGCGGCAGCCGGAGAAATCGTAGTCTCCATGGCAAGAGCGATCATCGATAACCGCGCCTACCTCAGCGAGATCGACGGCAAGATTGGCGACGGCGATCACGGAATAAATATGGCGAAAGGTTTCGGTTTAGTGGCCGACCGGATACGCGGCAAGGAGCTATCGCTCGCAAAAGCGCTTGAGACCCTCGGAACAGTCCTGATGACCGAGATCGGCGGATCTATGGGTCCGCTTTACGGTGTGATGTTCACCGAGTTTGCCCAGCAGATCGATCAGGTCGACCAGATCGACAACAAGACGTTCAGCCGAATGCTGCATGCTGGCTTGACGGGTATTCAACAAATTGGTTCGGCCAAAGTCGGCGACAAGACATTGCTTGACACGTTGGTGCCTGCTGTTGAAGCTTTTGACAATGCGACATCAGAAGGAAAATCCTTCGACGAGGCATTGGAACTCCTCGTTGCGGCAGCCGAAAGTGGCCGCGATTCGACGGTGAACTTGATCGCGCGGATCGGCCGAGCCAGCAGGCTGGGCGAACGATCGCTCGGCGTGCTGGATGCTGGTGCGACGTCTTGCGCGCTGATCCTCAAGGAGTTGTCTGAGGGAACCCGTAATAGGCTTCAATAGTGTCATCGCTTCTTGAGCGTGATCATAGTGAGAACCGAAGTGATGCCGAGCTTAAGGGGAAGCCAATCCAGAGTGCCGCTCGGTTATTGATGTGAAACGCGCCGCGATAGAAATCCGGCAACAGTCCTCCGTGTGCCGCCCGAGGGTGGACACCCGCTTTCGCGGCCATCCGGGAATCAAATTTGGCGGACAGATTGGGTCGGCGGCGAACTATGCATTCGGTCTCCGGGCACCATCGCTCTCGCTTGCAGGGTCGGGTTCCGCAAACCGCGAAAGGCACGACTCATCGCAACTTAGGCGGTGCCACGACTGAAGCTGACGCGACATTCGGTCACGCGGCGACGCAGAGTCCTTCGCTCAGCCAACACCTGACCCGCTAAATCGAAGACACGAGTAATCGGCCTGCGGGCAGCGACGACCTGGCACGAAGCTCGAAAATCGTGCGTCGAACGGTGGCCCAAACGGAAGCAAGCCAATCCCGCTTGTCTGTGATGGCGTCCTGGCCCGGTTCCGGATCTTCCACGATCAACCCATAAAGGGTCCGCTAGCAAGCTGCGGCCGCGTCGGCTTCGCCTCGCGGTGATCGCGCCCGGACCCCGTGCCTTTTGAGGAGCCATCGAGCGGGAATTGGCCCGCTCCCGTAGGAGCCTCTCAAATGTCGCACGATCTCTCTCTCGCACAGTCCCACGCCCTCCAGCTTTCCCGTGACCTGATGGTCCCGGTCACCCTCTTCGAGGTCGACGGAGAATACGGCGTCCTTCCTTCTGACGAGATCGACGCCGACGACGATCTGGCGATCGTGCACGAGTATACGCCATGGCCGGCTCATTGAGCCGGCGCCGCGTGGGTGCCCCTTGCGAGCGGCAGGCCGCAAGGGGGGCTTCGCCGCGTCCGACGTCAGCTTGCATGATCCGACAATTGCCAGCCGCGCCCTTGCGGTCTTTGCTCTTCGGGGCCTGCCGAAAGGCGTCGGTGAACCGACGGGCAAGGAAGGATTATGGAGGCCGATCGCTGGGCGATCGGAATGAAAAATGAAGAGAAGAGAGATTGAAGCGCTGCGCGATCAGGTCAGTTGTGCGGCAGTGCTTGAGCATGCCGGTTTTGCAATAGACGCGAAGGAAAGCACGCGACGGGCAGTCAAGTTCCGCCGCGGCGGCGAGATCATTATCGTCACCTATGAAGGGCGTGGGTGGTTCGATCCCCTGTCCGACGCGAAAGGCGATGTGTTCCGGCTCGTCGAGCATCTCGATCGGGTCGGTTTTCCCGAAGGTGCAGAACGGGTCGCGGCTCTGGTCGGGTTTCAGATCACGGGGCCGGAGTGGCAGCCCGCGAAAGATGGTCAGAGATCCGACCTCTCTCTTCCCGATCGTTGGCAGTCCCGCAGGCGACCCTGGCCTGGTTCCTCGTCGTGGCGGTACCTCAACGGCGAGCGCTATCTGCCAGCGACCGTGCTGCGAGCGACCGTCAAAGGCGACCTTCTGCGCGAAGGCCCGCAAGGCAGCATGTGGGCGGCGCACCGGGACCAGGCCGGGGTCTTGACCGGCTGGGAAGCGCGGGGTCCGCAATACCGGGGTTTTGCATCCGGAGGAACCAAGGTTCTCTTCCGTCTCGGTTCGGACAGCGCTTCGCGCCTGGCCGTCACGGAAGCGGCGATCGATGCCATGAGCCTCGCGGCGATCGAAGATTTGCGGGAGGGGACGCTTTATCTCAGTACTGGCGGCGGATGGTCGCCGACCACGGAGGCCGCGTTGCGGAAGTTAGCGGCGAAGCCCGCCGTCCAGATGGTAGCGGCGACGGACGCCAATCCGCAGGGCGAGATGTTTGCCGAACGGCTGCGGACGCTTGCCGACGATGCAGGCTGCGACTGGCTTCGACTTCGGCCGTCCGAGGAGGATTGGAACGAAACCCTGAAGATCAGGGAAAAGGAAAAGAGGGAAACGATGGAAGAAGGAGGCGTGCCGCATGCGCGCCGTCCGCGTCAAGGGAGGCTTCGCCCGGCGGAGCCGGCCCTTGACCCAGACGGTCACGATGCCGGCGACAGCCAGGCGTCATGAAGGACTGAAGAGGAAGGCAAGGTCGAGAGGACAGTGCCGCGCTTCGGCCCGAAACCTCCGAAGGAGTTGCAGATGAACCCCTCTCCCGCAATCCGAAAAGTCTTCCAGGGCGTCGCAAGCCGGCCGCAGATGTTCCGCATGTTCGACCGTCATCTCCAGCGGTCCAACCGTTGGGAAGACGACGCAACGCCGCTCTATGCCGGCGAATGGTTCGAGATCGGCGAGGCCGAGCACGACTATATGTTCGAAATCCTGCCGCCGCTCTGGATCCGCGGTTCGATGTTTGCGATGCGCGAGTTCCTGACCGGCTCGGTGACATCAGTGTTCTTCGCACTCCGGATCGACGAGGCGATCCGTTATTTTCACGGCTATTGCGACCTTTCCGACAAAGCGTCCGTCGAGGCCATGCGCGTCGCGATAATTGAGCGCGAAAGCCGTCCAGTCCGGGCCATGACGCGCGATGAACGCCTCGAGCATATCTGGAGCAGCACGGCGGACGACTATCGCGGCTATGCCGGCGAGCGCTGGCCGGAGGCTTCGCGCGGTAAGCGCACTATTATGATCTACGGCAAAGGCGGCACTGTTCTGAAGCTGCTTGAGGATCTCAGCGAGGACGAGATCGCCGCCAAGCTGCCGGTACAACTGCGCCACCTCCCCTCGCCGATCGCGGCTTGAGAGTGCAATTTGCATCCGTGCGCGAAGAAATCGCGCTCGGCCCACGATAGCCGCGCAGCCCATGCAGGCGGCCTCCTCCACCCCTTCGCGTTCCTCGACTGCCGCTTGCGGCGGATCGATGACGCTCGCTCACAAGGAGCTTTCGATGAGCACCGATCCCTTTATCCTCGATATGTTTGGTAGCAGCGCATTGTCATCAGGACTTGGTCTTGGCGTCACTGCGTTCGGTGGTTTTGCCGCCAACGACGACGAGCCTAACCCGACGCCGCCCTCTCCTGCGCCGGCTGTGCCGGCGGCCAGCCGGCCGGTCCCGCGAAAGCAAGGGCAGGGCGCCAACTTCTATCTGGACAATGGCGACCGCGAGCTCGCCGCGACCTGGAAGGAGCGAGCACGCATCAATGTCGCGGCCATCCTCTCCGCCAACGAAATCGAGAAGTTGAACCTGCCGGCGACCCCGGGCGCGCAGGCGAGGCTGATCCGCTTCACTGGTTTCGGCGCCGGCGAGCTGGCAAACGGCATGTTCCGCCGGCCGGGAGAAGCCGACTTCCGCATAGGCTGGGACGATCTCGGAAACTCGCTGGAAACAGCTGTCAGCGAGGGGGAATACGCGTCGCTCGCCCGCTGCACGCAATATGCCCACTTCACCCCCGAATTCGTCATTCGGGCAATCTGGATGGGCATTCAACGTCTCGGCTGGCGCGGCGGTCGCATGCTGGAGCCGGGGATCGGAACAGGCCTGTTTCCGGCGCTGATGCCGAAACAGTATCGCCAACTGAGCTACGTCACCGGCATCGAGCTCGATCCGGTCACCGCCCGCATCGTCAAGTTGCTGCAGCCGAAGGCGCGCATCATCAACGGGGATTTCGCGCGCACCGACCTCAATGCGATCTACGATCTTGCCATCGGCAACCCGCCCTTCTCCGATCGGACGGTTCGCTCTGACCGGCAATATCGTTCGCTCGGTCTTCGGCTGCACGATTACTTCATCGCCCGATCGATCGATCTCCTGAAACCGGGCGCCATGGCCGCCTTCGTCACCAGCGCCGGCACGATGGACAAGGCCGATCGCACTGCCCGCGAGCATATTGCCAAGTCCGCCGACCTGATTGCCGCGATCCGACTGCCTGAAGGCAGTTTTCGGCGTGACGCCGGCACGGATGTCGTGGTCGACATCCTCTTCTTCCGCAAGCGCAAGGCAGGCGAGTCAGAAGGCGACCTTTCCTGGGTTGAATTGGCGGAAGTCCGGCCGGCTGTGGAGGACGAGGGGGCGATCCGCGTGAACAGGTGGTTCGCGCAGCATCCGGAGTTCGTGCTCGGCGATCATGCCCTGACCCCCGGCCCCTTCGGGGAGACCTATACGTGCCGGCCACGCGCCGGCGAGGAGCTCGACGCGGCGCTGACGGCAGCCGTCGCGCTTCTTCCGGAAGGCCTTTATGACGGTGAGCCGGCCACCATCGACATCGATCTGGAGGATGAGCTTGCCGAGATCGTCGATCTCAGTCCCGACAATGCCCATGTGCGCGAAGGCAGCTATTTAGTCGACGTCAGACATGGTCTCATGCAGGTCGTCGATGGCGCGCCTGTCGCGGTGCTGGTGCGCAAGGCACGCAGCGGCGAGGGAATTTCGGAAAAGCATGTCCGGATCATTCGCAAACTGATCCCGATCCGCGATGCCGTGCGCGAGGTCCTGAAAGCCCAGGAACTGGACCGGCCGTGGCGGGACTGCCAAGTGCGGCTGCGCATCGCCTGGTCGAACTTCGTGCGCGATTTCGGCCCAATCAACCACACCACGGTTTCGATCGTCGAGGATGAGACGACGGGGGAGGTTCGCGAGACCCATCGCCAGCCGAACCTTCTGCCATTTCGCGATGATCCGGACTGCTGGCTGGTCGCCTCCATCGAGGACTATGACCTCGAAACCGACACGGCCAGGCCCGGGCCGATTTTCTCAGAACGCGTCATCGCGCCCCCTTCCCCGCCCGTCATCACCTCCGCCGCCGACGCCTTGGCCGTGGTCCTCAACGAGCGCGGGCGCATCGACCTCGATCATATCGCCGAGCTCTTGCATTGCGACCTGGATGCGGTTCTCGATGCGCTCGGTGACGCCATCTTCCGCGATCCAACCGACGGCTCCTGGCAAACTTCGGACGCCTATCTTTCCGGCGCCGTGCGCACCAAACTTGCCGCCGCGGCAGCTGCGTCCGAGCTCGATGCCGCCTATGAGCGAAACGTCCGTGCGCTTCAGGCGGTGCAGCCCGCCGACCTTCGCCCGTCTGACATCACCGCCCGGCTAGGTGCCCCCTGGATTCCGGCGGCCGATATCGTCGACTTCGTCCACGAGACGATGGGCGCGGAGATCAGGATCCAACACATGCCGGAACTCGGCTCATGGACGGTCGAGGCGCGGCAACTCGGATGGACGGCGGCCGGCACATCCGAATGGGGCACCGACCGACGCCACGCCGGCGAGTTGGTTGCCGATGCGCTGAACAGCCGGGTGCCGCAGATCTTCGACGTGTTCAAGGATGCGGACGGCGAGCGGCGGGTGCTGAACGTCGTCGACACCGAAGCCGCCCGCGACAAGCTGCAGAAGATCAAGACGGCCTTCCAGAATTGGGTGTGGACCGACCCCGATCGCACCGACCGGCTGGCGCGGGTCTACAACGATCGCTTCAACAATATCGCGCCTCGAAAGTTTGACGGCTCGCATCTGAACCTTCCTGGCGCCTCCGGCGCCTTTGTTCTTTATGGGCACCAGAAGCGTGGCATCTGGCGCATCATCTCGTCGGGCTCGACCTATCTCGCCCACGCCGTCGGCGCCGGCAAGACGATGACGATGGCGGCCGCGATCATGGAACAGCGTCGGCTCGGGCTGATCGCCAAGGCAATGCTGGTTGTCCCGGGACATTGCCTGGCGCAGGCGGCGCGCGAATTCCTGGCGCTCTATCCCAACGCCCGCATTCTCGTCGCTGATGAGACCAACTTCACCAAGGACAAACGCGCTCGGTTCGTGTCGCGGGCGGCGACGGCGACCTGGGACGCGATCATCATCACCCATTCGGCATTCCGGTTCATCGCCGTGCCGTCGAGTTTCGAGCAACAGATGATCCAGGATGAGCTCGAGCTCTATGAGGAGCTGCTGACCAAGGTCGACAGTGAGGATCGCGTGTCGCGCAAGCGTCTCGAGCGGCTCAAGGAAGGGCTGAAGGAACGACTGGAGGCGTTGTCCACCCGCAAGGACGATCTGCTGACGATCTCCGAAATCGGCGCCGACCAGATCATCGTCGATGAGGCGCAGGAATTCCGCAAGCTCTCCTTCGCCACCAACATGTCGACCTTGAAAGGCATCGATCCGAATGGATCGCAGCGTGCCTGGGACCTCTACGTCAAGTCCCGCTTCATCGAGACGAAGAATCCCGGCCGGGCTCTGGTTCTCGCCTCCGGCACGCCGATCACCAACACGCTCGGAGAGATGTTCTCGGTCCAACGCCTGCTCGGGCACGCGGCGCTCGCCGAACGCGGCCTGCATGAATTCGACGCTTGGGCCTCGACCTTCGGTGATACGACGACGGAACTGGAGATCCAGCCATCAGGCAAATACAAGCCCGTCAGCCGCTTTGCCTCCTTTGTGAACGTGCCGGAGTTGATCGCGATGTTTCGGTCCTTCGCCGATGTGGTCATGCCGGAGGATCTTCGCGAATACGTCAAGGTGCCTGATATCTCGACCGGCCGCCGGCAGATCCTGACAGCCAAACCGACGCAGGCCTTCAAGAATTATCAGATGATCCTCGACGCCCGTATCAAGGCGATCGAGATGCGCGAGGGGCCGGCACAGCCCGGCGACGATATCCTGCTCTCCGTCATCACCGACGGTCGCCATGCTGCCATAGATCTTCGCCTGGTCGATGCGGACAACGACAACGAGCCGGACAACAAACTCAACCTGCTCGTTCAGAACGCCTTCCGCATCTGGCGGGAAACGTCGCAAAGCACGTTTGTGCGACCGGACGGCAAGCAGTTCGATCTGCCCGGGGCGGCGCAGATGATCTTTTCCGATCTCGGCACCATCAATGTCGAGAAGACGAGAGGCTTTTCCGCCTATCGATGGATCCGCGACGAACTCGTCCGGATGGGCGTTCCGCCCTCCGAAATCGCCTTCATGCAGGATTACAAGAAGAGCGAGGCGAAACAGCGTCTGTTCGCCGACGTGCGCGCTGGCAAGGTCCGCTTCCTCATCGGCTCTTCCGAAACCATGGGGACCGGCGTCAACGCCCAGCTTCGCCTCAAGGCGCTGCATCATCTGGACGTTCCCTGGCTGCCCTCGCAGATCGAACAGCGCGAGGGCCGGATCGTCCGCCAGGGCAATCAGCATGACGAGGTCGATATCTTCGCCTATGCCACCCAGGGCTCGCTCGACGCTGCTATGTGGCAGAACAACGAGCGCAAGGCCCGCTTCATTGCCGCGGCACTTTCAGGCGATACTTCGATTCGCCGCTTGGAAGACCTCGGCGAAGGAGCCGCCAACCAGTTCGCCATGGCCAAGGCGATCGCGAGCGGTGACGAACGGCTAATGCAGAAGGCGGGGCTCGAGGCCGACATTGCCCGGCTCGAACGGTTGCGCGCCGCTCATGATGACGATCAGTATGCCGTGCGCCGGCAGATCCGTGATGCCGAGCGCGACATCGAGGTTTCGATCCGGCGTATCGGCGAGATTGCCAGGGACATCGAACAGCTCATTCCGACTGCTGGCGATGCCTTCGTGATGGTGGTCAAGGGCGAGACCTATGAGGAGCGTAAGCTTGCCGGCCGGGCGCTGATGAAGGAAATCCTGACCCTCGTCCAGCTTCAACAGGAGGGTGATGTCGCCATTGCTTCGATCGGCGGCTTCGATGTGATCTATTCCGGCGAGCGGTTCGGTAAGGGTGACGGCTATCACTACGCCACCCTCCTCCAGCGTACCGGCGCCACCCAGGAGGTCGATCTTGCCGTCACCGTGACGCCGATCGGCGCGATCTCGCGGCTGGAGCACGCGCTTGCAGGCTTTGATGATGAACAGGCGCGGTATCGGCATCGACTGCATGAAGCCGAGCGGCGTCTTGGCGCCTATCGCTCGCGCGAAGGCGGCGTATTCGCATTTGCAGATGAGCTTACCGACAAGCGGCGGCAGCTTCGAGACGTTGAGGAGGAATTGGCGACTCCGGCGCGCGAGGAAGCGGCCGTCAGGCCAGAGGCAGCTTGACCATCGGCCGATTGCGGTCTTTTGGATGCGGTGCAGCATGTGCATAGCTGCATTGCACAATAAATGACTTCCGTCTGCTCAAATAATGTTCATACTGCACGCAGCTGATGCACATGACGGCCTCTCCTCCCAGTGCCGCCGCAGCAGCTGTTCCCCTCTGGAGGTTTATTGACCTTCACACTTCAAGGGCCGCGGTTTCCACTGGCCCATTTTTTTATTTTCCATCTTATCAAAATCGACGTCCAGTCGCGTGCAAGCCGCCGCTTCTGCCGCCGACACGAGAAGGTAGCAAGGGAGAAAGGAAGGAAGGAAGGAAGAGGAACCGTCGCAGAGCAGTTCGCCGGTCGCCGCTTCCGCTCAACCGCCGCCTCCGCATCCCGGCCACTCGCCTTCGCAGGGCTGTCAGCCCCGCTCGTCCTTCGCGGCAGCAATGCTCGGCCGCAGTTGCACCCGGCCGCCCGCTCCGCGGTCCGGGAGATGTCTTCGGAAAAATGAAGACGCGAGAAGGACAGGCAGAAGGGCCGTGTCCAAATCCCCGAGAAGGAGCATCCCATGCAACTCATGAAGGTCGATCCGCGTGCGCTGAAGGACAACCCCGACAACACGCGTCAGTCGAAGTCGACGCCGCAGGCCGACGCCCTGCTTCTGGCGACCATCAAGGCTGTAGGCGTTATCCAGCCGCCCGTCATTTTCCCGGAAGCCGGTGGCAACGGCTACGTCATTGAAGCGGGTCACCGGCGCACACGCATGGCGGTCGCCGCCGGTCTCGAGGAAATCGACGTGATCGTCGTCGAGGCGGCCAACGACAATGGCGCCATGCGCTCGATGATCGAGAACATCGCGCGTGAGCCGTTGAACCCCGTCGACCAATGGCGCGGCATCGAGCGGCTGGTCGCGCTTGGTTGGACCGAGGAGGCGATCGCCGTAGCGCTTGCCCTCCCCGTCCGCCAGATCCGCAAGCTCCGTCTGCTCGCCAACGTTCTGCCTTCGATGCTCGACCAGATGGCGAAGGGAGACATGCCGAACGAGCAGCAGCTGAGGACGATCGCCGCTGCCTCGTCCGAGGAGCAGAAAGAGGTCTGGAAAGCCCACAAGCCGAAGAAGGGCGATACGGCAGCCTGGTGGCAGATCGCCAACGGGCTGTCGAAAACCCGCATGTACGCTCGCGATGCAAGCTTCGGCGATGATCTTCGCCTGGCCTACGGTATCGAGTGGTCCGAGGACCTGTTCGGCCCGGCCGATCAGGACAATCGCTACACCACAAATGTCGAGGCGTTCCTCGGCGCCCAGCAGGAGTGGATGGCAAGCAACCTGCCGAAGAAGGGTGCGATCGTCGAGGTCAACAATTGGGGCCAGCCGGACCTGCCGAAGAAGGCCGAACGCGTCTACGGCAAGCCAGGCAAAGGCGATTGCACCGCAATGTACCTCGATCGCGAGGGCAAGGTGCAGAGCGTTCACTACCGGATGCCGGAGGTCAGGAAGTCCGCCGGCCAGACCGGCACCGCGGCCGATGGGACGGAGGAGGCCAACGACGAGGCGGCGGTCGCCGGAAAGACAAGGCCCGACGTCACGCAGAAGGGCTTCGACATGATCGGTGATTTCCGGACCGATGCGCTGCATGAGGCGCTGGCCCGCGCGCCGATCGAGGACGACATGTTGATGGCTCTCCTGGTCATGGCCTTTGCCGGCACCAATGTCCGGGTCGATTCCGGCGCCAACGACACCATGTTCGGACTGAGGCGGTTCCAACGTCATGCCGCGCGCCTCTATTCCGCCGATGGCAGGCTGTCGGTCGATATGGACAGCGTGCGTGTCGCCGCCCGTTCGGTCCTCATCGACGTGCTTTCTTGCCGCCGTGGTATGTCGAACAGCGGCGTCGTCTCGAGGATCGCCGGCGAGGCGATCGGCGCCGAAGGCTTCCTACCGAATATGGGAACAGAGGACTTCCTTCTGTGCCTGTCGCGCCAGGCCCTGGAGACTGCGGCAAAGGAGGCCAACCTCCAGCCCCGGGCGCGGGTCCGCGAAACCCGCGCAGCCCTCGTCGACCACTTCACATCGACTGAGGCAACCTTCGTCCATCCGGCGGCGCTGTTTGCGCCTGACCCGAAGGACATCGCCGATCTCCTGAAACATCGCGATTGCTTCGACGAGGAGAATGCCCCGGTCGAAGAGGCGATCGGCGATATCGGCGGCGATGCGCAGCCGGACGCTCGCAACGACGCCGACGCTTCAGACGCACAGGATCTGGATCACGGGGATCCTGACGCTGATGCGGTGACGACAAATGATGACCCCTCCAGCGACGAGGAAACCGCCTACGCGATCGCGGCGGAATAGCAGACCCTCTTCTCCGCATGAACCTCCGCCGCCGGCCGCCCCGGCGGCGGTTTCGTTTCCACCACCATCAAAACTCAAAGGAGGATGCGCAAATGTCCGCGTCTCTGATCTATGACCTCGCCCCTGTTGGTTCCATCGTCGCCTGGTCGGATGGCACTCCCCGACCGCCCGAGCGTTTCAGCAAGAAGCTCGCCGCCTGGAAGACCCGGAACAGTCAGGGCCGGCTGGTCCGCAAGGAGGGCGAGCGCAGCCTCGGCGCCACGAGCCTGTCGCCCAATTTTACGCTTCACGAGGGCGATCTCGGCGCAAGTGGCGTGATCGCCATCCGCATCCACCGCACCTTCTCGCTCGAGAGCACGCTGACATTCAAAGTGATCGAGCGGCCGCCGCTCGGATCGGTTCGCGTTTTCGATCGCGCCGGCGCCAATGCCGAGCTCGTGCATCTCGCCGTTGATCGGCACGCGGCCGAGGAATGGCTCACCCAGCACGGCTATCCTCATGCCGTTCTCGACGAGGTGACTGAGGATGAGATTGCTGCCGATCACATGGAAGGGAGGGCTGCGGCATGAACCCGGCACACACGCCCCAAATAGAGGCCTCCACCCCTGAAGATTTAGGGGTGGAATTCGCCAGAGCCGCCGACGACATGGCTGTCGCGCGGATCGGCGATCTCGTCTTCGCAATGGTTCCTGCCGGTGGCGGGCAATATTTGCTCGCCAGTGCATGGCGGGTGTCGCGGCCGCTTGCCGCGCTGAAGCGCGATGATTTCTATTCCCACCATGGCGCGGTCGCCGACGAAGCGGCGTTTCGCGACCGTATGATCGAACAGGCGGAACGCAGCCGCGAGTTGGGTTTGCTTTCCCGACAGAGCGTGCGAATGACCTGCAGCACGCCTTGGGGTGCGTCGCAGAGCGCCACCGTCTACGCCGACGGCATCGTCTCCCACACAACGGCTGGCCATGGCGGCTTCCAACTCTCCTCTGCTCGCAACGCCAGGGTCCATCCGATGCTGAGGGCAGACGGCGGCTGGTACGAGGAGGATGCCGCGTGGGCGGTCGTCGCCCTGACCTTTCCGGACCTGTTCACGGCCTACGAACGCAAGTGCTCGGACAAGACGATCCGCGACAGTTGGCCGGATGTCTGGGAGGCGATCTCCGGTCGCCCCCTTGCACCCGGCGAGTGCTACGAGAAGGATGCCCGAGCCTTCGCGCGGCAGCACGCTGGCGACTGGATCGTCATCTCGGCGCTACGGTCAGACCATAACGCCGGCATGACCGAGGTGATCGCCACGATCGGCGGCAAGCGCGGCGAGCGCGTGAAAGAGCGTCGCTTCCTGGTGCCGAGCGATGAGTATGCAATCGGCCGCTTCGGCTTTGTCATCGATGAGGCGAGGCATGCCGTCTATGACGGACCCTCCAGCTTCGCCGGTTGGCGTGGGAGGGCGTCGTAATGGCCAGTTCCGAACGACAGGCCGGCTCGCTTGCCAGAATGGAAGCGGCGCGGCGAAAGACACAGCACCAGCTCGCTCTCATCGAGCGGCAGATTACGCGCCGCATGACAGCGCTCATTCCGCAGCTTGGCCGACGTCAGGCTGGCTTTCGCCGGGGCAAGCCGCCGGAGCCGGGGCGCCTTCCTCGAACGCTACCGCGCGAACCTGGCAGCTCTGACGGCCGAGCGCCAGCCCGAGCTCGACGCGCTTACCCGAAAACTTGCCCGGCAGGACGCGGCAATCACGGCATTTCGGGTGCGAGTAGAATCCGATCCACCCGTCGCAACCGCCCGGAGAGCGTCGCCATGAGCACGATCGGAGAACTGGAGCGAAAAGCCGGTATCGGCACATCGCCAGCCGAGAGAACCGCATTCTGGCGCCAGTTCCATCACCTCGAGGGCGAAGCCTGCGTCAACGCGGGGGTTGCGGAACTCAGGCGCCTGATCGCGGCCAGGGAAGCAGTGTCCGAGGCCTCGCCAAAGACGCGTGTTGCCCGTTTTCGCCATGAAGTAATGCCGCCCCTGACGGCGGATCAGCAAGCGGCGCTTCAGGCTTATGCCGCCAAGCATGGCCGCCGCTGGAAATCGATCCTCAGCAATGCGTGGATGGGCGGTCCGCCGCATGATGACGGCGGTCTGCTGCGGGGCCTTCGCAACTCGCACGGTCCGAGCTGGCTGCAATCCTACCGGTTGCCCAAGCCGCCCGAGCGGTAGGGGAGCATTCACGCCCGCGTGGGGAAGACGGAGTTTGCGGGGGAGCCTCCAGTTTCGTTTCGAGGACGTCGTCTCCCTCTCCACGCCGGCTTGCCCTTCGGTTTTGCTGCGGTCTGAACCGGCGGCCGTGCGCTTCAAGGCCGCTGTCGCGCCGCGGTGCGGCCGGACCCCGCCGTCCTTCTCGGAGCAGGCTCGCGTGCTCCGTCGAGGGCAGCTTGCCCTCTTCGCACGCAAACCGGCTCCGCTCGTCCAGGTGGGGCCGGACCCTGAAGCGCCCGTCTTTCCGCCGGTTCGGGCTGACCGCACCGAAGGGCAAGCCGGCATGGGCCGCAGCCGCTTCGGACGACCTCGAAAGGAAACGACCATGGCCAAGCCCGCATCCTCTCCTCGCCAATCCCCACGCGTCGTGCAACTTCGCAAGGGCGCCACCGTCGAAATGGTCCGGCTCACCTGCCCCGACGCCAGCCAGGCGCTGAAGATCGCCGAGAGTTTCGGGACCGCCGTCATCGACAGCGACGGCATCCGCGACCTGCATGAGCGCCTGATCATCGAGACAGCCGATGCGCTCGGCGATGGCCTTGGCGACAAGGCCATGCAGATCCACCTGCAGCGGATCGTCGGCGCCTATGTCGGTTCTGCCCATGGCGCCGGCCAGTTCTACAGCCGCGCCGTCACCGAAGCGCGCGATGCCACGGCCAAGGCCGCGAACGATGCCCGTGACGAGGACCTCGACGGCCCCGTCGGCTATGACAGCGCCGCCCAGCGTAAGCGGGAGTTTGCCGCCGACATGGGCATACAGGCCCATTCGCTCAGAATGGCAGCCGAAGGTGCCGTCGCTGCCTATGCCCAGGTCATCGGCGAGACCTGGAAGCCTTTCGACCGGCCGGTCGAGCAGCCGGGCACGTCGCTCAGCCGCAAGGCGGCCGAAGCGCAAATCTCAGCCTTCGATTAGATAGCTCGGGCGGGGCTCCGCCCGGCTTTTCAGTCGACACAAGAACGGCCGGTTCCATGGCGGGACCGGCTTTTTTCGTGTCGCGGAGGCGGAAACGAGCAAAATGAAATGAAGCCGATGGCGCGCGCAGCGCAGCCCGTTCCGTTCGTCGGGTCTGCAGGAGCCGCCGGCGGACGCAACGGCCTTGCCGTCCTCCACTTTGTTGCGGCCGTTCCGGTGCATCCGCCGACTGACCTGCTCCTGCCTTCGACCCTCCGCAACGGGCCGCGACGGGCGCGGCCTCGAAACGGAGGTTTTGATATGAGCACGACAGAAAATCAGAGGGGCGATCTTTATACCCGCATCACCGATAAGATCATCGAAGATCTTGCGAAGGGCGTGCGGCCCTGGATGAAACCATGGAATGCGGCGAACACGGCAGGCCGCATTACCCGGCCGCTGCGTTACAACGGGCAACCCTATTCTGGCGTCAACGTACTGCTTTTATGGTCGGAGGGCATCGCACGGGGTTATACGTCATCCACATGGATGACGTTCAAGCAGTCCCTTGAACTGGGCGCCGCGGTGCGCAAAGGCGAGACCGGCACGACCGTCGTCTTCGCCAGCCGGTTCACCAAGTCCGAAACCGACGGGAACGGCGGCGAAGTCGAGCGGGAAATCCCCTTCCTGAAGGCGTATAGCGTGTTCAACATCGAGCAGATCGACGGACTTCCCGACCACTACAATCATCAGCGGCCCGCACCGGTTCCAGATCCGGTCCAGCGCATCGAGCATGCCGATTGGTTCTTCCGCAACACCGGCGCTTCCATTCGCCACGGCGGCAACCAGGCCTTCTTCTCGCCGGCCGCCGACCTCATTCAGATGCCGCTGTTCGAGAGCTTCAAGGACGCTGCAAGCTACTATGCAACCCTCAGTCACGAGGTCACCCATTGGACCGCGCCGGACCACCGTGTCGGTCGCGACCTCAGCCGCTACGCCAAGGACAAGAGCGAGCGTGCGCGCGAGGAATTGATTGCCGAGCTCGGCAGTTGCTTCCTTTGCGCCGACCTCGGCATTGTTCCCGAACTCGACCCACGACCCGATCACGCGTCCTATCTTGACTCCTGGCTCAAGGTCCTGACCGACGACAGACGGGCGATCTTCCAGGCGGCAGCGCATGCGCAACGGGCCGTAACGTTCCTGCATTCGCTGCAGCCCGACTCAGCCGACGAGCGCCTTGCTGCGTAACGACTTGTCAGCGCCGGTCGTTGGTCTCGCCAGCGACCGGCAACTCTCGGTCGTCAGCCGCGGTGGGCGCGTCACGATCAGTTGCAAGGTCCAGTTTGCCCCAGATCGAGGTTTTCCGGGCAATCGGCTTGAGCTTCCGGGACGGCTTGATTTCGACGATAAACGGTTTTGTCTGCTGACGCATAAATCCTCCCGGCGACGAATCGCAAGGCGCGACGATAGCGCGGAGGATGGGCAATGCAACGCCCTACGCTCGGGGGTTCAGCGAGGCTTGGGTCTGGCATGTGGACAGGACAGCGGAGCGATGGTTGTAACGGTCGGACGGGCATTCGTGGATTGGCAGCCATTGCCATATCCCTTCGACTACTGCACCAGGCCACGACCTTCGCGGGCTCGATGAGGCATGTCTGATCGAAGACCGGCTTCACCTCGATCGTCTTCCCGCAACGGCCTTGCGAAACTTTCTTCCCCTGAGCGCGATGCGCTCATTCCTCGCGAAGCAACAAAGCTTCTCCTGGCCGCCCTCCATTTCATTCCGGCCTTTCAGGTGCGGTCCGATCGTCCCCGATCCTTGCGACAGCCATCGAGGCCGCGATGGGCGCGGCCCGAAACAGCAAAGGAATACGACAATGGCAACCATCGGCACCTTCACCACCTCCGAAACCGGCTTCAACGGCTCGATCCGCACGCTCGCCCTCAACGTCAAGGCCCGCATCGCCCGCATCGAAAACCCCTCCGACAAGGGCCCGCACTTCCGCATCTACGCAGGCAATGTCGAGCTGGGCGCGGCCTGGCAGAAGCGCTCGGAGCAGGACCGCGACTACCTCTCGGTCAAGCTCGACGATCCGAGCTTCCCCGCCCCGATCTACGCAACGCTCACCGAGGTCGAAGGCGAGGACGGCTACCAGCTGATCTGGTCCCGCCCCAACCGGGACTGAGACCCGGACAAGGCCCCGCCGAAAGGCGGGGTCAAAACCGGTGACAGAGACAAGCCTGCGGCAGGCATCGAGCCTGCCGCCGGCTTTTTCGGTGCGATACGGACAGGGACAATTGTCTGCTCAGATCGGGGTATCGTGTCGGGAGAAAATGTCGGCGTCGAAGGACGCGCGGTTCCCCCCAATTTTGCCTCCGCTTCGTACCTGCGCTCCAACAAAATCGGCTCCCCCACGCGCCGGCTCCGCCGGTCGCTGCCGCGCTCCTTGACCCCGTCATCTCCTCCCGCCCCGCGGTCTCGTCTTTCACGAACTCAAGGAGATTAGACGATGACGATCGAACAGCACATCGAAGAACTGCGGGCTGAACTGAGGAACGCCTGCGATGCCGCCGAGCGCCGCCAGATCGAGGCCGAGCTTGAACTCGCCCAGGCTGATCTGGCCGTGACGCTTGCCGAACAGGAGGGTGCGATCGTGGCCGAGCCGCCTTTTTGAGGCGGCTCTTTCTACGGCACGTGTGCCGGTTTGCCGGATTGACCGGCTTATCGGCTGTCGGGGGTTTCACCCCTCGACACTCGCGCCGGCTCCCGCCGGATACGGTCGCGGCCCCTTCTGGCCCGCGGGTCTCTTCTCTCTCTGACGTCCCATTTTACTCCAGCAAATCCGGCGTCAAGAACGGCGCGGTCTCCCCCAATTTTTCCGTCGCTGCGCTACCCGAAAAATCGGCTCCCCCGCTTGCAAGTCGCGTTCCGCGCTCCTTGACCCCTCTTTGCCACGGAGTGGCCGATCTCCGTCATCAAGATGAAGGAGATCACATCATGACCACGGATCAGAACCTTATGCTCCACACGAAGCTTTCCGGTTTCCGGCTCGTCGTGCTTGCAAACCGCTTCGGCTGCGATACCACGTTTTCACGAGCGCTTCATGACCGCCTGATCGAAGGGCTCGATGCGGCTCACGCTCGCCTCCGCACCATCATGGCATTGGAACGGAGCGTTCTTGCCGGCGACGACGACTATGCCGCCTATCGGCTCGCAGGCGAGAACGAGATGTTCGAGCGTTTCACCATCAACTTGCAGGATGAGCTCGAGATCGATTTCGACACGCACGAATACCGCATCAACGGTGGCGGTTGGACCAATGCTTTGTCGGCGGATTGCGACGGCGTCGATATCGATTATCCAAGGCTGGTCGCGATGTGCGAGACCGAACTGGGTTCCTTGGCAGCGATCGTCAGGGATATCCGCCAGGAAACAGGCATCGTCATTCATGCGGCCCGTGTCGTCTACACAACGTACGAAAGCTCCTGAGGCGGCTTTTGCGATTTCCGCGGACGGCGAGAGCGGCTGCGTGAGGGCATTGGCAAGCTTTCGATAGCAGCGAGCGCGACCAGTTCAACGTCTCCTTGTCGACAAGCTGTCATCTCTCATCGGGGATATTGCAGCCCGTCCGTCCGGCCGCAACCTGGCGCCGCCGGAATTTTCCCCGCCGCATTCTGCGGCTCCTCGCGCGTCAAAATTCAGGCGCCGCCAGATCCTCCACATCCGTTTCGGCCTTGCAAGGTGCAACCCTGCTTCCCGGTCTGCTGTCGATCCCCGCAATGACGCAATCGACAAGGAGATCCATCATGCAACAGCTCGCTCAATTCCTCGCCGCCACCGGCCGCCAACTCCGCGCCCTCGGCAAGGTGATCAGCCACTTCTTCCGCAAGGGCAAGCTCGCACTGAAGCTTGCGATCAAGATCCCGTTCTTCGTTGACATCGAAGTGTCGTTCGAGACCGATTGGAACCTGCGCCGATGAGGCGCCTTACGGCCCGCTTCGGCGGGCCGTTCTCATTGTGCCACTGAGGCGCGCGGACGATAGCCGCGCTTGCGCTTTCGTCGGAGCAGATCGAGGAACAGGTCTACAGCTTCCTCTTCCCGACCGAAATGATGGATCATCATCTGTCCCTTGCTTCCGATGCGGCCCCATTTGCGCAGGAGACAGACGTCCCCGAACAGGTTCGGCTCGATTGACATGGCATAATAGCGCGCCATGTTCTTCGCTACATCGGTGCGTTCGACATAAAGATGGTAGGGTTGCGCGATCATGAGGGTAGAATCGCCGATCCCGGGAAACGCGTCCAACGACACTTATGAATCGGTCGGCGCTGATCGATTCACGACGGTGATGATAAGCGAGGGGACGAGACAGGCTTGGTGCGAGACGCCTTCGGCGCACGGCTCTACTCGCTCACGCTCCCCGAACCCGCCGGGCGGTTTCGGCCATCCGGCAACGATCCTCTCGCGGGTCCTCAGCCGCACCATCCATGTCTGGCACCGTCCCAGCGCCTGGCGAGGCCCTCATCGACAAGTCTGTCCCCGATCGAGTGCCCGGATCGTGTTACGGTCCGGAGCTTGCGACCATACTTGTCTTCATCGCGCAAGCCAGCGGAAAGCGAGAAGTTGCCGGCATTCAGCAGCGCCAGCAGGCGTGCCTTCGCCGCCTCGCCCTTGATGCGTTCCGCTTCGCAGCGCGGCGGGCTGAGTTCCGGCGTGTCGATATCCGCGATGCGGATTTTCTGGCCCTCGAACCAGAAGGTATCGCCGTCGACGACGCAGTTCATGCGCGCGCTCTCGCCGCAAAACGCAAACGCGGCCGCCAATCTATCTGCCGCCGGCGTTCTGGCCAAAGCGAGTACGCCAGAGAGATCGCCGCCGCCGAAGGCAAACCAGCCTCCAGCAGCAACAATGATGGCTGAGATCAACGCCATCAGCGATGTGCGCGGACCTTTCTGTCCGGACTGGGGTGACTTTCCCCGCAGGCGATATCGATCATTCCTACTGCCGGACTTCCGCGGCCTTCTTAACGGAACCACATTCGATTTCGCCACTTGCCCGTCCTCTTCTGTTTGCCTCAAGCTATCTCGGACCTGGTTTCATCTGCGTTTACGGCCCGACCTGAAGTCGGGCCGGCAGGATGGTGTGCGCAGGCGGGGCGCAGTCGGTCCCGCCTCCCCTTCGGGCCACCATGTTGAGGCTCCTGCGGCTGCGCTGTTTCCCGCCCCTCGCACGACGAGAATTCCGGAAATCCCGCCCGTTGGGCGGCCGCTATGCTGATTTCTCCGATACTCTTCATTATGCTCGATCGGCCTTGCTCGTTGCACTGCGCGCCGGCTCGATCGGATGCGCGTCGGGCCTGCCTTTGAGCTGGTGAAACTTGTTCGTCCCGACGCACCTCTTCATATCCTCTCGCCGGAACCAGATGGCACGGCCGCATCTCAGCGGTGCGTTCCCCGCCGTGAAGACGATCTGCTCGTCGGCACGCATGCGCAGGACCTCATGAGGCTGGATCAGAGGTCTGGCGGCCAGTTGCTTCGATCGTGTGCGAGACGATCCGCTCGCCTGAGAACTGCGGCTGACCTGGTCGATCTCGACCGTCGTCATGCCGCAACGGCGCGAGATGTAATCGGCGGTTTCGGGATCGTTGATGGCGGCAAAGGAAATCCAGCTCGCGCTTTCGAACCATTTGCTTGCCGCGTCGCGACCGCCATAGGTCTCGCGCATCTGGCCGATCGACTGGTAGATCATGAGGAGCGTGATGCCGTATTTCCGACCGGCGTCGCGGGCTGTCTCAAGGATGCGCATGTAGCCGAGGCGCGCGACCTCATCGAGGAGAAAGAGAGTCCTGCCCTCCATTTGCCCATTGCGATTATAAATCGCGTTCAGGAACGAGCCGATGATGACGCGCGCCAGGCCCGAATGCGTTTCCAGCGTCTTGAGATCGACATTGATGAAGATGTCGGTCTTTCCCTCTCCAAGATCTTGCGTCGTAAAGCTCGTACCCGAGACCAGGGCGGCGTAGTTCGGATAGGACAACCAATGTGTTTCCTTGACCGCGTTGGCGTAGACGCCGGAAAAGGTCTCGGGCGTCATGTTGACGAAAGCCGCGACATTTTCCTTCACGAAGTCCGAGTCTGAGTTGTCGTAGATCGACTGCAGCCGCTCCCGCAGTTTCGGCTCCGGCTCGGAGAGGTTCTTGCGCACCTGCCGAAGCGTCTGGTCGTTCTCCGGCGTGTGGCCGGAGAGGCAAACATCGGCAATCAGCGCTGTCAGCAGCTGCAAGGCCGAGGCGCGGAAGAAATCATCACGAACGCCGCGCGCGCCGCCGCTATCGCTCATGATCCAGGAGGCGACCGAGGCGATATCCTCCTCTTTCGTTCCGCCGAACCGGCCGATCCAGTCGAGCGCGTTGAAGCCGATCTCCGAGCGCTTCGGATCGAGGACAAAGACATCTCGGTCGGCGTCGCCACGGTGCTTCGACACCATCGGAGCGACCTCATTCGACGGGTCGAGGACGACGAGCGCCCCGCCCCATTTGAGCGCCGTCGGGATCGTGACCGATGTCGTCTTGAAGCCGCCGGAGCCGGCGAAGACGATGCCGTGCGACGAGCCGAACGAGCCGTCGATGCAGMGCAGTGGTGAGGTCCCGCCTGCTCCCCACGTCTCGGCGCTGTCGGCGCGAAACGCGTATGCCGCGACGCTGTCCCTATCGACCCGGTAGCGCTCGCCGATGACCATGCCGCCATCCGCGTCAAACAGCTTTTCGGCTTGCGACAGCTTCATCCAGTCGGCCTCGCCGTGCAGAGCCCGCTTGCCGTAAATGCGTTTCGGCTCGGACCTGGCGAAAGCGGCGTTGCCGGCGATCGCCACCCGCATGCCGAACAACACGGACATCAGCACGGCGGCCGCGCCGATCGTCGTTGCGGGATCGAGATAGTTCAGGATCGACTTGCCGGCCGGCACCTCGCCCCGGAACGCGGAGAGCCGTATCGTCTCACGCAGGATCGCGACGACGAGCGTGGCGATCGCGCCCGTGAAAACGCCCCAACCGGCTGACCTGATCCTTGCCGAGCCGGCGCTCGCAAACAGGAAGACGATGCCGGCGAGGGAGGCGACGACATAGGGTAGAGCGATGCCCGTCCGGCCGAGCATCTGTTTTGCGGCATCACTCTTGCCGAAGGCGGAAAGCCAGTGTTCGACCCCCGCCATGCCGATCGCCGTCAGCATCATCAATGCGCAGGGTGCGACGTATAGAAGGATCCTATTCATCGCTCTCTCCGAACGCCGCAGCACCAATCGCAGTGAGCCGAACGCGCTCCTGCTGGTCTTGCTTCAGGCGGCCAGCGGCATCGATGAGGAGCCCGAGCAGCAGCGCCCGCTTCTCGTAACGCAGCCCGGCCTTGACGATGAGGCCGCCAAGCTCGATCTTTTCCCGCGTGTCCTTCTTGCGGGCGTCGGATGTTGCCGTGCGCGCCATCCGCTCAAGCCTCAGCAGTCCCGCCCGCAGTCGCGCCAGCCGCGTCCTGCGTGGACGATGCGCTGCTTTCGCCGGCGTTACCCCCCTTCTTCCCTCCGGTCGCCGCGACCTTTCCTCCGCGAAACCGCTTCGCCAGGTCCTCGAAGGCTGCCTGCAGCTCTGGCTCATCGACGTCGATCTCGCCGAGGCCTGCCTTGAGCGCGATCCTGCCGATGCGCTCGGCCTCCCGGGTCTCGGCCGTCTTGAGTTGCTCTTGGAGCCTGGCGATCTCGTCGCGGATTTTCGAGGATGGCTTCTTCATGGGCTGACGTCTCCTGGGTGAGAAAGCTTGGTCTTGCGAGGCCAGTCTTTCCGATCGAGGTGCGGAACGCACTAGGCGGATCATGCAATCGCCAAGGCGCAAGCTTTGGGGAATGATCCCGGCCGTTCCGGAGGAGCGGATCCGAAGGGCGCAATTATACGTCGCTGTCGCGACGCCCTGCTTTAGGGCTCTGGCGGGGCCGGGGCTCTTGGACCGAACCCATTGATATTGTTCGCAACCGGGAAAGAATTCCGCCGTGGCCGTCCCCCATTTCTCCGTCAGCGTCGTCGCCCGCGGCTCCGGCCGCAGCGCGGTTCTGTCGGCGGCCTACCGCCACTGCGCCAAGATGGAGTATGAGCGCGAGGCGCGGACGATCGACTACACCCGCAAGCAGGGCTTGCTCCACGAAGAGTTCGTCATCCCTGCCGATGCGCCGGAATGGCTGCGCTCGATGATTGCGGACCGATCGGTTTCCGGCGCCTCCGAAGCCTTCTGGAACATGGTCGAAGATTTCGAGAAGCGCTCCGACGCGCAGCTCGCCAAGGATGTCACGATTGCTTTGCCGCTCGAACTGACGCCCGAGCAAAATATCGCGCTGGTGCGGGATTTCGTCGAGCAGCACATCACGGCGAAGGGCATGGTGGCGGACTGGGTCTATCACGACGCACCGGGCAATCCGCATGTCCATCTGATGACCACCTTGCGGCCGCTGACCGCGGACGGTTTTGGCGCCAAGAAGATCGCGGTAACAGGACCGGACGGTAATCCGATCCGCAACGACGCCGGCAAGATCGTCTATGAACTCTGGGCGGGGAGCATCGACGATTTCAATGCATTTCGCGACGGCTGGTTTGCCTGCCAGAACCGGCACCTGGCGCTTGCGGGTCTCGACATCCGCGTCGATGGGCGCTCCTTCGAGAAGCAGGGAATTGACCTGGAACCGACCATCCATCTCGGCGTCGGCACGAAGGCGATCGAACGAAAATCCGATGCTGCGTCCGAGCCGGTCGAGCTCGAACGCCTCGATCTGCAGGAGGCGAGGCGGAGCGAAAACGTCAGGCGGATCGACAGGAATCCTGAGCTCGTCCTTGCCCTGATCATGCGCGAGAAGAGCGTCTTTGACGAGCGCGACGTCGCAAAGATCCTGCACCGCTATGTCGATGACGCGGCGTTATTCCAAAGCCTGATGGTCCGGATCCTGCTCTGCCCCGAAACCTTCCGCATCGAGCGCGAAGGGATCGACCTTGCCAGCGGCATCCGAGTGCCGGCCAAATACACGACGCGCGAGATGATCCGGCTCGAAGCCGAGATGGCCAATCGAGCGGTCTGGCTTTCCCAGCGGTCGTCGCATGGTGTTCGCGACGTCGTGCTGGCGGCGACATTCGAGCGCCATGAGCGTCTTTCGGACGAGCAGAAAACGGCGATCGAACATGTGGCGGGACCTGAGCGGATCGCGGCTGTGATCGGCCGCGCCGGCGCCGGCAAGACGACGATGATGAGGGCGGCGCGTGAGGCCTGGGAAGCGGCCGGCTATCACGTCGTCGGCGGCGCACTTGCCGGCAAGGCGGCCGAGGGCCTGGAGAAGGAAGCGGGCATCATCTCGCGCACGCTTGCGTCATGGGAGCTGCGCTGGAACCAAGGCCGCGATCAGCTCGATAGCAAGACGGTTTTCGTTCTCGACGAGGCCGGCATGGTGTCATCTCGGCAGATGGCGCTGTTCGTCGAAGCGGTGACGAAGGCTGGCGCCAAGCTCGTTCTCGTCGGCGATCCCGAGCAGCTTCAACCGATCGAGGCAGGTGCCGCCTTTCGCGCCATTGCCGATCGCATCGGCTATGCCGAACTCGAAACCATCTATCGCCAGCGCCAGCAATGGATGCGTGACGCCTCGCTTGATCTTGCACGCGGCAAGGTCGGCAAGGCGGTCGACGCCTATCGCGCCAATGGCAGGGTCATCGGGTCGGATCTCAAAGCCGACGCCGTCGACAACCTCATCGCTGCCTGGGACCGCGATTACAATCCGGCGAAGACGTCGCTCATCCTCGCTCATCTGCGCCGTGACGTTCACATGCTCAACCAGATGGCGCGCATCAAACTCATCGAACGCGGGGTTCTCGATCAGGGAACCATGTTCAAGACCGCCGACGGCGAACGCAACTTCGCCGTCGGTGACCAGATCGTGTTCCTGAAGAACGAGGGATCGCTGGGCGTCAAGAACGGCATGCTGGCCAAGGTCATGGAGGTTGGAGCGGGACGCATCATCGCGCGGATCGGCGATGGGGAGAATGCCCGCCAGGTGCTGGTCGAACAGCGCTTCTACAACAACCTCGATCACGGCTATGCCACGACGATCCACAAGAGCCAGGGTGCGACGGTCGACCAGGTCAAGGTGCTCGCTTCCCTTTCGCTCGACCGCCATCTCACCTATGTCGCGATGACCCGGCATCGCGAGGATCTGGCCGTCTATTACGGCCGCAGATCCTTCGCGAAGAACGGCGGGTTGATCCCGATCCTGTCGCGAAGGAATGCGAAGGAAACGACGCTCGATTACGAGAAGAGCGCCTTTTACCGCGAGGCGCTTCGGTTTGCAGAAGCCCGCGGTCTCAATCTCGCCAATGTCGCCCGCACCCTGGTTCGCGACCGGCTGGAATGGGTCGTCGGTCAGAAGCAAAAACTTGCCAAACTCGGTGTCCGCCTTGCGGCCATCGCCGGCAAGCTCGGGCTTGTCCGCGTCGCCGCGCAGTCCCCAACCCAAAACAGAACCAAGGAGGCAAAGCCGATGGTCTCGGGCATCACAACCTTCGCCAAATCGGTCGAGCAGGCGATCGAGGACAAGGTCGCTGCCGATCCAGGATTGAAGAAGCAATGGGAGGAGGTCTCGACCCGCTTCCACCTCGTCTACGCCCAGCCGGAAAGTGCGTTCAAAGCCGTCAACGTCGACGCGATACTGAAGGACGAGACCGCTCAGAAATCCACATTGGCCAAGCTCCGGACGGAGCCCGAACACTTCGGCGCGCTGAAGGGCAAGACCGGGATACTCGCCAGCCGCTCCGACAGAGAGGAGCGGGAAAAGGCGCAAACGAATGCGCCGGCGCTGGCCCGCAACCTTGAGCGCTATCTGCGCCAGCGGGCGGAGGCGGAACGGAAGTTCGAGGTCGAAGAACGCGCTGTCCGTCTGAAGGTCTCGATCGATATTCCCGCGCTGTCGCAAAGTGCCAAGCAGACCCTCGAGCGCGTTCGCGATGCGATCGACCGCAACGACCTGCCCGCCGGCCTCGACTATGCGCTCGCCGACAAAATGGTGAAGGCGGAACTGGAGGGTTTCGCCAAGGCGGTATCGGAGCGGTTCGGCGAGCGAACGTTCCTGTCGCTTACTGCAAAGGACCCCAATGGACAGACCTTCAATGCCGTCACGTCGGGAATGACGGCTGGACAGAAGGCCGAGGTGCAATCGGCGTGGAATATGATGCGGACGGTGCAGCAGCTCGCCGCGCATGAGCGCACGACCGAGGCGCTGAAACACGCGGAGACAATGCGTCAGACGAAGAGCCAGGGGCTCTCGCTCAAATGAAAACAGCCGTGTTTGCGTTCGGTACGCGAGCCGCTCAAAGGACCCGTGCAGTCGTGCTCTTGGCCCTGGCGATATCCATCGTTGGCGGCGGAGTTGCTGCTGCAGTCGTCGGCGGTTTACGCATCAACTTGACGCCGAGCGAGCCCCTCGGCCTCTGGCGTATCGTGGCGCTCGATCGCCCGGCAGCTCGCGGGGATCTGGTTTTCATTTGCCCTCCGCAAACGGTGGCGATGGTGCAGGCGAGAGAGCGTGGTTATCTCCGGTCCGGAACCTGCCCAGGCGGCGTTGCGCCGCTCATCAAGACCGTCGTCGCAGTCGCTGGGCAGCATGTCGAAATCGGCGCCGGCGTGACGATCGATGGGCGCCCGATCGCTTTTTCCGAATTGGTTGAACGGGACGGCAATGGCCGGGCGATGACGCCGTTTCCCGGCGGCGTCGTGCCTGACGAAAGCGTCTTTCTCCATTCGCCGTTCAGGAGCTCCTATGACTCCCGCTATTTCGGCCCCCTGCCCGCGTCCGGAATCCTCGGCCTGGCGCAACCGGTGCTCACCTATGCGCCGTGAGCAGCTCCAGCCAATAGTATTGATTGCTGTTTCAGTCGTCGCCGGGACGGTGGGATGGAGTGGCCACGTCCTGCTTCTTCCGGCCGCGTTCACGTTTCCGGTTCTCTGGGCGCTGGCGCGAACGAGACTGACCGCCGCGGTTGTCTCTGCCGGCTATTTCCTCGCTGCGTCACGCGGTCTGCCACAGGGTGTTGCCAACTTCTATTCGTCGGACCTCTGGCCTGGATTATTGCTCTGGCTTTGTGCGTCCACCGGCTTCGTCATCGTGCACACCGTCCTCTGGACGAAGAGGAAGGGTGTTCGTCCGTGTCACTATCTCCTGGCAGGCTTGCTCATGGCCATTCCGCCATTCGGCATCCCCGGCTGGGCTCATCCGATCACTGCCGCGGGCGTACTGTTTCCAGGGTGGGGATGGTGGGGACTGGTTGCCGCGACAGCCGGCCTCATGGGCCTCGTAACCCGCATGTGGCCAGCTGTCGCGATTGTCCTGGCAGGCTTTTGGATCTGGTCCGCCGCAACCTGGGACGAACCGAAACTAGCTGAATCGTGGCAGGGGGTCGACCTTGAAATGGGCGCATCGCTGGGCCGTGACGCCAGCTTTGAGCGTCACCGTGATTTGATTGTCACGGTGAAGGATCGGGTGCTGGGCGGCGCACGCACCATTATTCTTCCCGAAAGCTCCCTGGGCTTCTGGACGCCGACCGTCGGACGGTTCTGGGTGCGAGCTTTGAGAGAAACTGACGCCATCGTCATCGCCGGCGCTGCCGTCATCGATGCGGGCGGATACGATAATGTTCTGGTCGCGATCTCCGGCGACGGCGCGCGGATCGTCTATCGCGAGCGCATGCCCGTTCCAGGTTCGATGTGGCAGCCGTGGCGCGCGTTGCTCGGTCAGAGCGGCGGTGCGCGGGCGCATTTTTTCGAAAATCCGGTTGCGACTGCCGCTGGCCATCGGATAGCGCCGCTGATCTGCTACGAGCAACTGATCGTCTGGCCGGTCCTGCACTCCATGCTCGAGGATCCTGATCTCATCGTCGCGGTCGGCAATGGCTGGTGGACGCAAGGGACATCCATCGTCGCCATTCAGCGCGCCAGCGTCAAAGCCTGGGCACGGCTCTTTGCCAAGCCAATTGTTTTTTCCTTCAACACCTGATTGCCCAAGGAGACGTCATGCTCGACGCGGCCCTCATTCAGAAATGCGCCGACCCTTCTTTGAAACCTGCGATCGTCGAACAGTTCGTGACTGCTGCGGGCTCGAACGATCCATTGTCCGTCACCGTCAAATCCGGTGGTCGCTTGATCCTCAATCCCAAGGCGACGTCCCCTGACGAGGCGATGGCGATCGTGCGGCAGTATGTCGGCCAGGCGGTGGTTCGCGTCGGCCTGACCCAGTTTCCCGCCGGCGTCGGGATCAAGGATGTCGCCGATCTGAAGCCCGATCTCGTCGACCCTTGCGAAAACCTACGCAAGGGAACGGCGATGTTCGCTAAGGTGCTCAGGATCGTTGCCAGGTGGTACGGCAATCCGAAGAGCCATGAAGTTTTCCCGCAAATCTTTGAGGACGCTGTCTATGCCTGGAAGACCGGAGAGTTCGAGGGCACGAACGTGTTTCGGGCCGAAGATCCGGGTGCCGCTGCGCCTATCGAGCAAGCGTTGCCAGATGAAGCCAATCCGACGGAAGGCGCCAATGCGACGGATTTAGCGACGCAAGGACCGGAAAAAGAAGAGGGTGTCGGATCTGCGGAAATGCGGATCGACCTGTCGAGGATTGGGGGAAAATGATCCTACTGACGCTGGACATGTTCAAGGCAGCAGTCGCTCGAACGGTCGCTTTCTGCGTCTATTCGCTCTTGCTCCGTGTCGGTTTTTTGCATATATTGCGTGTCGGGTGTTTGAAGAGAAATGACCGAGCATGCACCAGCAGAAGACATTGAAGCAGAAGATAAAAACCCGAGTAGCGAGAACGAAGAAGACCGATGTCTTTCTTCCACGGGATTTTGCTGACCTCAGTGGCGAGGACCAGATTCTGCGCGCGCTCAGGTCTTTGGTCCACGATGGCACCCTTTTGCGGCTGGGTTATGGTGTCTACGCCCGTGCCATACGATCACGCATCACCGGCCGGCTTATGGTCTCTAGCGCTAACGGCTTCCACAGCGCAGCGCTTCAGGCGCTCAACAAGCTTGGTGTGCCCTGGGAGCAGAGCGAGAGCACGAAAGCTTACAACGAAGGCCGCTCCACCCAGATCCCGGTGAACCCGACGGTCAAGGTCAAGGCGCGCTTCAATCGGCGGCTCTCCGATGGCCGCACGGAGCTTCGCGTTGAACGGTAAGCCGGACGAGAAAACGCTTCTTGAAGTCCAGGAATATTTCAACCTCCCTTCAGCAGCGCTGGTGGAGAAGGACTGGTTTGTCGTTCGTGCACTGGCTGCCATTCATGACGTGGAGGTCGAGGGTCTGACGCTGGCGTTCGGCGGGGGAACGGCGCTTGGTCGCGCCTATCGCCTGCTTGAGCGGATGTCTGAAGACATAGACCTTCGCATCATCGGCCAGGAAAAGCCGTCTCGCGGCGCCCTCAAGCGTTTACGGAGACAGGTGACAGCTCGGCTTGAAGCGGCGGGTTTTGTCGTAGAGGGTCACGTCCGCGTACTGCATGACGGTACTTATGTTCGCTACGACTTGCCTTACGAGCCTATCGCAAAAGGCGAAGGCGTCCTGCGCCCGGAAATCAAAATAGAGCTGGCGACATTTCCGATTTGCACTGGTCCCGAAAGGCGCTCGGTGTCTTCCTTTGTCGCCGAAGCCACCGGCGCTGCGGCGGAAGCAACAAACGTCGCCTGCGTGCGTGTCGTTGAAACCGCGGCGGACAAATTCGTTGCGCTCGGGCGCCGCGCCGGTTTTGCTTTTGCAGGCCTGGGAGATCTCGACCACACGCTTGTTCGTCATGTCTACGACCTGTCACGCATGGACGGCCACTATGATTTGGATGAGGCCGCGGCGATCGCTTTCGATACTATGAAGGCGGACGCCGAAAGCCGGGGCGAAGAATACCCCGCTTATAAGGCCGACCCAAAGACTGAGACGCTCCGGGCATACGAGATGATGTCTGAAGACGAGAAGTTCGCAGAAGGGTATGCGAAGTTGCTCGGGGACATGGTCTATGGGGAAAGACTTGACTTCGCTTCAGCTTTTGAGAAGGTGCAAAAATTCGCTGACCGGATGCGCGACGCGTAGTTGTCGATCAGCAGCAATTCAGAACGCTTGCTTCCAGCACCGAACCTCACGACGCTTTCGCACGATCAGGTCGAGCTTGTTTCCGTCAGGAATTCTCTTGGATCGACAGCCAGTGCTTTGGAAATCTGGCCAAGGACCGTTAGCGTTGCAGACATCTCTGCACGCTCAATGGCACCGATATGGCGCGCACTCAGGCCTGTGCGATGGGCCAATTCTTCCTGCGTCAGTTTCTGGCCATGGCGGATACGACGCAAATTCCTCGCCATGACCTCGTTGAGATCCATGACATCAGCGGAAACAGAATCGGAACTATTGTTCTAGGAACTATAGTTCCGATTCGACAAAGCCTGTGATATTGCCGGGTGATCAGATGTTTACTCTTCCAAGAGGATCGTCTGACATAGGAGCCGAGAGGCGTGCGCGAATACGGCGCAGTCGCGCCAATCCATCGATCTGGGAAGGAAAAGAAATGCAAGATGCGGGTTCCTCGCAAGCCGGAGGAGACCAGAGGAAACCTCGATATGATTTGATGGACAAGGCGGAATTGGAGACGCTGACAGTGGCCGCCATTCGCGAACATCGCCGTCTGCTCGCCGCCGATCAGGCCGTCTACGAGGAGTGGATACGCGCGAGCGAGGATCCTACGATCGTCAGTTCGGTTCTGGAGACGCTCCAGGAAGAGCATTTTGCGCGCCAAACAAGGGCCGCAGCTCAGCAGGACGAGCTTTCGGATATGCTCGACGCACTCGGCTTCGTGCCGGAAGTACCGGTCGATGACGATGTCAGCTAGCTGGGAGGCAGCAAACCCCGATCCTTGGCGATCGCCACAAGATGCGGCACCGACTCGGCGCCGAGCTTGCCACGCGCCTTATCGAGATGGTGCTGCACAGTCCGGAACGCGATGCCGACCAAATTGGCGGTTGTAAGCGTACTCTTTCCTTTTGCCGCCCAGATCAAGCAGTCCATTTCACGCGGCGACAGCGCCTGCTTTGGATTGAGGGTGGTCTTGCCGCCGATCATCTTCAAGCGATAATGGATCATCATCACCAATTGCACTGCCCGTTTCGGGTCAAAAGCGACCGGCAGTTCCACATTCCTTTCGGAGGATGCGAAGGTCAGCATCATCGATGTTCCGTAGCTGCCTTCCACGGGAATGGTCATGCCACAACGGATTCCGTGCTCGATCGACTCGTTGCGAAACTTTCTGAGCTCAGACGAGCCGCGCGGTCTCCAATCGTCCGCCGTCCAGAAGAAAATATCGCCTTTCCGTTTGGCTTGCGTCACGACCGGATCGATATTGGAGTAATCGGCCGAGAGATAGGTGCGTTCCCACGGCTTTGGATAGGTGTTGAAGGTCTTGATTTGGGCGCCTTCCTTTTGCAGATAGGCAAACCGCTCGTAGCCGCAGGAACGCGCGAAGCGTTTCATGGCACCCTTGATCGTAAGCTCATCCTGCGCAGCTTCCAACATGTCGACGAGCGAGCGAAATTCTCCATCCACCAGCGTTTCTCCTGTCTTATCGACCTGTAGGTCGGTCATGATCTGGCACATCGAGACACTCGAACAGGCCTCACCGCCCGGCGGCCAAGCCATAGCCACAATCAGCCACAGGCATCTCGACGCAACCCACGGTGCCAGAGTAGCGCGGAGCAGTCCCTCTAACCGTGTAGGTCTAGCACTACCTGCGAAAAGACAAGTTTCAAGTCCCCTTGAACTAAAAAGATGACAAAGTCAGGAAAGTTATTGCGGGGATTGCAATGTTGCACTGGCGAGCGCGCCATGCCAGCGGCTGAAGTGGCGGCGAAGCTGTCGGAGGATGTTCGTCAGTTTCTGCTGTAGGTCGACGGAAATATAATATCCTGGTCCACGAGCACGTTGAACTTGTAGCCGGGGCGGATCTGGATGGTCGGCTGCACATTCAGGTTCTTTGAAATGGTCTGCTCGGCGACCCTGCCAAACGATTCCGCAAAGTTGCGGCGGGCCGCATCCGATGCGGTCTCCTGCGTCGCGAGCGTCGAGCTTTGCGGCATCGACATGTCGATCCCTGTTCCGATAAGCGCGATGAGTGCCGCAGAACTCCAGGTGCGCCAGAGATGCCGATCGACCTTGTCCTTGAAGCCGCCATAGCCTTCGGCATCCGTGCCGGCCATGCCGCCGATCTGCAGCGTCGCTCCGTTCGGGAAGATGAGGTCGGTCCAGACGACGAGGACACGTTCCTGGCCGAAAGAGACCTTGGAATCGTAACGGCCGAACAGTTTTGCCCCCTGCGGGATCAGCAACCGGTAGCCGGTGGCACTGTCATAGACGTTTTGACTGACCTGCGCGGTGATCCGGCCGGGAAGGTCGGAGTTGAGACCCGTGATCAAGGTGGCGGGAATGACGGAGCCGCGCTTGAGCTCATAGGCCGACATCTGCGGCACCACCCGGTTCGGCAGGTAGCCAAGGTCCTTGATGTCCTGGTTGAAGAAATCCTCCTTCGACGTCTGCGCGTTGGGATCGACATTATGCCCCATCAGACCGGACTTCATGGCTGCGGCGTAAAGGTCCGAGGCGCTGTTGGCAGTGGTTGTCTGCGCGTCCGTATCTGCGGTGGTCTTGGCGGCCTTCTCGACGTCGGAAATATCCACCTTCAACGGCGAGTCCAACGCCGTCGCCCGTGCCTGCAGCCGGGCCATGCGCTGTCGTTGCGCTTCACGGATATACTGTTCATCCTGCTCCCGTTTCAGGCGCGCTTTCCATTCCGCTTCTGATTCCAGTCTCGGGCGCCGCTCCTCTCGCTGGATGGGCGTGCGGTCGACGACGGCGGTTTCCTTCGTGACCTTCTGTTCGACGGCGGGGGTCGGTTGGAAGACTTCGCGTTGTTCCGGATCGCCAATGATGCCGTCGGTGACACCACGCTTGAGCTGGTCGCCGAAGTTGGTTGCGGGAGCATTCGAAGCGCTGTCGAGATCGGAGCTCCGATTGAAAGGGAGCCCGCGCCAAGACAAGCCGATGACAACGACGCCGACGAACAGCGCGACGATGATGATGGCCAGGATGATCGGCAGCCGGTTCAGACGGCGCATGCCCTTTTGATCGTCGGCCTGGCTGGAGGTGCCCAGTTGCAGAGATTGGACCATGCTATGCTCGCCTCCCCTCACTTGCGCTGCATGATCGACAGCGGGCTTGCCGGCACAGCGCCCGCGGCCGTTGCCGTATAGGCCCGACCAAGCGCGATCGATGGCGTCGACAGCCTTGCAAGTATCTGGCCGTCGACGCCGTCGATCGAATAGGCGAGTTCCACGGGTTTGATGTCCTTGCCAACCTTGCCATCGGTTACGACCGTATAACCCCAACCCTTCAGCGCGGCCTCGAGCGCTGTTGCAAAGTCTGATGAGTCCTTCTCCATCTTGATGGTCGTCGTGCCAGCGGGAGCGATCTGCTCGGCAAGCCGGCTTGCCATGTCGCCGGCAATCGCACTTGCGGCCGGACCTGTGAGGGTGGTTGGGGTTGTGCCGGTGGTCAGTCCGTCCTCGGCGGTCTGGCAGCCGGAAAGAATGGCGGCGGCGATGGAGAGAGTGATGAGAGGCTTGCGCATGGTTCAGCCTCCCCGCCGGATGGTGATCTTCTGCTGGCGCCAGCCGACCCCGGAGACGAGTATTGCTTTGTCGACCGCGTAGTCGACGATCATCATCTCGTTCTTCATCCGATAATTGACGATGCGGTTCTGGCCACCGCTGACGACGAAAAGAATCGGCGCATCCTGGCTCGAAACTGATTTCGAGAACTGGATGTAGGTCTTGGTGCCATCCGAATAGACTCGCTTCGGCTTCCAGGGCGCGCTCCCACTGATGGAGTAAGAAAAGTTCAGCTTGTCGGGCGCGGATCCAGGAATGCCTCCGGTCTCCAGCCGGGAGTTGATATCGGCAAGTTTGGTTGACACGTCCTCGGGGTATTCGAAGCCGACGCGTGCCATATACTGGCTCGGATGTGATTTCAGCTGGATGTGATAGGTGCGCCGCGAGGTCGTGACCACCATTGACGTGACGAGGCCCGCCTCCGACGGCTTGACGATCAGGTGGATCGCCTGTCCGCCGGTGGCGCCGGAGGTCGCGGGCTCCACCTTCCAGCGAACGGTATCGCCAACCAGAACATCGCGAACGATCTCGCCGCCTTGCAATTCGATATCGCAGACCTGCAGCGGCGAGCAGACGACCGACGGCTGCGTCTCGCCGAAGAGAAAGATGACTTTGCCATCGGGGCCAGTCGTCACCAGTCCCGATGTGCCACGCCATTTCCTGGAAATGTTCGTACCCTTCACCTCGTTGTTTGACATGCTCTGTGCTTGCGCATCGCTCACGAAGACGAGTCCGGCCAGGCAGCCGACGGCCGCGAATATTTTTGTTATGTGCATTGAGAAATCCCCTGCCCTTAAAGCTGTGCTGTCCAGTCGAAATCCCGGACATAGAGGCCGATCGGATTGAGGCGGATGGTCGCCTCATCCTGCGGTGCGGTAAGCGTCACCGTTGCGATCCCGCGAAACCGGCGCGTGCCGATTTCCTTGCCCTTGCGGTCGCGTTCGTATTCGGTCCAGTCGATCTGATAGGTCTGGTTCGAGAGCGCCACGATATTGTTGACTTCGATTGCAACGGTCGAAGCCTTCGCCTTTTCGAACGGCGAGTTACCCCGGAACCAGGCGTTGATCTTCTCGGTCGAGGGATCGGATGTGCGAAGGAGCGCGTAGGTCCGATCGATATATTGCTTCTGTACGACAGCATCAGGCGTGATCGAACGGAAGCTGGTGACGAAATTCCCGAGCGTCGCGCGCACCACCCGAACATCGGCATATTCGATCTGTTGAGGATAGCCTGATGTCACCGCGGTCCCGAGTTTGTCGACCTCGACGATATAGGGAACCAGCTTGACCTGGGTGCTAAGATACATCGCATATGCGAATCCAATCACGGCCATGGTCAAACCGAGGATGCCGACGATGCGCCAAGCGGCGGCGGACTGCACATAGGAACCGTATCGCTCGTTCCATTCCTGGCGCGCGGCAAGATAGGGGTTTTCGGGAGCGCGGTTCGCTGCCATCGATCGATCACTTTCTGATTGCTGTTAGTCTTTGCGTTCGGGAGGTGGCTTCGGCCCGCTATGCCCGCTGCGCGCTTGGTCGAGCTTGGCGTTAGCCAGACCGAGGATCGATCCGGCATAGGCTCCGGGAGAACCGATGGCCTTTTCCTTGGCAGCGGACCCCGCCACTTTTCCCGCGGACCCGATTCCTGCACCGAAACCACGAAGAGCTGCACCTGCAACGGATGACCCAGCAGCGCGAGCAGCCTGGGCAGCCGCAAAGCCTGCGCCCGCCGCACCCGCTGCAAGGAACCCGGCGCCCGTGGCGAAGGATGCCGCTTGGCCGCCGTGGCGGATCGCCTCCATTCCGCCCGAAACCGAGGCGCCCTGGACAACGCCCTGCATGATGTTCGGCACATAAATCGCGACAATGAAAACGACGACGGCAATGCCGGCAATCGCAAGCGCGGTCTGGAATTGTTCGCCAATGTCGGGTTGGTTTGCCAATCCGATCAGAACCTCCGATCCGATCCGCGAGATCATGACCAGTGCCATGAGCTTCATTCCGACCGAGAAAGCATAGATCAAATATCGGACAGCGAAGTCTTTGGTATAGGACGAACCGCCCAGGCCGAGCATGATCATGCCGGCGAGCAGGCCGATATACATCTCGACCATGACAGACACGAAAATCGCGGCGACGAGCGAGAACGAGATTACAACGACGACCATCGCAAAAGCGGCGGAGATCGCCAGCGCATTGTCCTCGAAAAGCCCAAACTGGATCTTTTCCGACATCTTGGTGGCGACGGCGAGTCCGGCATTGAAGACATCGGCCGGCGAAGCGGTGCCGCCTCCGGCGCCGATCTGAAACAGGCTATCAACTACTGCCTTGGCGAAGGTCGGTCCCTGCGCCAGTACGAACGCAAAGAAGCCGACGAACATGATTCGTCGGACGAGCTCGGCAAACCAACTATCGAGCGATGCAGCTTGGATCGCGAGCCAGACGGCCGCGATGCCGATCTCGATCGTTGCCAGAATCCAGAACAGGGATTTTGCCGCATCCATGACGGTTGTTTCCCAACCCTTCGCGGCCGTTGTGATCTGGCTTTGCAACGAGGTTAGCACCGAGCCTTCCTGGGCGAGGGCTGGCTGAGCCGCCAGCACGCATAAGGTGGTGAGCAGAATCGCTGCCCTCAGCCGTTGAAGAGATATTGCCGTCATCTCCTCACCACTCGACTTTCATCTTTTCGCCGCCAGAGGTCGGATATTTCTTCGAAGTGCCGAAGAACTGGTCACGACGCTCCTGAGCAACCTGCTTTACGGAGATGAGCAGCCAGATGCCGGCGCTGGCGGCCGACACGAGGGCTGCGATCGCGAGGAGGATCAATTTCGTTCTCACCATTCCACCTTCATTTTTTCGCCGCCGGAGGTGGACGGTGCCGTTCCGCTGAAGAATTTCTCGCGACGCGCCTGCGCGAGGTCCTTGTCGGTCTGTTCAGTCTGGAGCCAGGTGCCCATCATGGTCATCTGCTGGGATATCAGGCCGCGAAGCTTCTGCAACTGTGCGACCTGCTGCGCGGCGATCTCGTGTCCGACCTGCAGGGCTTTCATCTGTCCGTCGGCGGTTTCGGACATGGACCGCAGCGAGGACATCGTACCCTCCTCGCTATCGAACTGCTCCGCTGTCAGGCTCGCAGCCTTCAGCGTGCTGGCGATCGTGTCCCGGTTCGTATCTGACCAGGACTGATAGGTGGTAGAAAACGACGAATTGTCTGGCAGGTTGGTTCTGAGGCTAGAATAGCTTTGGAACCGCTGCTGCAGCACATCGTCGGCATTGCCCATTGAAAACGAGATGCTCTGGCCCTGGTCGACGATGCTGCGAATCTGGTTGAGATCGCTTTCGACCTGCCCCCACATATGTGATGGAAGCGTCGCGGTGTTCTGCAGCAGGTTCTGGTAGATATTGAGCTGGGTTTCGATCTGTTGCGCCAGCTGGCTGATCTGGGTGAGCTGATTCTGGATTTGCTCGCCCGATTTCCCGACCAGCGCAACGAGTTCGCCGTTGTTCAGGACCTGCGTCCATTCGGTGGCGGCACCCGTGGCAGTTCCGGCATTTGCGGGCACGGCAGCGCCGGCCGCCAACGCGACGGCCGCCAGTCCAGCAAGCAGTTTATTCGACGTTAAGCAGCGATGCGGCATCGTGAACTCCTCTCGTTTGAAGCCAGTGGATCGGCCACTCGCGGCCGTGTTCGACGGTGAGCGCGCCGATGCGCTTCAGTTCTTCCTTGCCGGAGGCCCCGACAAAACTGAGCGCCACAGGGCCGAGCGCCATATCGAATAGCCGGCGGCCTTCAGGTGTGACGACGTAATACTCGCGCTTGGGAGTGGCGTTTGAGACAATCTCGATCTGCCTCTCGTTAAAGCCGATCCGCTCATAGAACTCGCGGGTTCCAGGTTCCCGAGCGGCGCCGTTCGGAAGGCATATCTTTGTCGGGCAGGATTCCTTCAGGACATCGATGATCCCGGAGCGCTCGGCGTCTGAGATCGATTGCGTGGCGAGCACGACGGCGCAGTTGGCCTTGCGCAGCACCTTCAGCCATTCGCGGATTTTGGCTCGAAACACCGGATGGCCGAGCATCAACCAGGCCTCATCGAGGATAATCAGGCTAGGCGAGCCATCGAGACGCTTCTCGATCCGACGGAAAAGGTAGGTGAGAACGGGCACGAGATTGCGCTCGCCCATATTCATCAGCTGTTCGATCTCGAAGGTCTGGAAGGCGCGGAGGGTCAAACCGTCCTGTTCGGCGTCGAGCAACTGACCCATCGGTCCATCGACCGTGTAATGATGGAGCGCGTCCTTGATCTCGCGCATCTGAACGCCGCTCACAAAGTCCGAAAGCGATCGGCCGGCTGCGCTCGCCATCAAACCAATCTGACGCGAGATAGCGTTGCGGTGATCTGGAGTGATGGCAACGCCCTGCAGCGCAACCAGCATTTCTATCCATTCCGTCGCCCATGCGCGATCACCGTCGCTCGCGAGCTCCGAGAGTGGGCAGAAGGCCAGCGCCCTCCCCTCCTCATGCGCATCGCCCCCGATCTCGTAGTGATCGCCGCCTGTGGCGAGCGTCAACGGCAGGAGCGAGTTCCCCTTGTCAAAGGCGAAGATCTGGGCGCGTTCATAGCGCCGGAACTGCGCTGCGATCAGTGCCAGTAGCGTCGACTTGCCCGAACCGGTCGGCCCAAAAATCAGCGTGTGACCGACGTCGTCGACATGGAGGTTCAAGCGGAACGGCGTGGACCCGCTGGCCACCTGCATCAGCGGCGGAGAGTTCGGCGGGTAGAATGGGCACGGTGCGACAGGGCTGCCCGACCAGACAGAGTTGAGCGGAATAAGATCTGCGAGGTTGCTGGTGTTGATCAGCGGTTCGCGGATATTACAGTACCAGTTGCCCGGCAGGCTGCCGAGAAAGGCGTCAGTGGCATTCAGCGTTTCGATCCGCGCCCCGAAGCCTTCGGCCTGGACCAGCCGGCGGATAGCCTCTGCCTTTTCCTGCAAGGCTTCGCGATCGTGATCGAAGAGAACAATGACCGGCGTATAGTAGCCATATGCCACCAATTGCGAGGAAGCCTGGGCGATTGCGTCCTCTGTCTCGGCCACCATGCTCATGGCATCCTGGTCAATGGAACGGCTCTGCGTCTGGAACAGCTGATCGAAGAACGGCCTTACCTTCTGCTGCCACTTCTTGCGGGTCCTTTCCAGCTTTTGGCGAGCCTCTTGCGCGTCGAGAAAGATGAAGCGCGACGACCAGCGATATGTGAGGGGCATGAGGTCAAGGCTATTGAGAATTCCTGGCCAACTCTCGGCCGGCAGACCGTCGATCGAAACGACGCCGAGAAAGCGGCTTTCGACCTTTGGTGTCAGCCCATGCTCAAGCTCAGCGGTGGCGATCCAGTCGAGATACATCGGCGCATCCGGAAGACGGATCGGATGATTCTCGCCGGTGATGCAGAAGCGAACGAATTGCAGCAGCTCGTCGTAGCGGGCGACCCGCTCCCCTCCCCTCTCGACGACTTCGCGGGTTTCCATCCGGCGTATAGACAGGGTGTTGGCAAGATACTGCTCGATCTCGCGCACAGCGTTCTTGAAGACGAACAGCACCGTGTCCGCATAGCTCTTCTTGCGGCTCTCCTCATCCGAGTAGATGTATTTGCTGAGGGCCGTCTTTTTGGACTCGAGCGGCCGATATGTGAGGACGAGCGCGTGCTTGCTTTCGAAATGTCCCTGCTCGCGCGCGAAATGCGCCCGCCGTTCGGCGTCGATCGCGCGCGTGACCGTGTCGGGAAAGTGGCAACGATCATCCGCCGGATAGTCGAATGTCGGAATGCGGACCGCTTCGACCTGGATCATCCAGCCGCTTCCGAGCCTCGACAGGATTGTATTGATCTGGCGCGACAGTTCGTTGCGCTCCAGATCCGTCGCGCTTTCGGAATCCGGGCCGGCAAAGTACCAGCCGCCCATCAGGCTCCCGTCTTTCAACAGGAGCACGCCATTGTCGACCAGACCGGCATAGGGAACGAGATCCGCGAAGGATGGGCCAGTGGCCCGGAAGCGTTTAAGAGCGACCATGTCTCCTCCTCAATACCGACGCCACGGCGAGGAGGTCGCCTTGTAGTAATGGCGGTACGAGATGTGGCGGACATAGACCTGCCGCATGAGCGGGTCTGCCTTTGCCATCATCCTCAAGACGCCGACGAGGACGATCCAGATGGCAATGCCGAAAAGGGCGGAGTATGCCGTCAGCACTACGAAAATGAGGATGACGGCAGCAAGCCCGGTGAGCAGCACGAGCTCCCGGTCCGCGCCCATCAACAGGTTCGGGCGCGAAAGGGCACGGTGAATGCGGTTGCGTTGCAGCCCGGACAGGGACTCAGCCATGGGCCCCCTCCCCCGCTCCGCTTGGATCGATGGTCGTGGCTCGCTCGTCCGGCACGCCGATCGTGGCGCCGGTGGCACCGAAAAGGCCTACGATGTTGGTCGCGCCGAGCAGGATGCCGGCGACGAGCACGACATAGACGAGCCGCCGCGCGAAATCGTTGAGTTCGCCCCCGAAGATCAGCATGCCGCCGGCGATCGCCACTGCTGCAAGCGCGATGGCACCGGCAACCGGGCCGGTGATCGACTCCTGGATTTGTTGCAGCGGCCCTTCCCATGGGAGGCTGCCGCCGGAACTCGCGAGCGCAGGGGCAAACGACGCCAGGACGATGGGCGCTGCAAGGAGCGCGACGGCGATAGCAGCGTTCTTACGCGACATAGCGCGCCTCCTGTTCTTCCGTGAGCTCATCTGACTCGATTTCGTATTGGCCGTGTGCATGGCGCTCGACCTGAATAACGTCGCGGACGCGCCGGCCCCTTGCCGTCCGTTCGATCGAGATGATTAGATCGACCGCCTCGCCGATCACCTCCTGCATCGGCTGTTGGCTGGCTTCGGCGGTCAGTTGCTCAAGGCGGCGGAGCGCCGACATTGCAGTGTTGGAATGGATGGTCGCGACGCCACCCGGGTGGCCGGTATTCCACGCCTTGAGCAAGGTGAGCGCGGCCCCATCACGGACTTCGCCGACGACGATCCGGTCGGGACGCAGCCGCATCGTGCTCTTTAAGAGCCGCGCCATATCGACAGTATCGCTTGTGTGGAGAAGGACGGCGTTCTCGGCTGTGCACTGGATCTCTGCGGTATCCTCGAGGATAACGAGGCGGTCGTCCGGCGCCGACTTGACGATTTCGTTGAGGACGGCGTTCGCAAGCGTCGTCTTGCCCGAGCCGGTGCCGCCGGAGATGATGATGTTGAGCCGAGACGAAATCGCGCTGCGGATCGTCAACGCTTGCTGCTCGCTCATCACGCCCGAGCGCACGTAATCCTCAAGCGGGATTAAGCGTGAGGCGCGACGGCGAATGGTGAAGGCCGGCTTGGAGACCACAGGAGGCAACAGTCCTTCGAAGCGATGGCCGCCGATGGGCAGTTCGCCGGAGACGATCGGCTGCTCGGTATCGACCTCGGACTGGAGCGAATGCGCCACGGTTCCGATAATCATTTCAGCACTTGCGGACGACATTTCTCCGGCGGGTACAACGCCATGGCCGAGTCGTTCGATGAACAGTTTGCCGTCCGGATTGAGCATGATTTCGACAACAGTCGAATCGTCGAGCGCGACGCAGAGCTGATCGCCGAGCGCCTCCTGAAGCTTGCGGACGAGTCGAGGATGAGAGCGAAGCTGGTTCACGGTTTTCTCCTTATGCTGCCTGACCCAGCGGACCATTGAATTGCGAGCGATAGCTGGACGGGCGGAGCCTCAGAAATGTTTCCACGTTCGCCGGGAGCATCCCTGCGACAGCTGTAGTCACGCCGATACGGCTCGGATCGCCGATGCGCTTAAGCGGCCAGCCGACACGACCGAGAATGCGTTCGAACCGCAGGTCGGTCACCGTCACGATCTCGGTGATGCCGTTTGCGAGGCACCACTCGATGATGCCGGCAAACATCGTCAGCGTTGCCTCATGCACCGATCCCGATCCCCTGCCCTCTTCAAGGGTCGTATCCACGCAGAAGCGGGAGCTCTCGACCATCGCGGGGTGTGCGTGCAGCCCGTCCTCCGGTAGAAGCGACGGAAAGACGTTGGTCACCATGGTCGAGCCAGCGGCCGGCAGGAGCCGGGCGCAACCGCTAACGTTGCCGAGGTCGGAAACGGCCAGGATGTAGGTGGGGTCAAGGGAATCGAAGCCGTCCGATTCCTCACCATCTACGACGTTGACCTCCCAGCCCAGCCGCTCCGAGAAGACGCGAGCGCGTAGCTGGTGATGTTGCTGGATGAGCCGAGCTTCGTGAACATTCCGCGGTTTGTTGAGCGCGAAAACCTGCATCAATTTCTCCGTCGTCGTTGATCGGCGGAGAAGTCAGCATGGAACGGTATTGCGCGGTAGTTGGAGGATCCTGCAATGTTTTGCGCGTGAGTCGCGCCGCAGTGGCCGCGGAGTTTGATGAAATCAGGTCCAATCACGCCCAACGCGGCTAGTTAGGTTTGCAGGATTCACAGATAAACAGATCGAGAACATAGCCGAAGGTCGGGCATGTTAACTCCGCGAATATTAACGGAAAATCGGCGGCTATCAATTTTTCTGGCGCAGCGGCGTTAACCTTTCGTTAACCTAAAACCGCTTGCTCAAAATTCAGAATCGGCTCTAATGGTTAGTGGCGGAACTTTACCGGTTTCGCGAAAAATACCGCCACTTGCAGGAAATGGGTTTTGAGATGGCGAAGACCGCCGCAAAAACAGCGCCAGTCGTTGAAGGATTGACCGCATTGATGGAGCGTCACGCCGACGCCCTCTCCAGCCAACTTCAGGCGCATCATCTCAAGGTATTCCCGCCCACGGCTGAAAAAGGCATTCGATCCTTTGCTCCGTCAGAGGTCTCAAAACTGCTCGGCATCGGTGAGTCTTATCTTAGGCAGACTGCGTCGGAAATGCCAGAATTGCACGTGAGCATGAGCCCCGGCGGTCGACGCACGTTCACGATCGAAGATATCCATGCAATCCGCAAGCACCTGGACCAGATCGGCCGCGGGAACCGGCGCTACCTGCCCCATCGTCGCGAGGGTGAGCAGCTTCAAGTTATCTCGGTGATGAATTTCAAGGGTGGCTCGGGCAAGACGACGACAGCCGCGCATCTGGCGCAATATCTGGCGATGCGTGGCTACCGCGTCCTGGCAATCGATCTCGATCCCCAGGCAAGCCTTTCCGCACTCTTCGGCAGTCAGCCAGAAACGGACGTCGGTCCGAATGAGACTCTTTATGGCGCCATCAGGTACGATGACGAGCAGGTTCCGATCGAGCAGGTTGTGCGAGGAACCTACATTCCGGACCTCCATCTCATTCCGGGTAATCTTGAACTGATGGAGTTCGAGCACGACACCCCGCGCGCCCTGATGAGCCGGAAGGAAGGCGACACGCTTTTTTACGGTCGTATCAGTCAAGTCATCGAAGACATCGCGGACAACTACGATGTCGTGGTCATCGACTGCCCTCCTCAACTGGGCTATCTCACGCTTTCGGCTTTGACCGCCGCGACGTCGATCCTGGTCACTGTCCATCCGCAGATGTTGGACGTGATGTCGATGAACCAGTTCCTGGCGATGACCTCGAATCTCCTCCGCGAGATCGAGAATGCGGGCGCACAGTTCAAATTTAATTGGATGCGCTATCTCATCACACGCTTTGAACCGAGTGACGGGCCCCAAAACCAGATGGTTGGCTATCTTCGTTCGATCTTCGGCGAAAACGTGCTCAACTTTCCGATGCTCAAGACAACTGCTGTTTCTGACGCTGGCCTGACAAACCAGACGCTCTTCGAGGTTGAGCGTGGTCAGTTTACGCGCTCGACCTACGATCGCGCCCTGGAGGCGATGAACGCTGTCAACGACGAGATCGAGACTCTGATCAAAAAAGCCTGGGGTAGAACCGCATGAGTCGGAAGCACCTTCTCGGCGTCTCCACAGACGCGCCCGACACTACATCAGTCGCTGACAACAGAGCGGCCAAGACTCGGTCGATGCCGCTTCTCGGCGTGGCGAGAAAAGAACGTGATCCTGCGACCAAGCTGACGGCAAACATCGGCAACGCACTGCGTGAGCAAAATGATCGTCTTGGCCGTGCCGAGGAGATTGAACGGCGGCTCGCGGAAGGTCAGGCCGTCGTTGAACTGGACCCATCATCAATCGAGCCGTCGTTCGTTCAAGATCGTATGCAAGGTGATATCGACGGTCTCCTTATGTCGATCCGGGAGCAAGGACAGCAGGTCCCAATCCTTGTGAGGCCTCATCCGGAAGGAGGTGGCCGATACCAGGTTGCCTTCGGCCATCGCCGCCTGCGCGCCGTGTCAGAGCTCGGACTGCCGGTCAAGGCGGTCGTTCGCGACTTGACCGACGAGCAATTGGTCGTGGCCCAGGGTCAGGAAAACAACGAACGTGAAGACCTCACATTTATTGAAAAGGCGCGTTTCGCGCATCAGCTGAACAAGCAGTTCTCGCGAGAAATCGTCATTGCTGCCATGTCGATCGACAAAAGCAATCTGTCGAAGATGCTCCTACTTATCGACGCCCTCCCCTCTGAGCTGATCGACGCCATTGGCGCCGCCCCAGGAGTCGGTCGCCCCAGCTGGCAACAACTCGCCGAATTGGTCGAGAAAGCAGGGTCGCCAGCGGACGTCGTCAAATTTGCGAGTTCGGCAGAGGCTCAGACGCTGCCATCAGCGGACCGGTTCAAGGCGGTGATCGGACACCTGAAGCCGCGTCGTATTGCGCGCGGTCTGCCGGAGGTCATGTCGACCCCGGATGGGGACAGACTTGCGCAGGTGACACAGAGCAAGAGCAAGCTGGAGATCACGATCGACAGGAAGGAGACGCCTGAGTTTGCCGCCTTTGTACTCGAACATTTGCCGGCGCTCTATCAAGAGCACCGTGCCAAGCATCAACAGAAACAGGGAGAGTAACCCGCAAAAGAAAAGAGCCCCCTCAACGTTGCCGTCGTGGAAGCCCTTCTGTCTCTTTAGCACGAACAGAATCGCATTTCCTCGAATCTTCGTCAAGAGTCTTTGGCGCCGTTTTGGTGAGCGGATTTCTTTTGCCTGCTGAAAGGTGAAAGACGATGCAGACGGGAAGTGTGACGACGCCATTCGGGCGGCGGCCGATGACGCTTGCGCTCGTGCGGCGCCAAGCGGCCTTGGCTGAAATAAAGCAAGGTAAGACAGCGGACAAGTGGAAGGTCTTCAGAGATGCCTCCACGGCCATGGAGCTGCTGGGAGTTCAGTCCAATAGCCTCGCGGTTCTTGACGCACTGTTGAGTTTCTATCCCGAGACTGAGTTGCGCCAGGACGCGCAACTGATCGTCTTCCCCTCGAATGCTCAGCTTTCACTTCGCGCGCATGCAATGGCGGGCGCGACTTTACGCAGACACATCGCCATACTGGTGGAAGCGGGTCTCATCGTTCGGAAGGATAGCGCCAATGGCAAGCGCTACGCCCGTAAGAACGGTGGTGGCGAGATCGAGAGCGCCTTCGGCTTCGACTTGTCGCCGCTGCTTGCTCGGGCGGAAGAGTTGGCCGTGCTAGCGCAGCGAGTGACGGCCGATAGAGCGGCATTGAGGCGAGCCAAGGAAAGCCTAACCATTTGCCGGCGCGATGTCCGTAAGCTCATCACTGCAGCAATGGAAGAGGGCGCCGATGGAGATTGGCAATCGGTCGAGGACGTCTACGTGGCGCTTGTAGGGCGGATTCCGCGCGTCCCGACCCTTGCCGGCACGACGGCTATTCTCGATGAAATGGAGATGCTTCGCGAGGAAGTCCTCAATCGATTGGAAATGCTCGAAAATTCTCAAAATAGTAGCACCAATGATGCTCATAGCGAGCAGCACATACAGAATTCAAAATCCGAATCCTTCATTGAATTTGAACCTAGCTCTAGAAAGGAGCAGGGGGCAAAGTCGAGTGCGGGTCGCCAACCGAAGAATGAACAGCAAAGGGCTTTCCCATTAGGGTTGGTGCTCAAGGCATGCCCGACGATCGTGGACTATGCGCCGGGGGGCATCGCGAGCTGGCGTGATCTGATGTCTGCTGCGGTGGTTGTTCGATCTGTGCTGGGGGTTAGCCCTTCCGCCTATCAGGATGCCTGCGAGGGGCTGGGCCCGGAAAATGCGGCGGTGGCGGTTGCGTGCATCCTGGAGAGAGCGACTTTCATCAACTCGGCGGGAGGTTATCTGCGTGATTTGACGCGGCGCAGTGAGCGGGGGGAATTCTCGCTTGGGCCGATGATAATGTCACTGTTGAGGGCCAACGGGCAGGGGGATCTGAAAGCCGGATAA